>NZ_JAELTV010000466.1 GCF_016429005.1 Pedobacter sp. ASV19
CGTTCGTCGGCAGCGTCAGATGTGTATAAGAGACAGGGGTTGGTCTCTTCATTCAGTTGATGGAGGAGCTAAATGATACAAGTAAAGATATTGAAGATGATTTTAGGGAGCGCATAGATTTTGCGTATAAAAGTACTACAGGCAAGCTTTTTGAAGTTCTTGCTCACCAGGATGGCAAAGGCAAGCGGGCTTTGAAAAAAGTATCTGAAAAGCTTTTGCTGATCAAGGTAAAGTATACGTATACTTTGGCCCGTTTTAATGAAAACGCAAAGTCCTGGTATATTTTTGAGGATTATTTTCCAGATGAAAGAAGGAATGCTTTAGCCATAGCTTTATTTAACCGTATAGATGCTGTTATCTTATTTGCGCTCGATTTTAAATCTTCTTAATACACCATGTTTTGGTTCTAATGTTCTGTTTCTGAAAAGGTCGAGCGTTTAGCTTTGCGGGCAGAAATTCCATAAACTATAATGAGCTCGAAAATCAAAGAAATCATATTTCCATAGGGTAAGGATCTGGTAGAACTTTACAAAAATCTTAAACAGACTAATTTTTATATTCTCCAATAAAAATTACATTAGCGTTTCTTGAACAGAAAATACCTAGTATTTTTTATTTTAAAATGGTTAAATTTAAAGAGGCGAAGGAACGTGGTTATATAAAAATGATGACTGATTATAAACACCATTCAGACGAGCAGCTGATCACACTTTTTAAGCAAGGCGATCATGCGGCATTTGCAGAAGTGTATAACCGATATTTTTTTGTGATTTTTTATAAAGTAAATCAGATGCTGCGTAACCGTCAGATCGCAGAAGATGTGGTGCAGGAAATCTTTGTGCGGCTATGGGCAAAGTCAGAACTCCTGAAGGCAGATAATAACCTTGGGGGATACCTTTATATCTCGGCTAAAAACAGTGTGCTTAAACTGATTCAAAAAGACAAGATGAAAAATGATTACTTGTCTTCTCTGGCTAAATTTTCAAATGATGTTTCTTTAGATACGCTGAATGAACTTTCTGAAAGAGAATTAAGTTCGATACTTCAGCAGGAAATTGAAAAACTACCCACCCGTATGCGTATAGTTTTTGAAATGAGCAGGAATGAGAACCTGTCACATGCGGAGATTGCAGCCAAACTGGGCATTACCGAACAAACGGTCAATAAGCAGGTTAGTAATGCGCTGAAAATTCTGCGTACAAAACTGACTTCCATAGCACCTTTAGCTACTGTTATCATTCAGTTAGCTAAGAAAGATTAAAATTATTTATTTGATTATCAGTTTGTTATAAGTTATTTGATTTTTCATCTACCTGTTGCGCGGTACTTATGGCTATTACTTATAAATCACGATAGATAAAGACATGAAGACCGAACAGGCGGAAATTCTTTTAGCAAAATATAATGATGGAACTGCCACTCCAGCAGAGCGACTGCTGTTGGATCATTGGTTTATCACCGAGTCTGCGGCCCGCCAGCAAAAAGATGCTGAGGAATTGGACTATTTTGAAATTCAACACAGAGTATGGAAACAAATAAGTGAGCAAACCAATACAAACGAAGCTGAGTTACCTGCAGAAATTAAATTTCCAGATAGAGTAAAATTATGGCCACGTATAGCCGTGGCAGCAGCAGTTCTTTTAGTTATTGGAGCTGGTTTGTTCTTCTACACATCCTACTTTGCTCCCCGTCATCCTGAGAGAAGCGCAGCGACAAGAGATCTGTTACCAAACGACATCAAACCCGGCTCTAATAAAGCCTACTTAACCCTAGCCAATGGCAAACGCATATCCCTAACCGATGCCGCCAAAGGCGCCATCGCCCAACAATCCGGTGTCCAAATCACTAAAACCATCGATGGACAGGTCATATATACCGCACCTGGAGATCCCGGCCTGCGCCGGGATGACAGGGTGGCGCTCAATACCATAGAAACCCCGAAGGGGGGGCAGTATCAGATCCGACTGCCCGATGGCTCCAAAGTATGGCTTAACGCTGCTTCTAAGTTGATTTATCCCGTTTCTTTTAATGGGCGTGGGCAACGGGAAGTAACTCTAAGCGGCGAAGCCTACTTCGAGATTTCTAAGGATAAACAACACCCTTTTAGAGTAAAGAGCGCCGGGCAAGAGGTAGAAGTATTGGGTACCCACTTTAACATAAACAGTTACTCAGATGAAGTAGGTGTTAAAACTACATTGTTAGAAGGAAGTGTCAGTATTTCTGCTCTTCGTCATCTCGACCCTGCACGTCATCTCGACGGAGTGGTGCTTAAACCCGGCGAACAAGCCACCCTGCAAGCCAGCAAAATCAATGTACAACAAGTAAACCCAGACTATGCAGTGGCCTGGAAAAATGGCCTGTTCAGCTTTAATAAAGCCAGTATCCAGGAGGTGATGAAGCAATTGTCCCGTTGGTACGATGTAGATGTTGAATTTGAAGGTAAGCCAATTACCAGCGAATTTACAGGTAAAATATACCGTAATGTTACTCTACAACAAGCTTTAAAGCTTTTAGGATACACCGATGTTAAATTTAAAATAGAAGGAAAGAAAATTATAATTAGCCCTTAAAGATAAAATGGGATGAACTAACCCATAAATAACCAATCAACTAACCAACAAAAACCAACCATCATGAATAGAATCGTACAACAAAGAGAATAGAAAAACATCAGGTGGCTTTGAAAAAAGCCGGAAAGTGCTCTAACACCTTCCGGCAGATGACTGAGCTAACCTTTACAGGGAGAAAATCCCTGTAATAAATAATTGCGGAACTATTTACGATCATCAACTCAATCAACCAAATGTATGAAATCTTATACGTTTAACCTAGGCATGCCTTTTGTTTGGCTGCCACCTAAACTACTATTAATAATGAAGCTAACCACTTTCATATTAATGATTGCACTGGCGCAAGTAAGTGCAAAAGGATTTGGACAACGAATCACGCTGGATGAGCGAAAAGCATCCCTTGAAAATGTATTGAATACCATTGAGAAACAAAGTGGCTATGTTTTCTTTACCAGAGACATTAACCTGCAGAAAACGGAAGTAACTGTGAAAGTTACAAATGCCACTATTCAGGAAACACTTAAAATGTGTTTTAAAAACTTACCCTACAGCTATCAAATCGAAGACAAGAATATTGTTATTAAGAAAAAGGAGCCTTCTGTTATTGAAAAAATTTTTGATCGTTTTAATAATATTGATGTCAGTGGTAAAATTTTGGACGAAAATGGAAGACCTCTTCCGGAGGCTACGGTAATACTAAAAGAAC
>NZ_JAELTV010000467.1 GCF_016429005.1 Pedobacter sp. ASV19
CCCCCCCCCCCCCCCCCCCCCCCCCCCCCCCCCCCCCCCCCCCCCCCCCCCCCCCCCCCCCCCCCCCCCCCCCCCCCCCCCCCCCCCCCCCCCCCCCCCCCCCCCCCCCCCCCCCCCTTTTTACTGCCCCGGCCACCCCCGAGATCTACACCGGCTAACGTTCGTCGGCAGCGTCAGATGTGTATAAGAGACAGCCTTCCGGTTGCCTAAAGCAATTTCTTCGAGCAATTCACGTTCTTCTCCGGAAAATACCTTTTCAGTCATACATTAAAAGCTTCAGACAGGTTAGTTAAGTTTACAAGTTCAGATGCCACGATACTATGCATAATTTTTCATTGGAATATAATTTGTTTTTTATCGGTAATGAAGCTATTATGTGCTACCAAATTCTATTCATATCGGTTTGTGTATTTCTGCACATGATGGTTTCATTACAATATAATTATTAATGCTTTGCTTATTGTTCTCATTTGTATTAATGAACTCGTGAACTCGGCTTGTTTTTAAAATCCGCATTCACTACTATACTTTAATAATCCCTATAGCTAAACCCGTTTTTACAGCTTCTGCCGTATTGGAAACCTGCATTTTCCGAATGATGTTTTGTCTGTGCCTGCGTACTGTGTAAACTGCGATATGCAACTGTACTGCAATTTCTTTACTTCCCATTCCTTTTGCAATAAGATTAAGAACTTCCATTTCTCTACGGCTAAGAAGTTGCTGTCCGTAATTTTTATACTGTTCAAAGGATATACTTTCTCCAGTTTCCCTGTTAACGATTTTTCCATCGATCCCGGGTCGTGGGAGCAGGTCAATGGAGGGTGCGTAGATGCACAAGGCCAACCACACGCTGTCATTCGGCTGGCTCTTTAAATAAATGGTGCGATGGTTTATATAGGAATATTCGCCCTCTGCATTACTAGCCCTTATTCTACTTATTGTACTGTATTTTTTGCGTTCTGAGGGCAGCAAACTCTTTTGATGTTCAAAATAGCTAAGCTCTAAAATATGGCGCTCCGTAAGGTCATCCGGATGGACCTTATCAAAAATACATTCTTCAAATGCCGATTCAATTACAATATGACCATAAGACAATCCAAAGTGCTGACCAAAGCTACCTACATAAATATAGCTTCGGTTTGCCTGAAAATCAGAAAGTACGGCTATACTATGGTCAATATCTACATATCCTTCTACCAAACGTTTGTATTCATCAAGTAAAACAGTGTCCTGGCTACTACTTGAAAAAGACTGTCCCAATAAAGCGGTAGTTAATTGATCCTGGATAGAGCGTGTTTCCATGTTTTACTAAAATTGGTTAATTTGAGGTATTGCAGCAACCGGAGTCTGCGTTTAACTTTAGCCTGACGAAAATATGTTTTTTCGACGATTATAAAATATAAAACAACTATGAAATCAAAATTTTCAGGTATCAGTGCTTTGATAGGAATCGCTTTTTTATTCAGCTGCAATAATAAGGAGATAAAAGATCAGGAATCTAAAGATTCCATGAAGGTAACATCAACTGATTCGGCACGTGTAAATGGGACACCTTGCGATATTTCAATCTCCGGAATTCATTTCACAAAATCCGTTAACGGAGCAGATACCCTTGCGAAAATAGACCCAACTGGAAAAATAGCCTTCCATGTAGGTGAAAAGAAGGACTATTTCTCTGACCCGAACAATCAGCTGTCCAATAATACCGCACCTATTCTCCTGGCAAAGGTGGATAATACAAAGCCTTTTACTTTGGTTTCAAAGGTCACTCCTACTTTTACAGAAAAAGGTCTTTACAACGCCGGAGTGCTTTATATTTATGTACATGATAACTTTTATCAGAAATATTGTTTTGAGCAGGATGAACGTGGAAACCATCGTTTGGTTACTGTAAGAACCATTGGCACCTCTGATGACAATAACCACGATGCCATACAAAGCCCTTTTGTTTACATGAAGATCTCTTCTGACACGCGTACGGTAGCCAGCTATTATTCTGTTGACAAGAAGACCTGGCATATGGTTCGCCTCTATAAAAACAACTACCCTGCTGAAATCTGGATGGGTATTAGTGCGCAATGTCCTGTAGACAAGGGATCGGTAAGTTATTTCGAGGAATTAAGCTTGCAACAGAGCAGCGTGCACGATTTTCGTATGGGGAATTAGTTTTAAATTTAATAAAAAACGCAGCTGGCATCCACCAGCTACGTTTCACTATTATGATCACCTAAATTTTTAATTAAATAATTCTTTCAGCTTCATCTCCAGAGCCTCTCCTCTTAGATTCAATGCGATAATTGTCCCTTGGGGATCAATTAACAAATTAAATGGCAAAGCCCTAATACCGTACAGACCAGCTGCAACTCCATTAGTCGATTCCGGATCGTTCAATTGAGTCCATGGTAATTTATCTGTTTCTACAGCTGTTTTCCAGGATTCAGCACTCGCGTCAAATGAAACGCCTAAAAATTTCAAAGTATCATTGCCATAAGTTTTATAACATTTCAAAATAGTAGGATTCTCCTTGCGGCAGGGGCCACACCAACTTGCCCAAAAATCAACAAAGACATAACTTCCTTTGAAATCCGACAGATGTATAGTTTTTCCGGCTAAATCCTTCAATACAAAATCAGGAGCATAATTTCCTAATGCGATATTTTTACCCGCTTCGTTAAATTGGGCGATTTTCTTACCATAGTAGGATTGTTGTACTTTGACAGATAGCAAGCCAAAATACTTAAATGCATTGTCGCGGCTAGGTCGTGTGCTGTACAAATCATTAATTGTAATAGCCGTAGCAATATAATTAGGATAAGACTTCACTATGGCAGTCAGAAGGCTATCTTGCCTTTGACGTAAAATGACAGATTCCTGGCTGCTTTTATCTTTCAAATCCCCCGCAACAGCCTTAACCATTTTACGGTAGTCGCCAACCAATGCATAGCTCTTGTTCTTAAAGTCGGTGTAAACTTCATTTTCCTTTGAGCCTGAAACTAAAGTATTGAAGAGCTGTTCAACGTTCCCTGTAATTTTCATATCCGAATTTTCGGCTACAAAAATTCGGAGCTGCTTATTCTGCGAATTACTTAAGGTACAGATTACCGACTCCGGCAAACTGCCTTTCATACTGAACTGATTGGCGCTGCAAACCGCGAATAAACGGCTGTTCATTCTATCCATTGCGAGACCGCTTGGTTCTTCTCCTTTTGAAAGTTTATAGCGGTGTTCGATTTTAAAGGTTTTGGCATCAAAAGCGACGATTTCATTT
>NZ_JAELTV010000468.1 GCF_016429005.1 Pedobacter sp. ASV19
CCCCCCCCCCCCCCCCCCCCCCCCCCCCCCCCCCCCCCCCCCCCCCCCCCCCCCCCCCCCCCCCCCCCCCCCCCCCCCCCCCCCCCCCCCCCCCCCCCCCCCCCCCCCCCTTTTTACTCATCCGCCCCCCACCGACATCTACACCGGCTAACGTTCGTCGGCAGCGTCAGATGTGTATAAGAGACAGGCATACGATAAAGGAGATTTCGAAGCTGCTGGGGTTTAGCGATTTGCCGTATTTCAGCAGGTGGTTTAAGCAGAGAAATGGACAGACGGCCAAGGGATATAGAGAGGGGTTTAAATAAAAACCATCGGGTATCCGATACCAATAAGTTCTTTGAAATATTGTTTGTGAGTAATAGACGAATAAAATAGTTTTACTATTTATTTCATTTTTTAATTATTGATTAGTTATATTTACAATACGAATTTTGATATATGAGTGTAAGGTTATTTGAAAATAAACAAGTGCGTTCTGTTTGGAATGAGGAAGAGCAAAAGTGGTATTTTGTTGTTGAAGACGTGATAGGCATACTTACAGATAGTAATGATCCGAAACAATACGTAAAAAAAATGCGTCAGAGAGATGAACAGCTTGCTAAGGGGTGGGTACAAATTGTACCCACCCTTGTATGATCTAGAACTGATTTTTTCTATGTTGGGTGAGGCCTCAACAACAGAGATTATTAAAACAAAAAATCCGAAGGGATTTTTTGAGAATAAAAAGGTAGCCAAACAAGGAGGAGATATTGCCGGAAATGCTAGATTGGCTCTTGAAGAAAAGACGGGTAAAAAAGTCATATCGGAAGAAAACTTTCTTCCTCCTGTTAAAAAGAAACTGAAATAGTAATGTCTTAATATTTCATCCTTCCTCACAAACTTTATTAAATGACTAACCAGCGTGGTGCTTTGTACTGTGCTGGCTTTGCTTTGTTTTGACTTGTCAAAATTCTGCTAATAATTCACATAATTCATAACCAACTATAAAAAACATAAACAAAACTGTATGATTAAAACTAGTGACCTGGTCCAGTACTTCTGGACTCATTCTAATCTCATCACCAGCAAAGAAGGTGTTGAAGCTGCGCTTCATGGTGACAAGCTTATTGAAGTGAGTGTGATGCTCCGCAACCACGAGAAAAATGAGGTGCGGCTTCAGCTGAGAACGGCCTTTATTTCGCCTTTAAAATTCATTGAAACCTTTAACCTGCAATATCCCGAGGATGTTAAAAAGATCAGCATAGAAAACCTGATGGTGCTGTATAAAAACGGGAAAGCGGAACTCAGTGTAACTGAATGCTAGATCACCTTTTAAATCAACCTATCCTATAAAAAAACTAACTATTAAATTTATGTCTCTTTTTACCAATAAGGAACTGATGCGTATCGTTCCTATGCCTAAAACGGCATTTCAAAGATTAATCGATTATTTAAGAGCGATAAAACCCCTGCATCCGGACCTGGAACCTTATCTGGCGGCGGTAATGATTTCAAGAATTTGCCTTGCAACTCATGATATTCACCTGCAGGACGATGTGATTGATAAAGCTTATTTTATTGTAAGTGGTTTTATGATGGCTTATTATCTGGATGAGGCTGGAAATGAGCATGTATTGAAAATTTACCGGGCGGGCGAAATTGTGGCTGGGAGTAGTTTTATGAATGCATGGCCTTCCAGGTATTATTTGAAGATCTACAGAGATACACTGGTAATGGAAGTTACGCATGCACAAATGCAAACTGGTTACCAGACCATTCCGGATATGGAGGAACTTGCCCGCTTAACTGTTGCCAGTTTTGAGAACAAGGAAGTACTGCGTGATGAAATGATCCGTAAAGGTGGAGAGGCGAGTGTGCTTCATTTTTATAGGGAAAATCCTGAGTTATTACCTCCCGGTAAAATCATCAAGGATCATCACATTGCCAGTTACCTGCATATGTCTGTGGATAATTTGCAGCATATCCGTACTTTTTTGATCAAAAAAGATCTGTTGCCGAATAAAAAGTGACGAAATTCCGTAAAATACCGGAGTTGATGTTGTTTTAGTTACCGATCTTTAGGTATATCAAAATTAAAGCACTCTATTATGAAAACTACGCTACTCGGTTACCCAATTAGATTTCGAATTAAAATAAACACTACAGCCTTTCTTGGCCTGGTTAGCCCTGGCTTTGGTGTTGTCGGTTAATACCTGCGGGTGCCAGTGGTTCTGGTACCCGCTTGTTTCTTTTTGAATATTCGCCGCGTCCGGAAGCGAGGATAGAATATATAATCATCCATTTTTTTACATTAAAATTCATTAACATGAAAAAATCGTTTAAAGCGGCTTTAATGGTCGTGTTATGTGCTGGCGGATTGACCGCAGCTTTTGCTTTTACTAAATCAGCGTCTGTTAAAAAGGCGGGTTTAATTGCTTACACGTACAATTTGGGTACGTCTGCTGGTGCGAGAAATGTGGCGAACTGGACGCTGGCTACGGGTTCTACGCCGAGTTGTGGGACTGCTGGTTCTGTGCCTTGTAAGGTGATTTTTGATAGTTCTGTGTATGCTACGCTGCAGGATTACATTAATGACCAGGATTTTACGAGTGATGCTGATGTGGTTTCCGGGCCTGGTGTAGTGAGTAAGCAATAACCTTGTTGTTGTGAAAAATATGTTTTCTGATCGCGCTGAGCCTTACAGGCTCTGAGGCTTGATCATGAAAACATATTTTTCCTGGGCGCAGACCTGGTTGGTATATTAGCCTTTCCGGGCGCTGACCTGGTTGGTGTATTGGCTTTTCCGGGTGGTGATCTGGATAGTTGTATAAGCTGGGTACAGTTATTAAACCCGCAGCGGGCAGCAATGCTCTGTTCTGCGGGTTTTTATTTTTTAATCAATTTTAGACTTAACATTTATGAGTAATAATTTACGATTGAACATTTATTTGATGAGGAAGAACCGGGCTTGCCTGGTTTTTAAAAAGGGCGTGATACTTTTTAGGGTGAACCGCTTGGTTAAGGCGTTGGAGTTTGTGGCGGAGATGGAGCTGCTGGCCAGTTGTGCCAGGATATTTAATGTATACAGAAAGGGGTGAGTTATGGCAAGGTTGTTTGTGTATACAAAGGATGTGCAGGTTTTAACTGGAAGGGGTGAAAAGATCGCCAGGAGACTGTTAGGGGAAATCCGTAAGAAATACTGTAAATCCAGATGTCAACTGGTTACGATCGTGGAGTTTTGTGAGTATATGGACTTAAAGCTTGATTTGGTTT
>NZ_JAELTV010000469.1 GCF_016429005.1 Pedobacter sp. ASV19
ACGTTCGTCGGCAGCGTCAGATGTGTATAAGAGACAGGTTCAAAGTACTTATTATCCCAATTATAAGTTTATTAAAGTTGACCTGACGGATCATGGTAAGTTAAAGAAGGTATTCAAAGATTGTCATTACGATGCGGTATGTAACCTGGCCGCCCAGGCAGGTGTAAGATATAGCCTGAGCCATCCAAAAGCCTATCTGGACGCCAATGTTACAGGTTTTCTGAACATTCTTGAGGCTTGTAAGGTGCATCATATCCGAAACCTGGTGTACGCCAGTTCTTCCAGTGTATATGGGCTGGATAAGGAAATGCCATTTTCCGTCCATCAGCACGCAGATCATCCGGTATCACTCTATGCAGCAACCAAAAAATGTAATGAACTCATGGCGCATACCTACAGCCACTTATTTGGTCTTCCTACCACCGGCCTAAGATTTTTTACGGTGTACGGACCATGGGGAAGACCAGATATGGCGCTATTTATGTTTACCAAAGCCATACTGGAGAATAAACCGATCGATGTTTTCAATAATGGCATGATGAAGCGTGACTTTACCTATATAGATGATATTGTGCAGGGTATTACCTGTGTGCTGGACCATCCGGCTACCTGCAATAAGGAATGGATGGCACACAAACCTGATCCGGCCAGTTCCAAAGCCCCGTTTAAAGTATTTAATATTGGCAGAGGACAATCGGTCAACCTGCTCGATTTCATTGCAGAGATTGAAAAAAACATAGGATTGAAGAGTCGTAAGAGATTTCTTCCGTTACAGGATGGTGATGTGGCAGAGACCTGGGCAGATGTTTCTGATCTGAAACGATTATATAAATACCGGCCAAAAGTATCCGTTGCAGAAGGGGTAAGAAATTTTGTAACCTGGTATAAGGATTTCTATGAGTTGATTCCAAAAAAACAGCCGGAAGAATTGGTGCTCCCGCAGCTGATCAAAGACTTTAGATTCGCAATAAAATAATACAAATAAAAACCCGGATTTTCAAATAATTCGAGCTGTTTTTGAGTTTTAGGAATTTCACTTCCGTTATGTGACAGAAAAATTACAAAACAGAGGGTAGCGATAGCTCTGATTTGCAGGCAAATAGATCTTTTTGAAAGTAATTTAAATTTATTTTTAGAATTATTCATCTATTTTTCTGGTAAATAAATTTCCTTAAAAGAATCTTGCTTCGGAATTATATAACTTTATTTGTCTGAACGCCAAAATTTCAAATACCATTGGTTATGTTTTTAGCCCAATAGTTAATTGACTCAGAACAACCGTAATGAGAATGCCGTCGGATGTGGCATTTCCATAATAAAAACCTTAAACTTCCGCTAGTTTTTTAGGTGTACATGGCTTCGCATATTTGCGTTACCACTGTATACTTTAAAAAATCAAATGGAAAGAAAAAACAAATTACCAAATCGATTGCCCATGAGCTTTCTATTACTTCTTGTTGTGCTAACTTTTAGTAAGTGTAAAAAAAGTTCGGATGAGGCTGCACCATTTAACGCTCCAAGTACAAATGACACTACAATTTCTGCGGTTACTTCTTCAGGAACAAAAACCCTCGATGTGAGTAAAGCCAGCAGTGACGGCGGCTTCTCGTACAAGGTATACAATGACCTTGGCGCGGTGAGTGACAACACGCAAAATCCAACTGCTTCTACAGTTCGGATTTTCGAGAACGGTAAAGAATTAGGACCGGCGCACAGTGCTCATGCAGACATCAGGACCTTGGGTAAAGGGCGTTTCAGCCACTGGTCGTCCAGTCTTTATTTCTCCAGTTCGGACAATACAGACCCAAGAACAAATGGCAGGACCTATACTTATACGACGTCCGCCGGAACAGTGGCACCAGTGCTGCCACCAACAGTTACAACGCCAGTACCTACAGGTATTATTGGCTATGCTATGGTAGATGGTACAACCACTGGAGGGGTTAATGGACAGACTGTTGTAGTAACCACACTTGCCGCCCTTAAAACGGCAGTAGAATCCAGTTCTCCTATGGTGATCAAGGTGTCCGGAAAGATTACCGGTACTGGCTTCCTGAATGTGAAATCAAATAAAACTATTCAGGGCGTAAAAGGCTCCAGTCTGGAAGGTGTAGGATTAATGGTTTACGGGACCAGTAACATTATCATTCAAAACATGACCATTAGAAATGTAGTTTCTTACTCTAACATCATTATTAAAGAAGGTGCGCACCACGTTTGGGTAGACCATTGCGATTTGTCGTCCGACAGAAACCATGGATGGGACTACTATGATGGCTTATTGGATGTTGGTAAACGTGCAGATTATGTGAGTCTTTCGTGGAATAGGCTCCATGATAATCATATCCCTATGCTGATTGGTTTTGGCGACGAAAATACAGATGACATAGGCCACCTGAGGGTAACTGTATATGACAACTATTTTTACAATGTTTCTGAGAGACAGCCAGGTACCAGATTCGGGTATATGCATGTTTTCAATAATTACATGTTAAATGGAGACGGATATGCTATCGGAGCATCTATGGGAGCAACTGTAAGGATAGATAATAATTATTTTGAGAACCAACATATTGGTTTGTTTACACAATACAATGCTAAGCCTGGTTATATCAGTGGCGCAAGCACAAATATATTCAAAAACTGTGGTGCCGATATGGTATCTACTGCTCCATCTACATGGGTGCCAGCTTATGAATATAAATCTGCATTGATCCCGGCTGCAAATGTACCAGCAGTGGTTACTGTAGGTGCAGGCGCAACGTTAAATTTGTAATACCAAACACATCGATTTGCCCGGATGGATATCCGGGCAAATTATTCTTTCGTGGCCGTCTTTATTCTCTTGTATAATGGAAAAGAAAAGAAAGAAAATCCTGATTTCCTGTGACTCTCCGCGGTCTCTTCTGGATTTTAGAGGTAAACTGATCGAGGAACTGACATTAAACCATGAGGTTGCTGTCTTTACACCAAAAATAGAGCAGGAACAGATTCGGTGCACCCTTACAAAACTTGGTGTACAGATTTATGAAAATGCGCTGCAAGCCAGTAATGTGTCCATATGGTCAGACCTCGGATATATATATCAGTTGTACAGACTGATCCGGAACATCAGGCCGGATGCTGTCTCTTATACACATCT
>NZ_JAELTV010000046.1 GCF_016429005.1 Pedobacter sp. ASV19
TAACGCATAAATTTTCAGTACTTCTTAGAACAAATCTGGCTATGCCTGCCTTTTTGGATTGGATCAATGCTTTTAACAGCAATGCATACGCCTTTTTTCCCTGAGCTTCCGGTTCCGCATAATAAGACGTTTCATAATAGATCGGATTGATTTCCTCTATATCCACAAAGTTCTCCAGTTCAATCATTTTGGTTTTCTCGGGGCTGGCATCTTCAAAATCCTGTTCATCCAGAATCACATACTGATCTTTCAACAGATATCCTTTCACAATCTTATCATAAGGCACCTCTTTCCGTGTATGCTCATTGATCCGCTGAAATTTGATATGGGCATGGTCTTTACTGTCCAGCATATCCAGATCGAGATGACTGTTCTGTACGGCAGAATAAAGCCTCACGGGAATATTAACTAAACCAAATCCAATGGATCCTTTCCAAATTGCTCTCATAATTTGCATATTAAACCTTTAGGTAACAACAAGGTTATAGAATTGTTTTACAGGCAGAAACAGGTATTTTATCAAATCTTATCTGTAAATTAGCTAGAACAATAAACGCCTGGATATGAAACTCACTCCCGTTTTAATCTTCCTGTTCATGAATACAGCAAGCTTCGCCCAGTTAAAACCAGTTACCTACCATGATGGCAAACAAGTACTCCATGGTCTGGCCGTTAAACCCGTTAAAGAAAACAAAGGTGGGGTGTTGATTCTTCCCGCCTGGAAAGGCATTGACGAAAGTTCAAAAAATGTCGCTGAGCGACTTTCCAATCTCGGGTATTATGCTTTCATCGCAGACATCTATGGAGAGGGTAATTATCCAAAAGACAGTAAGGAAGCCGGCGAAAGATCTTCCTATTATAAAAAGAATTATAGTGAATACCGTCAAAGGATCAGTCTTGCCTGGCAGGAATTGTTGAAAACCGGTGCAGACCCGGCCAAGATCGTTGTGATCGGTTATTGTTTTGGAGGAACGGGAGCCCTGGAGGCAGCGAGAACAAATCTTCCGGTAAAAGGCGTGGTATCTTTTCATGGAGGATTGGCTAGAGATGCTTCCAGAGAGATTGTCCCTATCAAACCGAAAGTATTGGTTTGCCATGGTGCAGATGACCCCTCTGTTCCGCAAGCTCAGGTACAAGCCTTTCAGCAGGAAATGAGAGATGCAAAAGCCGATTGGCAAATGATCTTTTATTCCAATGCCGTACATGCCTTCACAGATAAAAGTGCAGGAAATGACAATACTAAGGGCGTCGCTTATAACGAGCTTGCAGATAAACGCTCCTGGCAGCACTTCATGGATTTCCTTCACGAAGTATTGGCCAAATAGCTTTTAGCCCTTCAGCCTGCTTATAATATCCTCCAGGGTGTGTTTATACTGCTCACCACTGTGCATGTCTTTTAAAGTAAGTGCTCCGCTTTGCATTTCATCACTTCCGATCAAAATCACGAAGGGGATATTCTTTGCATCAGCATAACTCATTTGTTTTTTCAATTTTGCTGATGTTGGATATAGCTCTGTGGCAATCCCTGCTTCACGTAAAGTTTGCAAAACTGGTAAGGCATATCTTTCTGCTTCCTGATCAAAATTACTGATCAATACTTTAGTTCCTGTGACTACTGAATCCGGAAAAAGGTTGAGTTCAGCTAGCACGTCATAAATACGATCTGCACCAAATGATATTCCCGCACCAGTAAGTCCTTTAAGTCCAAACATCCCGGTTAAGTCATCATATCTTCCGCCTCCGCCTATGCTGCCCATAGCCACTTCATTGGTTTTGACTTCAAAAATACAGCCTGTATAATAGTTCAATCCACGAGCAAGGGTAATATCCAGTTCCAGATCCGGTTGTTTTCCAGATTTACCGATAAGTGCATCCACATAATCAAATACCACTTCTATCTCTTCTATTCCTTTTAGCCCTGTCTCGGAAGTGGCGAGAACTGTTTTCAAAGTCTGAAGTTTAGAGGCATTGGAACCTTCCAGAAGAATTACTGGTTTCAGCTGATCAATATCCGCAGTGGTAAATCCTCTTTCCAATAGTTCTTTAGTGACACCTTCAAAACCAATTTTGTCCAGTTTATCGATGGCAACCGTCATATCAATGATCAATTCCGGCTTCCCGATAATCTCTGCAATACCTGAGAGAATTTTACGGTTATTGATCTTAATGGTAAAGTCTTTCAACCCCAGATTGCTCAAGGCCTCCTGATAAATCAGCACAAACTCCGCTTCATTAAGCAAACTTTCTGATCCTACCACATCTACATCACACTGATAGAACTCTCTGTAACGTCCTTTCTGCGGGCGGTCCGCACGCCAAACCGGCTGCACCTGAAAACGCTTAAAAGGCAAAGCAATTTCATTCTGGTGCATCACTACATAGCGCGCAAAAGGAACGGTAAGGTCATAACGCAAGGCCTTCTCACTTAGAGATGAAGTTACTGCATTCGAACTCTTTGCTGCCAAAAGATCAGGATTCACCTTTGAAAGAAAATCACCACTATTTAAAATCTTAAAAATGAGTTTGTCTCCTTCATCTCCATACTTTCCAGTCAAGGTTGACAGATTTTCCATAGAGGGTGTCTGGATCTCTGCATATCCGTATTTCTTAAATACTTTTTTAATCGTATCGAAGATGTGATTGCGTTTAATCATTTCCAGTGGAGAAAAGTCTCTGGTTCCTTTAGCTAAAGATGGTTTGATGTTTGACATGGGCGCAAAAGTACAAAAAGTAACAGGCATAAAAAAAGGTTGTCTGCTTTATGGGCAGACAACCTTCCTGTTTTATTTAAGGTTTAAACCAATAACCTGATTGGCTCTTCCAATAATCCTTTAAGGGTTTGTAAAAAAGCAGCGCCTGTAGCACCATCAACCACACGGTGATCGCAACCTAAGCTCAGCTTCATCACGTTACCTGGTACAACGGCTCCGTTTTTAACAACCGGAATTTGTTGTATAGCCCCTACAGATAAAATTGCACCGTCAGGTGAGTTGATGATGGATGTAAATTCATCAATACCAAACATACCCAGGTTAGAAACAGTGAAGGTAGAACCTTCCCAATCGGCCGGCTGTAATTTTTTAGCTTTCGCTTTTTGTCCGTATTCCTTAACTTCTGCAGAGATATGAGATAATGATTTACCATCAGCAAAACGAACTACAGGAACCAGTAAACCATCTTCCACGGCCATTGCTACACCGATGTTGGTATGCTCATTGAAGCGGATTTTATCTCCAAGCCATGAAGAGTTAACCGCTGGATGTTGTTTTAACGCAACTGCAACAGCTTTAATGATGATATCATTAAAGGAAACCTTCACTGGAGCAACTGTATTGATAGCGGTACGTGCAGCTATTGCGTTGTCCATATCAATACTAATATTCAAATAGAAATGTGGCGCAGTGAATAAACTTTCAGCTAAACGTTTTGCGATTACTTTACGCATTTGCGACACTGGTTTCTCCGTGAATTTCACTTCACCAACATATTGAGGAATAACAGGAGCAGCTTTCTCGGCAGCCGGAGCTGAAGGAGATGCTGTACTTGCCGATGCCGCAACTGGTTTAAAGTTCTCGATATCTTTTTTAATGATCCTTCCACCATCAGCACTACCTGCAACTTGTGAAAGGTCAATTCCTTTTTCTTTTGCAATCCTTTTAGCCAAAGGAGAAGCTTTTACTCTTCCACCATCAGCGGTTACGGCTTCATTAGCAGCAGGTGCATCAGCTGTATTTGCTTTTTCAGCTACCGGTGCATCAGATTTTTTATCTGCTGCTACAGCCGGGGCAGCGCCCTGACTTAAAATACCACTGATATCTGTTCCTTCGGGACCAACAATAGCGATAATACCGTTTACTTTAGCGGCCTGGCCTTTTTCAACACCAATATGCAATAAAGTACCTTCAGCATAACCCATCACTTCCATAGTCGCTTTATCGGTTTCTACATCAGCCAGGATATCATCTTCTTTTACTTTATCACCTACTTTTTTATGCCATTCTGCGATAACGCCTTCTGTCATGGTATCGCTCAGTAAAGGCATACGAACAACCGTTACACCTTGCTTTGCAAGCTCTGCTTCAGATAATCCTGAAGAAGCTTTATTTTCTGCAGGTGCGGCCGGTGTTTCCGCTGCTTTAGCTTCTGCAGCTGGAGCCACTGCAGGAGAACCAGCACCTTCTGCTTCCAGAGCTGCTTTATAGTCTTCGCCTTCTTTACCAACTACAGCGATAACTGCATCTACAGGAACAGCTTTACCCTCTTCTACACCGATGTACAGAACAGTTCCATCCCAGTATGATTCTAAATCCATGGTCGCCTTATCGGTTTCCACTTCGGCCATTACATCGCCGCTCTTAACTTTATCTCCAACTTTTTTATGCCACTTTGCCATTACCCCTTCGGTCATGGTATCACTCATTTTGGGCATTCTAACTACTTCAGCCATTCTATAATATCAATGAAATCCGTTAAAAATTAATCTAGTACATATGGATAGTCCTTCTGAACATAAATATCAGAATACAATTCTGATGCTTCCGGCCATGGAGACTCCTCTGCAAATTTTACAGAATTATCTACAATTTGTTTTACCTTCTGTTCTACTTCTTCAATCCAGGCCTGGTCAGCATATTTTTCTTTAAGAATAGCCTCTTTAACCGATTCGATAGGATCTTTAGCTTTATATTCTTCTAATTCGTCTTTAGTGCGGTATTTAGCCGGATCTGACATGGAGTGACCTCTGTATCTGTAAGTTCTCATTTCCAGGAAGGTCGGGCCTTCTCCAGATCTCGCGCGCTGAATAGCTTCATCCATCGCATTGTGAACAGCAACCGGGTCCATACCATCAACCGGAGCACATGGCATGTCAAATCCTAAACCAATTTTGTAAATATCAGTCATATTTGTAGTACGCTCAACTGAAGTACCCATGGCGTAAAAATTGTTTTCACAAACAAATACCACAGGAAGTTTCCAAAGCATCGCCATGTTGAATGCTTCGTTCAAAGCGCCCTGACGAACTGCACCGTCACCCATGTAGCATATATTCACATTGTTTGTACCTTTATATTTTTCAGCAAAAGCAATACCTGCGCCCAATGGGATCTGACCACCAACGATACCATGACCACCATAAAAATGGTGTTCTTTACTAAAAATGTGCATAGAGCCACCTTTTCCTTTTGAACAACCAGTAGCTTTACCATACATCTCTGCCATGATACTATCTGCACTTACGCCCAATGCAAGTGCATGAGCATGATCGCGATAAGTCGTAATCATTGAATCACCTTGTTTCATAGCAGAAATAGCTCCAGCTACAACAGCTTCCTGACCGATATACAAATGACAAAAACCACGGATTTTTTGTTGTCCGTAAAGTTGACCAGTTTTTTCTTCGAACTTGCGCATTAGCAACATCGACTCAAACCACTTCAAATAGGTATCTTTATTAATTTCTACTGCACTCATTTTGGGTGTTGATTTTTTTACGAGAGCAAATCTACTTTTTTATTGCAATATATCGAAGAAATCGAATGTAATTTCAACACTAAGGTTACACAACCTCTATATATTTTCCAACAAATACAGTATAATTTTTTTTATGTCAGCTTAACTTTCCGCACTAAAAAAAACTTTTCACACAAAAAATGTGGATAACTTTTAAATTTGTTTCGATGACATTTGGATAACATTTGTAAAAAGCATAGTTTTGGCAACCTAACAATAAGCCCTGGTGGTGTACGTTTAAGTGTAAGTGCCTTTTACCCAAACTTAACAGTATAACATGATAAAAAAGTTTTTACTTTCATCTCTAATTGTTTTGTGCAGTATCACATTCGTATCCGCACAATCAAAGACAAAAGAAACTAACAAACTCGAGGATCCTGATAATTTAGCTTCACAATATTTCTCCCAGGTTATGGGTGTCGCTGTGGATGCAACCTCCAATATCAAACTCTATAAATTTATCTACGAATGGATTGGGACGCCTTACCGTTTTGGCGGGAATACAAAGAAAGGCATTGATTGTTCCGCTTTTACCAAAGCCATTTACGATAAAGTTTTCAACACTACGATCTTAAGAAACTCCAGAGATATATTCAGTATGGTCAACCCTCTTCCAAAAGATGAACTTCGGGAAGGTGATCTGGTTTTCTTTAAAATAAAAAGTAATAGCATTACCCATATCGGAATATATCTGGGTGATAACCGTTTTGCTCACGCATCTTCTTCAAGAGGGGTGGTGATCAGTAACCTGAATGAGCCTTATTATTCCCGTTATTTTTATAAGGGTGGCAGAATACTGGATTCTGTTAAAAAGGATCTAATAGAAGAATAACAAGAATTAAACGAATACAGAATCCTCCTGAGTACTTAGGGGGATTTTTTTATGAACTACCCTTATGAAAACATCCCAGTACGCTTTGCTAAGCCTGTTGATCTTTCCTGCCCTGATGAGCTGTCTTGGCAATAATGTTGCCGCGGAGCATTCTTCAATCGTTCAGGATACCCTGCCAAAAAAGACAATTAAAGACACCATATCCATTACTGCAGTTGGCGATATCATGCTGGGCTCTGCCTATCCCAACAAACTGGGCCTGCCACCTGACGATGCACTTAACAGTTTCCAACAGGTACAGGATGATCTACATGGTGATGTTATTTTTGGAAACCTGGAAGGTTGTTTTTTAAATCAGGGAAAATCTACCAAATGTAGTGATAACAGTGGAAACAGCTGCTTTGCTTTTAGAATGCCTGAAAGGTATGCTGGTATTTATCAAGCTGCCGGTTTTAATCTCCTGAGTGTAGCCAATAACCATGTCGGAGATTTTGGTGCCGCAGGAAGAAAAAGAACTGCTGCGATCCTGGATTCTCTCCAGATTAACTATGCAGGGCTTACTTCACATCCGTATGCCCTTTTTGAAAAGGACAGCGTAAAATATGCATTCTGCGCATTCGCGCCTAATGAGAATACCGTCTCCATTAATAAAATAGACAGCGCAAAAGCACTGGTCGCCAGGTTAAAATCACAGGCAGATATTGTCATTGTTTCTTTTCATGGCGGTGGAGAGGGGGCTAAGTTTGAGCATGTACCCCGGAGAAACGAAATCTTTTATAAGGAGAACCGGGGAAATGTGTATGCTTTTGCCCATGCGGTAATTGATGCTGGTGCTGATGTCGTTTTAGGACAGGGACCCCATGTAACCCGCGCGGTCGAGGTGTACAAGAACAAATTCATTGCCTACAGTCTCGGCAATTTCTGTACGTATGGTATGTTCAGTTTAAAAGGTCCAAATGGCTTTGCTCCCTTATTGCAGTTAAAGATTAACGCAAAAGGTGATTTCCTTTACGCAGACGTTATTTCGGTAAAGCAAGACCGGATCAACCGCCTGACCAGGGACGAGAACGCTACAGCCTTCAAAAAAATGGCTGCGCTAACAGATGCAGACTTTCCTGGCCATGGCCTGCGTTTTGAAAACGGACAAATCCTGCTTAAATCGGATTTGGATAAGGTTCCTGTACAATAAAAATTTCACCTGCTCTTTTCGCGCTACATATTCTCGCTGAAGGGCTCGAACACGTCAGGCGCTCTCCGAGCAGGTAAAATTTTTCTGGGAGCTGAGTCTATCCCGAGTATAGGAAAAGCGCAAAAGTTTTATTTGAAGGCTGTCTATTTACCGCGAAATCCGGTTAGGCACCATACTGAAAAAAAGAAGGTGTAAGGGAGAAGGCCTTTTAAGGTTTGCGGGCTTTTTTCTGCCCGCCTAAGCTTAAGCAGCCTTCGAGCTTACCCTTCTTTTTTTCACACCAGAATGACCAAAAAAAAGCCCGGCTATTCAAAACAGCCGGGCTTTTCAAAAAACAACAAATTCCTACCAGACACCTACACGGTTTGCTGGCGCAACGTACATTTTTGCTGTTGCAGGAATGTTAAACGCTTTATAGAATGGCTCCATGCTGTACACTGGGCCATTAACCCTGAACATTTCCGGCGAATGCGGATCTGTTTTTAAACGGACGCGCATAGACTCATCCCTGCTCTTAATCCGCCATACCTGAGCAAAGCTTAAGAAGAAACGCTGATCCGGTGTAAAACCATCAATCTTTTTATCGCTTTTGCCCTGCGGCGTTAATTTGAAAGCCTCATAAGCAATGGCTAAGCCACCAATATCGGCCAGGTTTTCACCCAGGGTCAGCTCACCATTTACATGCTGGTTGTCCAATAAAGTAAATCCGTTATACAAGTCTGTCACCTTTTTCGCTTTGTCCTTAAATTTAGTGGCATCACCAGCCGTCCACCAGTCTTTCAGATTTCCGTCTTTGTCATATTGTCTGCCCTGATCATCAAAACCATGTGTCATTTCATGCCCGATTACCGCACCAATGGCACCGTAGTTAATGGCATCATCCGCTCCAAAATCAAAGAAAGGAAACTGAAGAATTCCAGCTGGGAAAACAATCTCATTGATAGAAGGATTGTAATAAGCATTCACCGTTGGCGGTGTCATTCCCCATTCTGTTTTATCAACTGGTTTACCCAGTTTTTCTATCATCTCTTTATATGCATGCTTATCAGCAGACTGCAGGTTTGCATAATAATTGTCCCTGGTGATATTTACATCATCATATTTCTTCCATTTATCCGGATACCCAATCTTTTTGATGAAAGCCTGTAACTTATCAACCGCTTTCTGTTTTGTTGCCGGACTCATCCAATCCAGCTTCTCGATTCTGGATTTATAAACCTTCTGCAAATTGTCAACCAGTTCCAGCATTCTTTTTTTAGCTTCAGGTGTAAAATGCTCCTTTACGTAAAGCTGGCCCAGCAATTCACCAATATTCCCATCTGTACTGCTCACAATAGCTTTCCAACGCTCTTTTGGCTCCTTTAAACCTTGTATGGTCTTTCCGAAGAATTCAAACCTCGCCGTACGAAAATCTTTACTCAAGGCAGGCGCTGCGCTGTTGATGGCATCAAATTTCAATTTCTCCTTCCACACCTCAATTGGCTGAGATTTCAATAAATTATTCAGCGCCTGGTAATATTTTGGCTGCCCAACCAGAATCGTATCTGTTTTGAGTTCCATTTTACCCAGCAAAGTTTTCCAGTCCATATCTGGAGTAAGCTTCTGAAAATCTCCTACGTAATATTTATTGTAGTTTTTCTGAGGATCGCGCAGTTCAACTGGAGTAGAATGTGAATTAGCAATACTGGTTTCGAGTTTAAGTACGTTATCCGCATTTTTAGCGGCTTCTTCCTTAGTCGATCCGGTAAGTACGAACAACTGTGTCATGTATTTTAAAAACTCTGCCCTGATCTTTTTGGTCTGTGCATCATTATTGAAATAATAACTCCGCTCTGGCAATGTAATACCAGACTGAGAAAAATTCACCGCATTTTTTGTACTGATCTTATCATCCGGGCCAACATAAAATCCAAATAGATCGCCATTTCCGTCTTTGTAACCTTCTGCTACAAAATTGAGAACATCTTTATAATCCTTAATGGCATCAATTTTAGCCAACAAAGGTTTTAATGGAGTATAGCTTAATTTTTCAATAGCAACGGTATCCATACCACTAGCGTAGAAATCGCCAACCTTTTGCTCCAGACTACCCTTCGGGTGTTCTTCCTTGGAGGCATTGATCAGGATCTCGTCCAGGCTTTTAATGTTGTCATTATACAAGGTATAAAATGAGCCCCAGCCAGTCTCTGTTTTCGGAATCTGTGTCTTTTTCATCCACTGCCCGTTTGCATACAGGAAGAAATTATCACCAGGATTAACCGTAGTGTCCATTCCTGATTTATCAAAAAATTCTGTCCGGACCTCCTTGCCTGCCGTACTGCCTTTGTCTTTGTTCTGACATGCAGCAAGCAGGGCGATTCCCGCTAATGATAAACTTAGTTTTGTTTTCATATTTATAATCTTAGTTAATTTAAAGCATTATTGCATTCAAAAGGTGCTAATCCAACCTTCTCCTGCAAAGAATTCAGAAACCTGTTTGGTCTAATTTCAGAATAAAACTAAGAAAACAGGTACACAAATCAGAATATTTATCCCAGTTAAACAGTTAATTTCCTAACTTCAAGAAAAAAAACTATGGATTACTTTCTTTATACCATTCTGATTATTGCTCTCATTGTGGCCCTAAGTTCTTTCGTAACGGTTAGACAGGGGACCATTGCCGTTGTTACTGTATTTGGAAAATACAGACGTCAGCTTCGCCCAGGCCTGAACTTTAAATGGCCTCTGATTGAAATCATTCACTCCAGGATCTCTATACAGAACCGCTCAGTAGAACTCTCTTTCCAGGCCGTTACCCAAGACCAGGCAAACGTTTATTTTAAGGCCATGCTGCTTTATTCTGTCCTTGACCACGAAGAAGAAACCATCAAAAATGTCGCCTTTAAATTTGTGGATTCAACGAATTTAATGCAGGCCCTGATCCGTACGATTGAAGGCTCCATCCGTGCTTATGTAGCCACACAAAAGCAAGCAAATGTTTTGGCCCAGCGGAATGAGATCGTAGAACATGTAAAACAACAGATCGATAAAGTTTTGGAGTCCTGGGGTTATCACCTGCAGGATCTGCAACTCAATGACATTACCTTCGATGAGGAAATTATGAGGTCGATGAGCAGGGTTGTGGCCTCCAATAACCTGAAGGCAGCAGCAGAAAATGAAGGACAAGCGCTTTTAATTACCAAGACAAAAGGCGCAGAAGCCGATGGTAATGCGATTAAAATCGCTGCAGCAGCAGAAAGAGAGGCTGCTCAGCTTCGCGGACAAGGTATCGCCTTGTTCAGGGCTGAAGTTGCACACGGTATGACTAAAGCCGCCCAGGAAATGGAGCAGGCTAATCTGGACATCTCCGTCATCCTGTTTACTATGTGGACAGAGTCCATTAAACATTTTGCAGAGAACAGCCAGGGAAATACGATCTTTCTTGACGGATCTACAGATGCCATGAACAAAACCATGAAAGAACTGATGTCTGTTCAAATGCAGAAACTTTCGGATAAAAAATAACAATGCATCTTTACGAAAAAGGGCTCTTAAAATTTTAAGAGCCCTTTCTATTTCCAGTTTAGAATGCTATTTATTGATCTGCATCAAATCTGCCATTACTTTAAGGCTTTCATTCTCAACAAAATCAAAACTGTCTTCCTTAGTTATTTTATCTCCCTTCTTTATAGGAGGCAAGCCTCTGGAAGCCCTTAACTCATTGGTTTTAGCCAATGCCTTTGCTTCAAGACTATCGCGTTCTGCTTTTAATTTGTTTTCATTAAGCGTTACAGAAACCTCATTGTCTCTTTTCTTCATATCCGCAATATCCTGTTGAAGAACCTTATAGTCCAGTGAATTTGCCATACGCTGCTCATGCTGTTTAACCAACACCGGTCTTACTGCAGAAAGATCCTGAACAGGCGTGAAGTTAGAGCGGTTTACCACGTCCCATGGCAAAGCAGAAGGCTCTGTGTCCTCTCCAATCTTATCCATTGGATATACGGAAGGGAAAATAATATCAGGCATTACACCTTTATGCTGCGTACTGCTTCCTGTAACGCGGTAAAACTTGGCCATCGTTAGGTTGATCTGTCCCAACTGAGGAGGTGTAGAACCTGTACCCGCAGTACCAACAGACCCCTCCTTACTAATCAGAGCAGCTAACCTTTGCAAAATAGATGGATTGACCAATTTATTCAGGTCGATAGAAGATTGCACTGTACCTTTACCATAGGTCTGTGTACCCATGATGATACCGCGGCCATAATCCTGGATTGCTCCGGAAAAGATCTCCGATGCAGAAGCACTCAATCTATCCACCATTACACCAAACGGGCCATCCCAGGCCACAGCCGGATTGGTCGATTCGTTAACGTCAACTTTACCTCTTAGATCTTTAACCTGTACGACAGGCCCTTTTCCAATGAACAAGCCAGTCAGGTCAATGGCCTCCAGTAAGGAGCCTCCACCATTTGCTCTCAGGTCCATCACAATGGCATCTACCTTATCTTTATTTTTTAAAGTATCAATCAGCAACTTCACATCACGTGTTGTACTCTTATAATTCGGATCTCCTGCATTCGCAGCTTTGAAGTCAGCATAAAATGCTGGTACTTTAATAATTCCAACTTTATAAGTCTTACCATTGGATTCTATGGTTTTCACCTGCTTTTTCGCAGACTGGTCTTCCAGAATAATCTTCTCTCTGACCAGTTCAATGATCACAGGTTTAGAAGACAATTCATGTCCGGAAGGAATTATTTTTAGCCTTACCTTAGTACCTTTTGGTCCCTTTATTTTAGAAACCGAGTTTTCGATCCTCCATCCGATGATGTCTTCAAACTCACCACCCGCCTGGGCCACACCGATGATTTTATCACCTGCGCTTAACAACTTACTTTTAAAAGCAGGTCCTCCGGGAATAATCTCATCAATTTTAAGCACCTCGTTTTCCAGCTTCAAGCGGGCGCCAATACCTTCAAATGAACGCGCCATCTCTTCATTAAAAGCCTGTGCATTAGAAGGATTAAAATAATTTGTATGTGGATCAATGGTCTCCGTAAAAGCATCCATGATGGTCTGGAACACATCCTGGTTGTTAATTTTAGAAATCTGGGACTTTAAATTCTGGTATCTTTTGGTTAGAGTCTCTGCATTCTTTGCTTCTGTTGTACCGGCAATCTGCAAGTTCACCAGCTCATATTTAACCCTTTTTTTCCAGATATCATTTAACACCGCAGTAGACGCAGGCCAGGGCATTTTCTCCCGGTCATACATATAAGTGTCGTTCTCGTTGAAATCATATTTTCCTTTTACTTGTGCAAGTGAATAGTTCACCCACTCGTTATACCGCTTCAGATATACATTAAAGATATAAAAAGGAGCACTCAGGTCGCCATTTCTAAAGTCATCATCCAGCGTATTTCTGTACTGCTCAAAGTTTTTAATATCTGAAGCCAGAAAATAGTTCCTTGAGCCATCCAAAGCCTTTATGTATTTATCCAGGATGAGAGATGAAATAGAATCGTTCAGCTTAATTTTTTTATAGTTATAGTTTTCAATCAGCGCCACCACTTCCTTGCAAACCAGCCCCTGCTGTTCAGCTGGCATGATGTTAGGCGTTCCGTCCACCCGCGGCTGTTGTCTCGGTGCCGCCTGACAGGCCAGCACAGCAGCAGTGAAGGTCACCATTAATATTCTTTTCAACATCTCTTTAAATAATTTAAAATCCATTTTGTAAATCAACAACCAATATGATACCAATTTCTGAAATAAACAAAAAAGAGACAGTAATAATACTGTCTCTTTTTTGTAAACTTAAAAAAAGTTATTTAATTCTCCTTATTTCCTTAGAATTAACCTTTTCAGAGATCAAATTCTTAGTGCTTTTAATTTGTGCATTAAACTGATTAACCTTCACCGAACGTGCAAATAATTCTGCCTTAACCACATCCTTTGAGGCCAGCTTATATTCCTTCTTTTTAACCTTTACAAGGGCAATTCCAAGCATTGAATCGATATAAGAAGGGTTATTGTTCAGCTGCCTGGCCAACATTCCCTGCTGGGTATAGAACCATAAAGATTGTGTCAGTTTATTTGCAGCGAAGTAGATTTTACCCAACTGGTTGTAAGAATCCATTTGCCCTTTTCTATTTCCAATCCTACTGTAATTTTTTAGTGCAACATTAAGCACAACCTGTTCTGCCTCCGAATAATGTTCCATGATGAGGTGAATATTACTCAATCTCAGCAAAGCTGATCCGTAAGCTATAAATTCTCTGGCATTGTTGTACTCAAATGCGGCTTTACCAAATAAAGTCAGGGCCTCATTGAACTCGCCTTTTTTCTCGTTTTTCTCTGCCTCGGCAAAATAATTATCCCCGTCTTCTTCATCAGATTTGGAAACCGCGATATTAATTGCACCTCCGCCCGGAATCTGATCTGGTGCCAGCAGCGTACTGGTTTGTGCTATTGCACCGGAAGCTGTAAGCAAAAAGAATAAGGACAGGACATATCTATACATTTTGCAAAGATATCATTTTTTAGTTAAACACCTGTAAATTAACATCAAATGACGCCCAAACCATATAAGAATGGGAATCCTGATGATAAATCTCTCCCGTGGAAGTGATCCCAATGATCCCGGCAAAACCATCAAATTCCTTTAATTCTGAAAAAGATTTCTTTGTTGCAGATTCTAAAGAGAATCCATCGGTTACCCGGGTTACAATTTTAGAGGCCAGCGAAGCACTCACAATATCTTCACCAACCCCTGTACAGGAAATTCCGGCATGTTGATTGGCAAAATTGCCCGCAACAGTTGCAGAATCACTGACCCTGCACGGAATTTCAAAACCTTTTCCACCTGTGGAGGTTGCTGCTGCCAGATTTCCATACCGATCCAACGCCACACAGCCAACCGTTCCTTTTCTACCCTGTTCGCTTCGCCTTGCCTCATACTCGGCTCTGCGTTGTTGTGTAACCGGATCAAAATAATCGAACCCATTTTTCCTGGCAAAATCAAGAGCCCCCTCTCCACTCAATACCCGGTCGTCCTCATTCAACAATTTTGCAGAGACCTGCACCGGATGCTCCACATCTTCTATATTAATCACACCGCTAAAACGCTGTGTCTTTCCGTCCATAATAGAAGCGCTCAATCTGACTTTGCCATCACTTTGGATTTGAGATCCAAGACCTGCATTAAAAAGAGGATCACTTTCTAACAGACTCACCGCAAAAACCACCGTTTCCAGCGCCGTGTGTTCCTGCAAAAATGTATAAGATTTTGTCACAATTTCTGACAAGGCATCCTGTTTGGCTTTTTTTGTCTCCTGGTTTGTGGCCGATTCACTAAAAAATCCGCCATGTATAATAATTTTCATTACTGAGCTGCAACAGTTTTAGGATGATGGATGGTCAGCGCATGAGTGGTGAGGTCATAAACGTCTCCATCACACATCACGTGAACCACCATATTATTAATTGACACCGGTTGTCCCATTTCTACATCTGTCAGGTTGGTATCGGTCATATGTCTTCCATCAACCAGGATCACCATACCAGAACCAATGGCTTCCATCGTATGTCCTTCAGAGATGTAAAGTCCGGTATCTTCGCCGAGGCCAATACCAAGGATGCCTGGGTTACTGGCAGCAGCATATAATAGCCTGCCGATCCTTCCTCTCTGTACAAAATGCGTGTCTACAATGACCCCATCAATAAATCCAAGTCCACCAGTAATCTTCACTTCTCCTTTTAAAAGCGCGTCTTTACTGCTGCCCTGATAAATCATATTCTTTGAACTCGCAGCCGCTCCGGCAGATGTTCCCGCAATAACCACTGCTTCATTCTGGTATTTATCCAGCAAAATATCATGAAAACTTGTTCCTCCAAAAATGGAAGACAAACGCAACTGATCCCCCCCAGTAAAAATAACCGCATCAGCAGCCTTAATACGCGCACAGTTCCCTGCATCATTGGCCTGTTCCCGGTTGCTGATATTGAGTACACCAACATTGTGAACATCCAATTGGGCAAAGGCTTTTATATATTCTTCTCCAACTTTTTCGGGGATCAAAGACGCCGTAGTTATGATCTCAAATCTCGATTCTGTATTTTTTAGAGACTCTGTTGTAATTCGCTTTAATATACCCCGCTCAAAAAAATTCATATTCTGAGGCAGGCCAAATTCTGTTTCTGTAAAACTGCCCGTATTTATTGCGCCACCAATAATTATTAATTTCCCTTTTGGAGCCATTTTTTCCTTTTAAGTCCCTATTGTTCCAAATATATACCCATTCGGGAAATAATTAAGTTTTTTTTATCAAAAAGCTTCCTTTATTTCCTTTTCAACAGCTAAAAGAAATTCGAATATTTTATTAATTTTATAGACGATAACGGTTGCTCATTTTAAAGCCTTATCCATCCCACACACATAAAATGTAGAACAGATACAATCCTTTAATCAAATCTACTGAATAGAAAAAATTAAACTTACGTACAGATGAAACCTCATCAGCAAAACATTCAAAACAAGAATTAACTGCTCCTGACCGCTTCATCACCATTAAACAAAAATTATAAAATAGATGAAACCGTCAGGAGCAAACACTCAAAAAGCAAAACACAATTGCTCCTGACCGCTTCATCACCATTAAACAAAAATTATAAAATAGATGAAAATACTAGGCATTCAAGTGCTGAGAGGACCAAATATCTGGTCAATTAACAGAAAGAAACTCATTCAAATGCGCCTGGACCTGGAAGACCTGGAACAAAGGCCAACAAATCTTATCGAAGGATTCGAAGAGCGCATTGTAAAACTCATCCCCAGCATGTTCAGCCATCGCTGCTCTAAAGGGCATGAAGGAGGCTTTTTTGAGCGTGTTAAAGAAGGAACCTGGATGGGCCACGTGATAGAACATATTGCGTTGGAAATCCAGACACTGGCTGGCATGGATACAGGTTATGGCAGAACCAGACAAACCAAAATAGAAGGTATTTATAATGTCGTTTTTAGTTACCTGGAAGAAAAAGCGGGCATTTATGCTGCTGAAGCTTCCGTACAGATTGCCGAAGCCCTGATCAACAACCATGAATGCGATCTGGAAGCCCATATCCAGAAATTAAGGGAACTTCGGGAACTCGAAAGACTAGGACCCAGCACAGGTTCTATAGTCGATGAAGCAATTTCCAGAGACATCCCCTGGATCCGACTGAATAAAAGCTCTCTGGTACAGCTGGGTTATGGAAAAAACCAGGTTCGCTTCAGGGCAACCATGACAGAAAAAACCAATAGTATTGCGGTAGATATTGCCTGTAATAAGGATGAAACCAAAAGACTTTTACAGGATGCTGCTATTCCTGTAGCCAAAGGGGTGACCATTTCTGATCCGGATGACCTGGAGGATGCTATTAAAAAAGTAGGCTTCCCCCTTGTTTTTAAACCGCTGGATGGTAACCATGGCAAGGGTGCAACCATCAATGTAAAGACGGAAGCTGCCGCAAAAGAAGCCTTCGAATACGCCAAAAACTATTCACGTAAGGTCATTATTGAGCGCTTTATTACAGGCTATGATTTCAGGATCCTGGTCATTGATCACCAAATGGTTGCCGCAGCCCTTCGTGTGCCTGCCCATGTAACCGGCAATGGACAATTAACCGTGCAGCAATTGATCGATAAGGAAAATGAAGATCCAAGAAGAGGCTATGGCCATGAAAATGTGCTCACTGAAATTATCGTTGACCGGGATACTCTGGATCTGCTTGCCAAAAAAGAATATACCCTGGAAACTATTGTTCCCAATGGAGAAATCGTTTACCTGAAATCAACGGCTAACTTAAGTACCGGTGGAACCTCAATAGACGTTACCGATCTGGTACACCCGCAGAATATATTTATCAGTGAACGCATTTCACGGATCATTGGGTTAGACATTTGCGGTATAGATGTGATGGCCCAAAACCTCACACAACCGCTAACAGAAAACGGAGGCGTAATTCTGGAAGTGAATGCTGCACCCGGTTTCAGAATGCATCTTGCGCCAAGCGAAGGGCTTCCAAGGAATGTTGCTGCGCCTGTTATTGACATGCTTTACCCACCTGGAAAATCTGCAAGAATCCCTATTATTGCTGTAACAGGCACGAATGGAAAAACCACCACAACCCGGTTAATTGCCCACATGGTAAAAAGCAATGGTACCAGGGTAGGCTATACCACCTCCGATGGGATTTATGTTCAAAACACCATGTTGATGAAGGGAGATACCACCGGTCCTGTCAGCTCTGAGTTTATTCTTCGTGATCCAACTGTAGAATTTGCTGTACTGGAAACCGCCAGAGGAGGAATCCTCCGTGCAGGACTGGGTTTTAATAAGTGCGACATTGGAGTTGTTACCAATATCCAGGAGGACCATTTAGGAATTTCTGACATCCATAACCTGGATGACCTTACCCGTGTAAAAGCCGTGGTGATCGGTGCCGTGAAAAGAGATGGATGGGCGGTATTAAATGCAGATAATAAATATTGTATCAAGATAGCCAACGATGCAGACTGTAAAATCGCCTACTTCAGTATGGACGAGAAAAATCCGGCCATTGTTGAACATTGTAAAAAGGGCGGAACAGCTGCAATTTATGAAAACGGTTATATCACCATTAAAAAAGGGGACTGGAAAATACGGGTAGACAAAGTGACCCACGTTCCCATAACCTTTGGGGGGAGTGTTGATTTCATGATCCAGAATGTTCTGGCTGCTACACTTGCCGCTTTTCTTTGCGGTTATAAAATAGAAGACATCCGGATGTCTCTGGAAACATTTATTCCTTCTGCCGCTCAAACGCCAGGCCGAATGAACATCTTTAAATTCAAAGAGTTCCAGATTCTGGTTGATTTCGCCCACAATCCAGATGGATTTAACGGCATCAAAGATTATCTAAAAACGATTGAAGCAACAGAACACGTGGGTGTTATTTCAGGAACCGGAGACCGCAGAGATGAAGACATCAAAGAGACAGCACGAATCGCAGCTCAAATGTTCGACAAGATCATCATCTGTCAGGAAAAATACCTGAGAGGGAGAAATCAACAGGAGCTGATCGACTTACTGCTGTCCGGCATACACGAGATCAAACCAAACATGGAAGTAACGATTAATAACAATGGAGAAGATTGTCTCAGATACATTATCGCTACAGCCAAGTCCGGATCGTTTATTACCATTCTGAGTGACACGATTGACAACGCCATACATAAAGTAACAGAATACCTGGATAAAGAATTTGGGGTTTAAAACACAAAAAAGGCACAGCAATCAACAGCTGTGCCTTTATAATTTTATAATGATCTTATTTAAGCTTTGATCTTTCCAAGAGGGAAATACCCCAAATGAATCTCATCAGCTGGAATTCCAGGCGCCTTTACTATCCTAAGACGATACATCTCCTTAATACCTTTCGGTAAAATATCCATGATTTCAAAGATATCATCTACATCCACTCCATACTTGTCATCGATATGCGAGGTCGCACCGGAAAATCCAGTATGGCGGTAGAAAGCACTCTCCTTTGCCTGCCGTGTGGCATCAGCCAGATTTGGAGCTACAACAACCATTTTGTAATGGGGCTCATCAAATTCTCCTTGTTTGTACCCGCCTAAATTGATAAAGAACAATTTTTGAACCTGCGCTTCGGCAGCACTCTTTTCAATAATTTCTACCCGGTAACCATCCACCTCAGTCACCTCCCGCCAGGCATCTATGTGAATCTTTTCTTTTGCTTCCGGCCAGAAGTCAAGAATACCTGGAATTGTCTCCTTTAGCGTCCTGCTTACCGTAAAGAAAATATCGTGTTGTTCGGTGTGCCTCCCTGCAGGCTTGCAGCCCAACATGATCATAAATAGTTTAAATGGTTCCATCATTGGAATTTTAAGATTTCGCGTAGATGTCATTGATGATTTTTGCCAGACGGACCCCGCCTTTCAACAATTGCTCATTAATGGTATCAACATAATCAAAATTATAACGGTAGCTCAATTTTTCCTCCGGTTTTATATGATCGTAAATTCTATTGCAGATCATATAAGACTCATAAACGCAATCCTGTAAAGAAGTTGCAGACCAGGTTTTGAACTGCTCCGACGTTGGATGGTTAATGGCAGCGGCGTATTCTGTATAGCTCAATTGCTGATAATCCACCAAACCTTCATCCCAAACTTTATGCAGATTAGATTTCTGCCCAAACCAGGTTACACTAATTTTATTACCGCCAAGATCTTCTTTTCTTGCCGTATGCATAGGTTGATGAAGGTCGCCAACCAAGTGGATCAGAATCCTCATTGCCATCTTTTTCTGATCTGCATTACTCTGCGGATTTTTCAGAATGGATACCATCTCCGGAATCTTATTAAACACATTAGGCCCTTTCTCTGTATTTAGAAACTGATAGACACCCTGCTGGTCTAAGCCACCAGGTAAGTTGACATAGTGCCATGCATTCAGGTAGTTGAAAGTCGTGTCAGATTTTATAAAGTCAGGCCAGTTGGCTGCCATAGCCATAGACTCTGATCCCAGCACTTTCTGCACGCCTTTTCGCGCCTTAGCAGTCAGGTAATAATCTGCGACTTGTCCAACCACACGATGGCCCGTCATTCCCCAGGCAGAAGCCTTTACTGGAAAATACGCCATTGCGGCAATCATCAAACCCGCTTTTATTTTGTTTTTTATTGGATATATCTTCATTTCTATAATTCTTTTTGCTCGCAGATAATGCGTTCTTTAAGGTTCAGGTTCAGGTCTCTCTGGTCACTGATGCTTTCCAGCTGTATACTTTCAGGCTTTGCAGATTTAATCAGAAAACTCTTGGAAAACCTTCCTGTCTGATAACAACCGGAAACCTTTTGTTTATAATTGGCCTTGGTAAAGGTCCCTTCCAAAAACAGACTATCTGCCCGCACTGCATAAACTCCTTTGGCATATTCTTTCCAAACTCCACCATTAAAGCAGGAATCTGAATAATAATTTACTTTGGAGTGCGTAACCATATCTACATAGAAGGAATCGCATGTAAATTTGAATTTGTGCCGGGTATAGTTGAGTAATTGGCCCGAGTTGGCAATACTGTCCTGGTTCCAAACACCCTGAAGGAAGGCCTCTCCTTTTCCCTGTACATTAGGCAGTCTTCTGCAGGAAACCATTACGCCAGTCAATAAAAGGAAAAAGAAGAGGATTCTCATCATCAAACTCCCAATTACTTTAAACTGCCCACCATGTCTTCCGGTCTTACCCACTCATCAAACTGCTCACTGGTTAATAAGCCCAGTTCAACAGCTGCCTCACGGAGTGTTTTATTCTCTTTATGCGCTTTTTTTGCAATCTTTGCAGCATTTTCATAGCCAATATGAGGGTTTAATGCGGTAACCAGCATCAGAGAATTTTCAAGGTGTTTTTTAATTTCCGGAAGGTTTGGCAAAATACCAGCAGCACAATGGTCATTGAAAGAAACACAAGCGTCGCCGATTAAACGGCCAGACTGTAATACATTAGCTGCAATAACCGGTTTGAATACATTCAATTCAAAATGCCCTGTACTTCCACCCACACTTACCGCGACATCATTTCCGATCACCTGAGCGCAAACCATAGTTAAAGCCTCTGGTTGTGTCGGATTAACTTTACCTGGCATAATAGATGATCCTGGTTCATTATCAGGGATAATAATTTCTCCAATACCAGAACGCGGACCAGAGCTTAACATTCTTACATCATTGGCTATTTTCATTAAAGAAACTGCCACTCTTTTATAAGCACCAGAAAGCTCCACCATGGCATCATGTGCAGCAAGTGCCTCAAATTTATTTGGAGCCGTTACAAAAGGCAAGCCAGTCAGTTCAGCAATTTTTTTCGCTACTAAAACATCGTAACCTTTTGGTGTATTTAAACCTGTACCTACAGCAGTACCACCTAAAGCAAGTTCGCTGATCATAACAAGGGCATTTTTGATCGCTCTTATACCATTGGTAATCTGCTGGGCGTAGCCAGAAAATTCCTGCCCTAAAGTTAAAGGTGTTGCATCCATAAAATGCGTACGGCCGGTTTTCACAATAGAAGCAAATTCAACAGCCTTGGCACTTAAAGTTGCCTGCAGTTTTTCCAAGCCAGGAAGCGTAACTTCCGAAGCTTGTTTATAGGCCGCAATATGCATTGCAGTAGGGTAAGTATCGTTGGAAGATTGTGATTTATTCACGTCATCATTCGGGTGAAGGACTTTCTTGGCATCGCCCAGTTCGCCACCGTTGATCACGTGTCCGCGGTAAGCAATCACCTCATTGGCATTCATGTTACTTTGGGTACCTGAACCAGTCTGCCAGATCACCAGAGGAAACTGATCATCCAGTTTACCTGCTATAACTTCATCGCAAGCTTTAACAATCAGGTCTTTTTTATCAGCCGCCAGAACACCCAGTTCCTGGTTCGCCAAAGCCGCAGCCTTTTTTAAATAACCAAAAGCATGTATTATTTCCTTAGGCATAGATGCTTCCGGACCAATTTTAAAATTATTACGTGACCGTTCAGTTTGTGCTCCCCAATATTTATCGGAAGGCACCTGCACTTCACCCATGGTATCATGTTCCGTTCTAAAATTCATAATCTTATAAGTTTTGCTGCAAATTTAAGGTTTATCTTCATACGGAAATGTAATGAAGATGATAATGTTTAAAACTCTTTTACGTTAAAAGGAGTATTATTTCTTATTTTTCCAGCTTTTAAAAAGAACTTATCAATTCATGACCTACCGTAATATTCTGGCCGTGGCTGTTATGGCCACTTTTCTATTTACAAATTGCTCTTCCTCCAATAAAAAAGCCGCTGCTGATCCCCGCGTAAGAACTCAAAATGACGATAAAGCCGATAGTCTTTTGCTCGTTTACAATCCTGCAAAAGGGGATAAATTCATAGCAGATTTCGTACAGAATTTACATAAAAAATATGGATTTAACGGCAATATGCTGGTGGCCAAAGACGGCAAGATCATTTACGAAAAAGCCATAGGATGGGCAGACTATCTGCACAGGGACAGCCTGAAAATCAATTCAGAATTTGAACTGGCCTCCGTAACCAAAACTTTTACCAGCGTAGCCATTATGCAGCTCATTGAAAAAGGAAAACTTTCTTTAAAAGATGATGTGAAGAAATTCTTCCCGAATTTCCCCTATGATGGAATCAATATTAAAATGTTGCTTTCTCACCGCAGCGGAATGATGAATTATGTCTACTTCACAGATGGCATCTGGAAGGATAAGAAAAAACCGATGAGCAATATGGATGTCATGAACCTCATTGCAGAATATAAACCTGCACGTTATGCCGCCCCCGATACCCGCTTCCATTACAACAATTCCAATTTCATGGTCCTTGGTGCGATTATAGAAAAAGTAACCGGAAAGAAATATGCCGATTATATGATGGAAAATGTATTTAAACCAGCAGGCATGAAGCATACCCATGTTTACTCTACCACAGTATACCCTAAAATCCCTGTAGATGTTGTTGGCCATGACCGCACCTGGAGATATTCTGTTGTTCAGAACTTCCTGGATGGTCCGGTAGGTGACAAAGGAATCTACAGTACAGTGCACGACCTTGTTTTATATGACAATGCTTTACGCACAGGCAGACTATTAACCAAGCCGAGCCTGGACTCTGCCTATACCGGCCATAATAAAGCCATCAACGGACACTTTAATTATGGCTATGGCTGGAGAATGTTTGACGGAGAAAACGGCAGGAAAGTTGTTTATCACACCGGCTGGTGGCATGGGTTCAGACATATCTATGTTCGTGACCTCAACAAGAATATCGTAGTGATCTTTCTTGGTAACCTGACCAATGGAAGTTTACTCCATTTGGATGACCTGTATAAATACCTGAAAATGCCTGTGATCCGCAAAGGTGCCTATTCCGGAAATGGATCACTGCCTGGCAGTGATGAAGACTAATCAGGAAATCTTATCAAAAGATATCCCCTGATTTTTTTTCTCCAGATAAGAACGTAAAAGATGATTTTGAGGAAGTGAAAGTGTTGGATCTTCCTCAAACACTTCAATAATTGTATTCCTGGCCTCCTGAAGGATCACCTGATCTTTAGCCAGGTCTGCAAGCTTCAGATCCAAAACACCACTTTGCTGTGTACCAGATAAATCTCCAGGTCCTCTTAATTGTAAATCAGTTTCTGAGATCTCGAATCCGTTATTTGTCCGGACCATCGTTTCTAAACGGAGTTTCCCCTCTTTTGTCAGCTTATTTCCAGACATCAGAATGCAAAAAGATTGTTCAGCACCTCTTCCAACACGCCCCCTAAGCTGATGCAGCTGAGACAGACCAAAACGCTCGGCATGCTCAATCACCATGACCGATGCATTAGGTACATTTACCCCAACTTCAATTACAGTAGTAGCCACCATGATCTGGGTTTTACCCTCTACAAAAAGCTGCATTTCAAATTGCTTATCGGCATTGGACATCTTACCGTGAACAATGCTAATCTGAAAGTCGGGCAAGGGGAACTGATGGCGCATTTGTTCTATACCTGCTTCCAGATACAGCAAATCCAGTTTTTCACTTTCTTTAATCAGCGGATATACCACATAGACCTGGCGCCCCTTCCTGATTTCTTCTTTCATAAAGCCAAACATCCGCAAACGCTGCCCTTCAAAAAGATGCCTGGTCTCTATAGGCTTTCTGCCGGCAGGAAGCTCATCAATGATCGAAACGTCCAGATCACCATATAAAGTCATCGCCAGTGTTCTGGGAATGGGTGTAGCCGTCATCACCAGGATGTGAGGGGGTATACTATTCTTTCTCCAGAGCTTCGCCCTCTGTTCCACACCAAAGCGGTGCTGTTCATCAATCACCACCAGGCCCAGGTTTTTAAACTGAACCTTATCCTCAATCAGCGCGTGAGTACCCACAAGAATATCAATCTCTCCGTTTTCCAGCTGCTGATGCAACAGATTGCGCTGTTTCTTGGTGGTGCTTCCGGTCAACACAGCCACCTTTACAAAATCTTCTTTAACCAGAGAAACCAATGATTGGTAATGCTGACGGGCAAGAATCTCTGTAGGCGCCATCATACAGGCCTGATAACCGTTATCGTTGGCCAACAGCATACTCATTAAAGCCACAATTGTTTTTCCGCTTCCTACGTCACCCTGCACAAGCCGATTCATTTGCGCCCCTCTTTGTGTATCCAGACGGATTTCTTTGATCACCCTCTTTTGGGCATTGGTCAGTTCAAAAGGAAGGATTTCTTTATAAAAGGTATTGATCTTATCACCCACTTTATCAAAGACCGCACCTTTAAATTTCAAGGTTCGCTGTTGTTTACTGTTCAGCAGCTGAAGCTGTATAAAAAAAAGCTCCTCAAATTTAAGCCGTCGTTCCGCATCCTGCAATGACTGGGCATTTGCAGGGAAATGGATGTTTTGTAAAGCCTCTCTCTTGCGAACAAGTTTATACTTATCTGTAATATAACCCGGCAAAGTCTCCTTAACCTCACGGATGTGCTGCTCAATCAACAAACTTTGAAGTTTCTGAATCCCCTTACTGTCCAGAAAATGTTTCTTTAATTTTTCTGTCGAATTATAGATGGGTTGCAGCGTGAGGTTTCCTGTGATACCTGCTGGCCTGGGATAATTTTCAAGTTCAGGATGTGATATACTGAAAGTCCCGTTAAACATATTCGGTTTACCGAAAACGATATATACCTTACCCCGCATCACATTTTCCTCTACCCATTTCAGGCTCTGGAACCAAACCAGTTCCATACTCCCTGTTTCATCTGTCAGCCTGGCAACAATTCTTCTTTTGTGCTTGTCGCCAATGATCTGCCGATCCGTAATTCTTCCTATAATCTGGACCAGCGGCTGATCAGGCTGAAGTTCATTGATCTTATAAAAGCGGGTACGATCTATGTAACGAAACGGATAATAGTTTAACAGCTGGACATAAGAAAAAATGCCCAACTCTTTTTTCAAGAGCTCGGCACGTTTAGGTCCAACACCTTTCAGGTATTCAATAGGTGACTCTAATACTTCTGTCAGCAAAACAACTCCGGTTCCAAAATGTTAAGCTATGCTTTAAAAGCAACTACAGAAATCTCGACATTGACACCTTTAGGCAAACCTTTTACAGCAACCGTTTCTCTTGCAGGAAAGTCTTTTAGAAAATAAGAGCCGTAGATCTCATTCACTTCATTAAACAGGCTCATGTCTGAAAGAACTGTCTCTTATACACATCTGACGCTGCCGACGAACGTATAAAAAAGGGGGGGGGGGGGGGGGGGGGGGGGGGGGGGGGGGGGGGGGGGGGGGGGGGGGGGGGGGGGGGGGGGGGGGGGGGGGGGGGGGGGGGGGGGGGGGGGGGGGGGGGGGGGGGGGGGGGGGG
>NZ_JAELTV010000470.1 GCF_016429005.1 Pedobacter sp. ASV19
GTTCAGAATATGCGTATCATCAAATTTCTCCCCGATATTTTTAATCAGTTGCAATAAGGTTTTCAACGGTTCCTCTGCATCAAATACTTTTTTCGGCTTCTTACAATTATCACACATGCAATTACAGCCGGTTTCATTAAAGTTCTCCCCAAAATAGTGCAGGATCTGCTTTCTCCGGCAAACACCAGACTCGGCATAATCAATCACCTCTTTTAAAATCTGAGTGCCTATTTCCCGCTCAGAAACAGGTTTATCCTTCATAAACTTGGCCAGTTTGTCTACATCTTTCTGTGCGTAAAATGCAATACAAACCCCCTCACCACCGTCTCGTCCTGCCCTGCCAGTTTCCTGGTAATACCCTTCCATACTTTTTGGAATATCATGATGGATCACAAAACGCACATCCGGTTTATCTATCCCCATACCAAAAGCAATGGTGGCTACAATAACCTCAACATCCTCCATCAGGAATTTATCCTGCGTATCTGCCCTTACCTTAGGCTCAAGGCCTGCATGATAAGGCAAGGCTTTAATTCCATTCAAATTTAAAGCTTCAGCTATTTCTTCAACCTTTTTCCTGCTCAGGCAATAAATAATACCGGATTTACCCGTGTTCTGCTTAATATAACGGATCATTTCCTTAACTACATCGCGTTTCGGGCGGATCTCATAAAACAAGTTTGGCCTGTTAAAAGAAGACTTAAACAGCGTTGCTTCTGTCATCTGCAGGTTTTTGATAATGTCCTGCTGAACTTTTGGTGTTGCTGTAGCGGTTAAGGCTATAATAGGGATTTGATCTCCAAGCCCACTGATGACCTGTCTTATTTTTCTATATTCCGGTCTGAAATCATGTCCCCACTCTGAAATACAGTGTGCTTCATCCACAGCCACAAAAGAAATTTTGATCAATCTTAAGAAATCAATATTATCCTGCTTGGAAAGAGATTCCGGTGCAACATACAGCAGTTTGGTCTGTCCGCTGAGCAGATCACTCTTTACCTGAGCGATATCCGTTTTATTTAAAGAAGAGTTTAGAAAATGTGCTATACTATCATTTCCTCCAAAAGCCCTCAACTGATCGACCTGATTCTTCATCAGCGCGATAAGTGGAGAGATCACAATAGCGGTCCCCTCACTCATCAATGCAGGCAATTGATAACATATAGATTTCCCCCCACCTGTAGGCATAATTACAAAAGTGTTCTTCTTTTCAAGAACATTGGTGATAATTGACTCCTGATCACCCTTAAAATTATCAAAACCAAAAAAGTTTTGTAAGTTGTCAAACAACGACTTTTTCACATCCATTTTCTCTATAAAAGATTCCGTGCTATTTTTCATTCAAAATAACATAATTTTGCCTTAATTAAAGCATTAAGATACTAAATAATTCTGTTTGAAAAGTAAAAAATCAATAATTGAGGCGGGAGTCAGCACTTTACAACTGGAGGCGCAGGCCATTTCAGGTTTAATCAAGAATATTAATGATGATTTCGTTAAGGCCGTCAGCTTAATTATAGAAAGCGAAGGCCGGGTGGTGGTTACCGGCATTGGTAAAAGTGCCATCATTGCACAGAAAATTGTAGCCACTTTTAATTCTACCGGAACGCCCTCTGTTTTTATGCATGCCGCTGATGCCGTACACGGCGATCTTGGGATGATCCAAAAGAACGATATCATCATCTGCATTTCTAAAAGCGGCAATACCCCCGAAATTAAAGTGCTATGCCCTTTGCTCAAACAATCTGGTAATGTTTTGATTGGCATGGTCGGACAACTTCAATCCGCCCTGGCAGATCAAGCTGACCTGATTCTTGATACTACTGTAGAGAAAGAAGCCTGCCCGAATAACCTGGCACCCACCACCAGCACTACAGCACAACTGGCTATGGGTGATGCCTTAGCGGTTTGCCTGCTGCATGCAAGGGAATTTAACAGTGACGATTTCGCCCGATATCACCCAGGAGGCTCACTAGGCAAGAAATTATATCTTAAAGCCACTGATCTTGCTTCAAGAAATGAAAAGCCTTCTATCTCTCCTAATTCACCAATCAAAGATGTCATTATCGAAATAAGTCAAAACCGTTTAGGCGTTGTTGTTGTTATTGAGAACGATACGATTCTGGGAATAATTACTGACGGAGATATTAGAAGAATGTTGGAAAAACATTCTAATTTAGCAAACATTATGGCGAAAGACATTATGAATACCAATCCTAAAAAAATTGACAAAGATGCTTTAGCGGTCGATGCACTGGAGGTGATTAAGCAAAATAATGTCACCCAGTTGCTGGTTACCAATGGAAGTAAGTATTTCGGCATTATTCATTTACACGACCTTCTTCAGGAAGGAATTATATAAAACCATCTTATAAACAGCATGAACAAAAATAATTACGCCTTAATTATGGCTGGCGGTGTTGGAAGCCGTTTTTGGCCGGTAAGCAGAACAGAATACCCAAAACAGTTCATTGATTTTTTTGGAATTGGAAAAACCCTCATACAGAGCACATACGATCGTTTTTTAAAGATTTGCCCTCCAGAAAACATTTTTATTGTTACCAATGAGATCTACACAGATATCATCAAAACTCAGTTACCCGACATACAGGACAACCAAATTCTTGCTGAGCCTATTATGCGCAATACAGCACCATGTATTGCATATGGTTCCATGAAAATATCCGAACTCAATCCCGATGCAGTAATTGTGGTCGCTCCTTCAGATCACACCATTGCTGATCTGGATAGTTTTGTTTCTGCCATTGAAGAATCCCTGGAAGCAGCAGCCCAAAATGATTGTCTGATCACCCTGGGTATTAAACCCAGCCGCCCGGATACTGGTTATGGCTATATCCAGTATGTAGACAACACATTGGCTTCAGATCCAAGAATCCATAAAGTAAAGCTGTTTACAGAAAAGCCCAATCTGGAACTCGCCAAATCATTTATTCAAAGCGGTGACTTTTTATGGAATGCAGGTATATTCATATGGTCTGCAAAGGCCATCAACAATGCCTTTCATAAGCATCTTCCCGAAATGCACGAGATTTTCCAGTCAGGTCTTCCACTATACAATACTCTAAAAGAATCGGCCTTTATCAGCTGTCTCTTATACACATCTAAAAAGGGGGGGGGGGGGGGGGGGGGGGGGGGGGGGGGGGGGGGGGGGGGGGGGGG
>NZ_JAELTV010000471.1 GCF_016429005.1 Pedobacter sp. ASV19
CCCCCCCCCCCCCCCCCCCCCCCCCCCCCCCCCCCCCCCCCCCCCCCCCCTCTTTTAGATGTGTATAAGAGACAGCAAAATACCGGACTGCACAAAATCAACAAAAGATTACGACACTGCAAACGCAGAATGAACAATCCGCATTAAATACAAAAAACGAGCGCCTGTATAAATGGCTTTTAGGATCAGGCTGTCTATTATTGCTGATGATACTCAGTTTCGTAGTTCTGAGTGCACGCAACAATCGAAAATTATCTGAGCAAAAAGAAATCAACTATCAGCAACAACTCAAGGACATGGAGCAAAAACAACAGCTAAAGGTAACTAAAGCGATGCTTGATGGAGAAGAAAATGAGCGGGAACGTGTTGCCAGAGACTTGCACGACGGCCTGGGTGGCATGCTGGCCGGAGTAAAAATAGGCTTATCCGGATGGACCAATAACAATGCCTCAGTATCAGATGATAAAGACTTGCACCGTATTATCAACCAACTCGACACATCGGTAGGCGAACTGAGGCGTATTGCCCGCAATATGGTACCGGAAACCTTATTGAAATTTGGTCTGGAAGTGGCCCTTAAAGATCTTTGCGAATTTTACATGCGCGATGGTTTACACATCGCATTTGAACCATTTAATATTGAAAAGGACATTGTTTTAACCGTGCAGTTAAACATATACCGCATTGTTCAGGAGTTAATTTCCAATGCCATAAAACATGCCCGGGCAACGCATATTATGCTTCAATGCAGCCAGAATGCCGACACGATTTTTATTACGATTGAAGATGATGGTATCGGATTTGACACCGAAATACTGGATGGTAAAAAAGGCATGGGATTAGACAATTTAAGAAACCGTATAGCGTTTCTTAAAGGTCGCTTTGAAATAACTTCGGCCCTTAACGAAGGGACAACCATTAATATTGAGCTCAACACAAATGCAGACAGATAAATTACGGACAGCCTTAGTAGATGACCACCCAATTGTAATCGAGGGTCTAAAGACCCTGCTTCAAAATGAAACGAACCTTGAGATAACAAGTACCTTCTTTAAAGGAGAAGATTTCCTTAGCTATATCAAAGTTAATCAGGTTGATCTTGTGTTGCTGGATGTTACCCTGCCTGATATCAATGGAATGGATCTGTGTCAAATGATCAAAAAGGAATCTCTATCTACCATTATCCTTATTCTAAGCAACCATACCGAAAGGAGTATAATTATGCAGACCATTCAAAATGGTGCCAGTGGATATCTGCTAAAAAACAGTTCTCTGGATGAGCTTAGGCATTGTATTTCGGAAGCTGTAAAGGGAAATATTTGCTTTAGCAAGGAGGTTACCGAAATCATCAGCCGTCCCTCAAAAAATCAATTGCAAGACAGACCACAACTTACCCGTCGTGAAAAACAGATCTTATCGCTCCTGGCTCAAGGCAAAACAAGTCAGATCATTGCAGAAGAACTTTTTTTAAGTCCTCTAACTGTTGATACACATCGCAGAAACCTCATTCAGAAATTCAGTGCAAAAAATGTTGCCGAGCTCATCATGGAAGCCAACCAACTGGGACTATTATAAGCTCAGATAAGCCGTCATTAAAGTTTTTAGTCTATTTAAATCCTCCTGATCAACTGGAATATGCTCCTCTTTACCCAAATCATCCCAAAACCTGATTTTGATGCAATCATCTTTGTCCGGATCCACTTCAAAAGCCATCGCTTCCTCTGCATTCATAGGGCCGCCCTGAAACCCCAGGGTTATCCTGCTTGCCTCCGATAACTCATCATAATAGGTTTTATCTTTAAAAGTCAGATACCTTTTTACCCTGACATGGCTAGACACCAATTTAACCATGCGCTCAGAAAAGCCATGGCTCAACAAATACTCACCACCCAGCCGGTCATGATCTTGCCTGCCATATCCTCCCATACTCGTTTCATTTTCTAAAAAATGGCCAATATCGTGGAGAAAAGCCGCAAGAACCATTTCATCTGAAGCACCTTCGTTTATGGCATGGTTTGCACATTGCGTCATATGCATCAATTGAGTTACGTTCTCTCCGTAATCTTCATGTCCATATTTTTCATAAAGGCCAAATATCTCCTCAACTGAATGAGCAATTTCTTCTTTTGTTAAATTCATCCTCTATTTTTTTAGCGCACAGCAATACTAAACAATGTTTATAAAAAGAGAATATAGAAGATATTATGATATCATTAAATTAAGAAGGCTGTTTTTTTAAGTGACCGTGCTTAGGATTCATCTTTAGTGTTTTTCACTAAACCGATACCCGAAACAAAAAAGATTAGACCAATTATTCCCGCAACAACTAGCTCCCGGGTTTGAAGACTATGCTTTACAAAACCATAACCAGCATATATCAGCCCGATAATTCCTAAGATGGTTAAAATTGTCCCAAAAATTCGTTTTACATTCATAAGTCTTTTTGAATAAGACTACTACAATTCTTATGCCGCTAAATAGTACAGAGATCAGAAGTCTTACTTTCTCATGCTGTTGATCCAATCCCGGATCAATTTCACCCCTTCTTTATGTACCACTGTCCGGGCAAGTTCTGGCATAGCAACTCCCGGTTCTGCACTATTCATTCTGTAAAGAAGTATAGACTGTGCCGCGTTACCTGGAATAACATCATAATCTAATCCACCAGCTCCACCGCCAGCCGAAACCGGCACTTTTTTTATGCCCAAATGATCTGGATCTGTCTGCTCATATTCCAAAAAGAGTCCGGTATTATACGCATCCCCGCCTTTAGTATGGCAATGTGCACAATTGACATCCAAATAAGCTCTGGCCCGTTGTTCCAACGTAAAATGCTTCGCATCTGCCCAATTTGGAAGTTGCTTAACCTTGCTAATTGGCGGCAATCCCTTTAATATTCCTTTTGCAGCCCATTGCTGTAATTGGTTCTCCCCTTGTCCGGCTACAGTAAAATTCAGATTTCTGGCTTTCGGGCCTATCGGTGTCAAGACGTCATTTTTAATATGGCACCTTTTACAATCGTTGGTATTGGGAACCTGATAGTTGGTCAACATTTTGTTGTTATCATTGTCCAGCAAGGTAATTGGAATTTTTGCGCCACTGATATGTTTTATAGCATCGGTCTGCTGTGCATTCCACAGATAATTC
>NZ_JAELTV010000472.1 GCF_016429005.1 Pedobacter sp. ASV19
TCTTGCCGGCATATAAGCCAGCGATAGCTTCCTTTTTGAAGCTTTCAAAATCAAAGTCTTCTTGTGTTGCCATACTTATGTCGATAGTTTAAAGTTACACTATTGACACAGTTTGTGAAACACCCTCCTCTACTAGAGATAAACTCTTTTTAGCATTTTTTGTGATTACGCCTATATTTTAGCTTAAAATCTCTACTAAGGGGTTCACTGGAAAACAGTTGATCCAAATCAGCTATTTTCTTCAAATCATCATAAAACTTTTTCGAATTTGGTCCGTCTGTGGGTACTGCAAAAAGCTTCTAGTGAAAACTAGGAGCTTTTTTATTTTTAAATATTTACGGTAACGCTTGCCAAGATTACAATATCACAATCTTACGCTTAGATCTTTTTGCACTGGTTTAGTTGCCCACCCTTTTCTGCAGATGCTCCGGATGCCTTGCACCGACTATTTCTATGTCCTTCAACGCATTTTCAATATTATTCAGTTCATTTTGATTCAACTCGATAGCCGCACCGCCAACGTTTTCTTTTAGCCTGTGTATTTTGGATGTTCCTGGAATCGGAACGATCCATGGCTTTTGCGGATTTATTGGGGGACTTGGCTGATGTTCAAGATGAGATTAAGGCGATTTGCCGGATATTGGAGAAAAAGGATGATAGTAAGGAGGATTTCCCTGCGCTTTTTGAGGTGGTGAAATTGAAGTACCCTAAGCTGGCGGGTTCTGAGCTATTGGGTGATATGAATGATTTTATCCGGGAACAGGTGCCGTTTTATTTGTCTGAGCAGGAGCTCGATAGCCTTTGGGTTTAGGCTGGTTTTTTCTTTGGGTTTGCTTGCCTTCCCTGCCACGAGTTAATGGCGGAGTGTTCCGCTGATCGGGGAATGTCAAACAAGGTTTAAAAATAACTAGCAAAATATTGTGATTCTTTTAAATTTAATAACATAATGCTGTTGTATTGTGCGTTTTGGTTGCTTCATTTTAAGGCTGTGTGTAAATTGATGATGTTATATCGTGCTTTAAAAATGATAAGTTATGGCAAGAAATGATTTAAAAGGGAAATTAGTTTTAATCGCCGGCGGCGGTAAAAACCATGGTGGATTATTAAGCATTGATTTTGCAGCAAAGGGTGCAAAACTGGCTATTCATTACAATAGTGAAAGTGCAAAGGCAGAAAGCGAAAAAACGTTATCGGAGGTACAGGGGTTGGGTGATGAAGCTTTTCTATTTCAGGCTTTAGCAACTAGCCGGCATTTTTTTATCAGGTAAAAATATGAAACTATGAACAGCTACCAATCATTGTTCGACAAACAGAAAGCACTTTTTTATACCGACACCACCAAGACCTACCAGTGGCGGATGGACCAGCTTGACCGCCTGGAAAAACTGTTGACCGATAACCAGAAGGCTTTTTGTATGGCCCTGCATGTGGATTTCGGTAAGCCCCCTTTTGAGCAATTGTTCGAGATCACTGTCCCGCTGGGCAATATCAGGTACTACAAGGAAAACCTGCAAAAACTGATGGCCCCGGAACAGGTACCTATCCCCCAGGGCTTGGAAGCTACGGGAAATAAGGGGGTAATTTACAAGGAACCCTTTGGCGTCACTCTGGTTATCGGGCCCTTCAACGCTCCAGTACTACTATTGCTTGACCCAGCCATTGCAGCACTCGCTGCCGGTAACCCGGTTATTCTGAAGCCCGCCAATACCACACCGACCGTGGCAGCATTGTTTGCCGAACTCATCCCAAAATATTTTGACCCCACGGCGGTAAGCGTTGTCAAGGGCGGGAGAGAGGAAATAACCGAGCTGCTGCAACTGCCCTTCGACTTCATCTTCTTTACCGGCAGTTCCACGGTGGGTAAAATCGTAATGAGGGCCGCTGCCGAAAACCTGACACCCGTTATCCTGGAACTGGGCGGCCAAAACCCGACCGTTGTCGACCAAACGGCTAATATAGATATTGCCGTTGACCGGATCGCATGGGGGCACAACGCCATTTCCGGCCAATGGTGTATCGCGCCGGGTTATGTGTATGTACATGAAAATATTGCCGGGGAGTTTATAGACAAACTGAAGGCGGCGATCCTAAAAATGTACGGCGAGGACCCTAGCCAGAGCCCCGACTTCGCAAGGATGATCAGCGAACATGATACCCAAAGGGTAGCATCGTATATCATACCCGAGAAAGTTGTGTTTGGCGGGCGCTTCGATATCAAGAAACGGTATGTAGAGCCGACCATCCTTTATCCGAGTACATGGGACGACCCTGCCATGCAGCAGGAGGTTTTTGGCCCGGTGCTGCTGGATAGACAGCTTGCCATTTGGCGGGGTAGGCATGAGCGGTATGGGTAAATATTATGGCAAGGCAGGCTTCGATGCCCTGAGTAACACAAAAGCGATGCTTATAGGCAATCCCGACCTGAAACTGGATGTGTTCCCACCGTATGCCGGTAAGGATATCGCAAAGAACTTAAGTGTGTTTTCATAACATAAACCTTAAAATGATGGCACTGAAGAAAATCAATTCGATCGTCTGCTTCCACCTGTCGGATAAGGATATGAAAGGGGTATGGATAGATCTGCCGTTCCTGCTGCTGTCATTGGTGATCATATACCTGCAGCATCCGCTCTCGAAAACAGCTTAGGATGAAAAAAAACATTATTGTACTCGCCGTGATCCTGTGTATGGCGCAACAGGCCAGCGGTCAGAAAATCAAAAAAAAGACACAACAAAAACAAGTAACCATGGAGACTGATAAACTCACCAACACGGTCATAAAAGCGGCCTTTGATGCCTGGCAAGAAGGTGACAGCAAAACCTTTCTTTCATTTTTTACAACTGATGCCGAACTGTATGATGACGGCAATCCCAGGAATTTTCAGGCTTTCGTCAAAGAAGCCTGCGGCCACGAACGCTTTACCAGCATTGATAAGGTAGAAAATAAGGGGCTGGATATTTATGGGCGTTTCCATACCGAAAGCTGGGGCGATTTCAAGACTTATTTTAAGTTCCGTATCGATACAGGGGGAAAGATAAACCGTTTGGATATCGGTCAGGCCAACTACTGTCTCTTATACACATCTAAAAAGGGGGGGGGGGGGGGGGGGGGGGGGGGGGGGGGGGGGGGGGGGGGGGGGGGG
>NZ_JAELTV010000473.1 GCF_016429005.1 Pedobacter sp. ASV19
TCTTGCCGGCATATAAGCCAGCGATAGCTTCCTTTTTGAAGCTTTCAAAATCAAAGTCTTCTTGTGTTGCCATACTTATGTCGATAGTTTAAAGTTACACTATTGACACAGTTTGTGAAACACCCTCAGAGCTGTAGTTTCTTTCAAGTATATCGATGTCCTCCCAGGACGTGACATATATGGTTTCCGAAATAATTGTGTCGAAATCATGGTATAGATAATTTCCCAATGTGCTCAATAAGATCACTTGAAATGGGCAATTATTCTCATCATATTCTTGTGCAGAAAAGAAGCTATCAATAATGCATGTATAAAGTGCTTCTAAAGCAGCAATGGCTGCGCTGGCTCTGGAGAAGTTTTTAACCTCAGTCATATCCGATACCTCTTCGGAAATAGATAAAATATCATCAGCAATTCCATTCAGCATTAATTCTCTATCTATGACTAGATTGTTTTTTATTCCAGGCATGATGAGCCTGCCCAAAAAATCGAAAGCATTCCGAATACTTTCCTGCGAATTTTCTCTTGTTTTTACATCACCAATATAGTACTCTCTCATCCATTTGATTATAAACTGCTCGTTTTCCTTTACCGATAGATAAAGGAAAACGAATCTTTTTCCGCTGCCTAATGATAAAAATTTCTGTTGCTGTTCCATTTTTTAAATATTAAGTTTCCGTTCGGGGCTTATCTCGTTTTGAGAGAACTACTTTTGCAGTCTGATGTCTACACTTTCCCAGTTACTTTTGTGGGGAACAGCCTTCTGAATTGAATAGTTCAAAGTTGGTGTAAACATCACTGTTGAAGGGCCGGTAGAAGCTGCACCCGGTTTTAAACCCCAGAAAGGAAATGAATTGGCGTGTGGGCCGGCTGCACTCATTTTCAAGGGCGAACCATTAACAAGTTTTGTGCTGATTTTATATTTGCCGACTGGGATATTTACAATGGTTAGTTTTGCAATACCTACGGTTTTCCTGATTACAAATGATTTATTATCGCCAAATATGCCAGGTCCATCGGGAGTTAAGGTAATTTCAATTACATCATTTTCATGAAAATAATCCTGGATGTAATTGTCCCAGTCAATGCTGTAATCAATATTGATAGATCCTCCGTAATAATTGGTTGGGTTATAGGGTTGTCTGGATACTTCAGATTTATTGGTAAGACCATAGGCCTGCATTACAAAATTCTTTACCTGACCACTTTCCGAACCAAAACCTGTTGAATTATCATCCGAAGGGAATAAACCAACAACTGCTTTCCCTTGTCCATAATCCATCTCATAGCCGGTTGCAAAGTAAGTGATTGCGCCAAGAGGCAACTTCATTTCATAGTATCCCTTTTCATCCGTTATAGCCTCAGCACGCGTGTCTAGCCCTATAGTTGCCCTGACGCCTATATAGGCTCCTTTTAATGGCTTACCTTTAACGTCGGCCACATAACCTCTTAAATATCCTTTTTTGACGGATAGCGCCGGAAAATTTGGCATTGCACTTTGAGTGTTGCCCATCACATTTACATAAGCTTCTGTACCGGACACATTTAAGGTTGTCTGTCCGCTTACCGGATTATATGGCGGCTGTTGCCCCCAGTCGGGGTTTGATGATTCCCCTGCGGGGCTTTTTGAGCAGCTAATCATCATCAGTGCTGCTATAATTAAACTTTTATTCATAAGATTTTATATTATTTCACAAAATTGAAGTACCAGTATATGGCGATCAAGAAGAGTAGACAGATCAGCAGTATTGTAAGTAAATCTGCATATATCCATCGACAAACGGCAATTGCGGTAAGCACACCGGACACGGTTGCTACGGTATATGATTTGCAGCAATAAAATACCTTGGTCGACAGGATCAGGCTTTCTGTCGACGAAGCTAGGGTTGAACAGATATATATTGTTTTTTAGTGGCGGAATAAAATGTATTTTAACTAGTTAAGTTTAACAATCAAAAACTATGTATTTACGGAGCAAATTGAAAACCTACTTTCTGCTTAGCAGCTTTTTCATTTCTTTAAACGGATATGCACAGCTTAGTGCTGAAGAAAAAAAACAAACTGTTTATTCAACACTTGAAATTCTCAAGTCTAAATATGTCTCATCAGATATCTTGCCGGAGCTAGAGAGAACAATTATACAAATTTATATTAATGGTAAGTATGATACTATATCTACGGGGAATGAATTTGCATTCCAGTTGACACGGGATCTTCAAAAAATCTCAAAAGATCAGCATTTAAAAGTTTTATATAACGAGAATAAGAATGCTGCTGAACAAGGTGCTCAGCAACAGGGTTTGCCCAAGGATCAATGGTTGAAAAAACTAATGATCGAAAATAATTACAGCATTAAGGAGAAAGCTATTCTTAGCGGAAATATCGGATATATTAATATTCCGGTTTTTGGTCCTTTGAGAGATTGCGCCGATACGCTGATCGCTGCGATGAATTACGTGAAAAATACAAATGCATTAATTATTGACCTACGGGATTGTAGAGGAAGTCTTGATGAAAACACTATTCCTTTTATTTTTAGTTATTTTTTCAAAGATCCGGTTCATATTGGTGATTTTTATACTCGTGAAACTCATACGACAAAGCAATTTTGGACTTATGGTTATGTACCAGGAGCTTTATATTTAGATAAACCCATATATGTATTAACAAGTGGTAAAACTTTCTCAGGTGGAGAAGCTTTTGCCTATCATCTTCAGCAATTAAAAAGGGGAGTTATTATAGGTGAGGTAACAAGAGGGGGGGCAAATCCATCTGAGCTACAGAAAATAAATTCTAATTTTTCCATTACAGTTCCTTACGCTAAAAGTATTAGTCCGGTTAGTCAAACAAATTGGGAGAATATTGGAGTTAAGCCTGATGTGGAAGTGAGGTCTGTTCTCGCGTTTTATGAAGCCAATTTATTGGCACTAAGAAAATTAATTTCTTTATCAAAGGACTTATCGGCTAAGGCTGACTTGGAAAGAGCGCTCCTGTCTCTTATACACATCTAAAAATGGGGGGGGGGGGGGGGGGGGGGGGGGGGGGGGGGGGGGGGGGGGGGGGGGGGG
>NZ_JAELTV010000474.1 GCF_016429005.1 Pedobacter sp. ASV19
CCCCCCCCCCCCCACCCCCCCCCCCCCCCCCCCCCCCCCACCCCCTCTCTTTTTTACGTTCGTCGGCAGCGTCAGATGTGTATAAGAGACAGAACCAATAGGAACCAGATTGGTTACCTACCATGTCGATGAAAACGAAATTCCCACTTCTTATAGACTTACCGGCAGCGGTTTTGACCAAAAGCTAAAACTTTTGATTAAACATTAATCACCTACCATTTTAAAAGCATCCCTATAAAGGTATCTTTGCTACATGAGCTTATCAGGAATCTTCCCCATAGAGAAATGGAATTTCAGCACCCAAACGGTAGTTAATGCCCTTACCGAAGCAGAATATCAGTCCCTGATCACCAAACAAGGTGCGCAAAAATACAAAAAAGGTGAAATCCTTTTCAAGGAAGGTATGGTGCCCTCAGGTATTTATTTCATCCACCAGGGTAAAGTCAAAAAATACAAAAACGGGCCGGCCAGCAGAGAACAAATTATTTACGTAGCCAATAAGAATGAATTAATTGGCTATCATGCTATCCTTGCAGAAGAACGCTACCCCGATTCGGCAGCAGCGCTTGAGGAAAGTCTAATTACTTTTATACCAAAAGAAGACTTTCTTGATATCCTGCAACAGTCCACCACATTTGCAAGACGCCTGCTAAAAGCATTAAGCCACGAATACAGTGTATTGACCAATAACCTTTCTGTCTCCAGCCAGGGTACTGCAGCCGAAAGACTTGCCCTAGCACTCATTCTGATCCGCGAAAAATCAAAAACAGGAACACCTGCCGGCGAAGAACCCAGCATCAACCTCTCCAGAGCAGACCTGGCAAACATGGCTGGCATTGCTAAAGAAAATGTGATCCGTTTACTCAAAGAATTTAAAAATGAACAGATTATACGGACTGAAGGCCGAAAAATATGGGTCAATGACATTGTTAAACTGGTAAACCGCAGCAATTACAAATAAGGTCGCTGATTACCTGTTGGTTTTGTTTTAAAAATATGTTTTCTGATCTCTCTGGACCTTCCGCGAAGAGCTTCAGGCCCTGATGTTCGATCATAAAATCATATTTTTCTGGGTGCAGACCGGGTTGGATGCAAAAGAAGATGATTAAAATAATTTATTTCCGCTCTGTACCGGTCACCTCCCTCCTCTGCAATTTGCTACGGAAAATTCTCGTACGCTGCGGACAGATCTCAGAGATCTGTCCGCTCCTTCAGCGGATCTGATATCGTTAGTCTTGAAGCAGCTGTATAGAATTTTCCGAACAATTTTCCGAACAATTCCCCATGCAATTTCCGCTTCTTAAGATCTTTTTATTTTGGAGGAGAATTAATATTTATGTAGGTTAGTATACCCAAACAAAAATGTCATATAAAAGCCATAATGATCAAGAACTAACAGATTTGCTTAAGTCTGATGACAGGCTGGCTTATACTGAAATTTATCATCGCTATCACGCGGCTTTATACATTCATGCTTTTAAAAGACTTCAATCAAGGGAAGAATGCAAAGACATTGTTCACGAATTGTTTACGGTCTTATGGATTAAACGTCAGGAAATTGATTTTAAAACAACGCTCTCCGGTTACTTGTATACCTCAGTTCGAAACAAAATATTCGACCTCCTTGCCAAACAGAAATTAAAAGTTTCGTATACACAATCCATCCAGCAGTTCGCGGAAACAGGACTGGTTACCACAGATTATCTGGTTAGGCAAAACCAGCTTACAGCACTAATAGACCAGGAAATAGCGAACCTCCCGGAACGCACCCGACAGATTTTTGAATTGAGCAGAAAAAAATTCCTTAGTCATCAGGAAATTGCGAAAGAACTAGACCTTTCTGAACAAACTGTAAAAAGCACAGTAAACAATGCTTTGAAAGTACTTCGCATTAAATTTGGTTCCTTACTGTTTCTATCCCTTTAATTTTTTTTATTTCCTTTACCCCCAAGGCCATTCTGCTTCGTCTTTAATCTTTGAATGCGGAAGGTACGCTCCTTCCACCGCTAATATGATGCAACAAGAGGAAATAGACCAACTTTTACAAAAATACCATAAAGGCACCTGCACAGCCACAGAAATTGCTTTTTTAGAAAGCTGGTATGGCCAATGGAATAAAGATATCCCAATAGCCATGACGGCAGAAGAACTGCATGAGGATCTCCTTTCCATTAAGGAGATGATGACAACCCTGCAGCCGGAAATCAAACATAAAAAACTAAAACAAGGTCTTTTGGTAGCGGCTTCGCTGTTCCTGATCTTAAGTACCGGCCTCTATTTCTATATACAGATACAGATCAAAAAGAAATCTGCCTATAATTTAGCGCTTCACGATCTTAAACCTGGAAGCAACAAAGCAATTGTAACCTTGGCAAACGGTCAAAAGCTTAACCTGAACAGCCTTAAAGGCGGTATTGTAATCGAGGATTCCGAGCTTACTTATAATGATGGCAGCCCTGTTATACCAGTTCAAAAAGGAGCTGAACAATCAGAGCCATTAACAGTATCAACCCCAAAAGGTGGCCAGTACCAAATCACCTTATCAGACGGCACCCGGGTATGGCTAAACGCAGCATCTTCTCTAAAATTCCCCTCCACGTTCTTCCGGCTTAAAGAACGTCTTGTCGAACTTAGCGGGGAAGCTTATTTCGAAGTTAAATACGATGCTAAACAACCCTTCCGGGTAAAGACACCAACACAAATAGCAGAGGATCTGGGAACAGCCTTTAACATTAACAGTTATTCTGACGAACCCTACACGAAAACAACACTGGTAGAAGGAAGTATGCAGGTCCAGAGCTTAAAAGATAATCAGGTCAGGAAAGCTCTTGTGCTAAAACCTAGCCAGCAAGCTTCCCTTAATGCTGCAGGCTTGATAAATATAAGTCAGGTCAACACAGATGAAGCCATAGGCTGGAAAAATGAGAATTTCATATTCGATGGAGAAGCTGTCTCTTATACACATCTGACGCTGCCGACGAACGTTAGCCGGTGTAGATCTGGGGGGTGGGGGGGGGGGTGTAAGGGGGGGGGGGGGGGGGGGGGGGGGGGGGGGGGGGGGGGGG
>NZ_JAELTV010000475.1 GCF_016429005.1 Pedobacter sp. ASV19
GTTCTATTAAGTTTATAGGTATTAATGGTGCAAAACGTTGCGGTTGAATTATAGCAGCCTGGCCCCAGTAATCACCTATTGCAGACCTGTTATTGGAAAACACAGTGGATACGTTAATATAAGTGCTGATGATGTTATTTAACTTCAAATCAATATTACCGCGTATATTAAATCTTGTATTTTGTTCGTTCTTCCCCTCACCAAAATTGAGTAGCGAATTTTGATTTTGAAAACCTGCAAGTGCATAAAAACGAGCGCGGTCATTACCCCCAGAAAACTCTCCATTAGCAGAATAGGTGTTATATAGTTTGCGTAGATACGTTGAAGAATAATAGTCTACATCAGGATAACGGTAAAGATTAGAATGCGAAGCGTAATTTTTAATCATAGCGTCGTCGTACAATGGCGTTAATCCGTCGTTTTTGGAGGCTTGGTTGTAATACCTCATGTACTCAGCAGATCCCAGGTAGTCAGGATACGATTTTGGTACATTTATCCCACTATTGAACCTTAGACTGGCTTGTCGGGTACCTGCCCTGCCCCGCTTAGTGGTGATCAGAATCACTCCGTTTGCTGCCCGGCTTCCATACAAAACAATGGCGTTAATCCCTTTCAGAAATGATATTTCTTCAATTTCATTGGAGGTAACATCATTTAACGAACGTGGTACTCCATCTATTAATACCAGTGCAGTGCCTATATTCCAAAGATTACTGCCACCGACAAATGCATCTGTCCCATCCAGTGGATAAGTTCCAAAATTTTTATCCAGATAAGTTGTGGGATTTAATACAGAAATGGCACCCGGTAAATCTTTCTTACTTACTGTTCCGTAAGCTACATGTACTAAGGAATCAGTTTCTGACGTCTTTGAATTTTTTGTATCCGTGGTTTGCCCTGCAACACCCGATACAAAACCAAAGTACAACCCGCATGAAACCAATACTATTTTTATGTATTTCATTATTTTTCCTTTTAAGCTTTAAAAATTATGCTTTTAGTATCCCGGATTCTGACCGAATGATGGGTAAAGCGTTACATCATTTATTTTAAGCGGCAACCAGTAATTTTTATCATCGAACTTACGTGTCAGAAGTATCCTTTCTTTTATATTAATTGGCTTACCGTTTGCTCCCCGATCAAAATCAATAGCCGTTTTCTCCCGGTATTTAAGTTCTCCGGCAAGCATCCAGCGACGTAAATCATTGTACCGGATTTCCTCTTCAAACCCGAGTTCCATGGCACGTTCACGGATGATCTCACTCATAAATTTTGTTTTATCAGATACATATTTCTGAGCAACAGGTCCGGCCTTACAACGGCTTCGTATTTTATTGAGTGCTTCTTCGGCAGTAATATAATTTGGCCCATTGCTAATAGCAGACCCGTAGCCTTGTAATACGGCTTCTGCGTACATTAGATACACGTCTGCCAACCTCATATAAGACAGGTGCATATAATTATTTGGAAAATTATCTATACTGTTAGCTGTCATTGGTGTTAACTTCCTCAGCAGATACCCGGTACGACTTGTAGAAGAACTATTTCGGCTGTGGCCTGAATTCGATAAATCGGCATATCTGTATTTTTCTTTGTCTGCTGGAGCTGAACCTTTAATGACCCTATCTCCATCAATAACGATGTCATTATAAAAACGGGGATCACGGTTAACCCAAGGATCGGCTGGATTATATCCTGATTGGGGATCATCAATCGGAAGGCCATTGGCCATGCCGTAGTTTTCCACAAACCTGGCGTTTGGTGAAGAATAACCTCCTCCAATATTTCCATCAACAAATACAGAACTCGGACCCCATGGACAGCCAGCAAACCAGGAACTATAAACCGGATTCTGAAAAATCGCTTCAGGATAGCCCGGAATAAAATTCCCCCCGTCAGTAAAGAAAAGGTTGCTGTAATTAGAAAAATCCACCAACTTAACCCAAGTTGTATGATTGTCCACTAACTTCAAAAGTTCTGCAAACGCATCCGCTGCTTTCTTACAATATTCTGGATTGTAGGCCGTATTGCCAGTTGAAGCTTTGTTCATCAACGGGCTACCTGCATACAGGTAGTTTTTACCCAGGTAAGCAAGTGCAGTAACCTTAGTAATTCTCAACTGATTCTTACCAAGTGTAGTTTTTCCTGCAACAGTATTGTCCCAGTTCGCAGGTAACAGATCGGCCGCCGCCCTAAAGTCTTTGGCCGCAAGATCTGCAGCAGCCTGGTAACTTAAGCGGGGCAATTCAAGTTTTGTACTGGCAGATAATACCTGATCAATATAGGGCAGCCCCCCCCAATAGGTCATCAGCTCAAAATGAAACCAGCCTCTAAAAAAAAGTAATTGCCCCTTGATCAGATCTTTTTCTTCCTGAGAACCATTGAGCTTGTCCAAATTAGCTAATCCCAAATTAGCTTTGTGAATGCCATACCAAGAGTTTGGCCACAAACCTTTTCCATTTCCTGTACCTGGATCGGAATTATAATTTGGCGCATCCAACCATGAAATCCATTCAGAATTTGTCCAGGACCACGTGTCGCCATTATCAAACTGCTCATTTAACCAGGTCACTCCGGTTTTATGTACAATCTCATCGCCCAGAATCCAGTCAGTTGCCCAGGTCTTACTGGTAAATTCTGGAACACAGCTATAAAGTTCTTCAGTAAAACCTTGAAAATTAGTAAAATTGACAAAAGCATCGGTAGGCGAAACATCAGCTCCAGGCGCTTTATCTAAATATTTTTTACAAGCGGTTAATCCAACCATAGTTAGAAAAACCAAAACTATAAAAAACAGATTCGTATGTTTTTTCATATCTGCAGTTATTAAAAAGTTATATTACAACCAAAATTTATACGTCTGACGGTTGGATATGCAGTTGACACTCCATTATCTACTTCCCTGTCTCTTATACACATCTAAAAGATGGGGGGGGGGGGGGGGGGGGGGGGGGGGGGGGGGGGGGGGGGGGGGGGGGGGGGGGGGGGGGGGGGGGGGGGGGGGGGGGGGGGGGGGGGGGGGGGGGGGGGGGGGGGGGGGGGGGGGGGGG
>NZ_JAELTV010000476.1 GCF_016429005.1 Pedobacter sp. ASV19
GTACAGGACCAAAATAAGTTATTAAACGAAAAAACGCGCAACGAGCCTTATGGTTGATAATCATTTCATGTTCCTCAGCGGTGATTGTACTGACCATCTATCTAATGATGCTCCGTCGCGACAGAAAAGCTAAAGCTCAGATAGAAGCGCTCAACGACATGGCCACTATGCAAATTATGGCCATGCAAGAGGCAAAACACCAAGCGGTAAAGGAAGAGCAACAACGACTTGGACAAGACCTTCATGATGGCCTTTCATCATCCATTGCTGCCATCAGATATCAATTAGAAACACTAATGATGGACACCAGTGATATTGACCTGAAAAGAAAATTGGATGTGCTCCAAAAGGAAACGGAAAATGCTTATAAAGCAGCGCGGAACACAAGCCATGAATGGTTCAGTGCTGCTGATGAGCAACTAGAGCAATCGTTTGAAAAGCAAATTATATTACTGACAGATAATGCTCTGCCTGATAACAGATACAACAAAAATATCCACATAGACAATACCGCATTATCAGGTGTTGGCATGGACACAAGAATAGCATTACTCCGCATCATTCAAGAGGCCATCACCAATATTATTAAACATGCTAAAGCTAAAAATGTGGATATTCTGATTTATGAAGAAGAGGAGAACTTATTATTAACCATCAATGATGATGGAATAGGCTTAGATGAAAAGAAATCTGACAAGGGAAAATCAACCATAGGCTTACAGTCCATTCGCCGCCGTGTTCAATATCTAAATGGTGTAATTGAGATAAATTCAAACACCAAAGGCACTGAGATCATCATAACCATTCCTAACGTATTCAACTAATACCAAAGGTCACAGAAGAAGAATCCCCCCGGTCTTCACCCAAGAAAAATAGGATTTCATGATCTAGCCTCAGAACCTGTAAGGTTCAGCTAGATCAGAAAACCTATTTTTTTCCCCCTAACTAAATTCCTCGTCCAGCAATTTCAACATCCTGACCAGTAACACCCTAACCCGCATAGCCGTACTCTGTACCACCTGCTTATACTTCGTCGTTAAACTATTCGGCGAAATATACCCATCTCCTATTCCTGGCGTAATAAAGTTCTTTGAAATAGCCAAAATTAACTGCGTTACCGGCCCTGCGTCCAAGCCACCAGCCTTATTCATTAGCTTAAAAAAGTAAGCCAGAGCATCAACAGAAAACAATACCCGGATCCTGAGATTACTTTCTGCTTTAGGCAAAGAGACCAAAGTCTCCTTCGCCCAATTAAAGAACCCCGCATACCGCAGCTCGATATGCTCCAGCAATTGCTCCAGACAATCCCCTACAGCAGCATACAATTCCACACAAACAACCGGTACCTTCTGGTACTTAAACAAAGCTTCTGTTAAATAACCGCAATCATACTGAATCTGCTTCAAATGTCTTTCCACCAAACTATTTGGAGTAGCCCCCAACATCTCCTCCTGCATAGACTTAAAAATCTGTTCCTTAATTACCGGCAACTCCGCCATCCAATAAAGCACCTGCTGCTCATCCAAATTAAAATAAGCCGGATCCATTTGCTGCAAGATCAAGGTCCGCAAAATATTCATTTCTGCATTCATCTCGCTATCCTCCCCAAATAAATACTATTCGCAATTTTCTTACGATTAAAGCTGGTTACACTCACATATACCTCCAGCGCCTTACCAATCATTTTCTGATTGAATTTAAACCTGCACGCTTTGTCTGCACGTTTTGTACCACCAACAAAGCCATCAGCAATACCCAGTTCCGGGCAGTAAACAACCAACATGACCTGGTCATCATAAGATACCCGTTGGTTCATATGCGTAGACCAACTGATGTAAAGCACATCCTGTTCTATTAATTCCATTTCGGGGCAAATCAATCCACCCAATTGCCCTTGACTCAAGACTACCTTAGTGTAGTCTATGTCCAGATTAGGATACTCCCCCGTAACAGCCCGATGAAAATTCTCAGAAAAGGCCAGATTAATTTCAGATTTCTCCTTTGAAAGGTTTAAAAACCCTATAGAAACATAGGGATGAAAAGGCACCAGCCACTCACTTACAAAACGAAATTTCTGTTGATTGGCAATTTGTGCTGCCGATCGTTTCGATTTTTTATTTGCCTTTCCGGGCGAAGCTTTTATATAAGCAATGCTTCTCCAACTGGAGCCAATTACAGGGCCCACTTTTCCAGAAAAAGCACCCAAAATACCTTTTGATATTTTTGCCATGATATTCTTATTTATGAGTAAAAGATTGAGTTTAAAAATGGCCTATATAGCGTGTCTATAGCCAGGATACTGGAGAAACATACCCTTATGGGCATTTCCTTGGGGATAAATAGCCATTTCATCGAATACAATACGAATCTAACCCCTATCCAATACCTAGCTGTTAGCCATCTGTTGTAGGCTGGAAGAAACCAAGCATTCCTTTTCTATACGTTCCCATAATTCAAATTTTAAAGCGTAAAACATTAGTTAATTAAAGCGCCCAAAAACACACCCTGCTGGCCAGCCAAGACAGATTTTGAAACCACATAAACCAAATGTAAACACCCAAAAAACAAGAACCTACCACACACCAAGCCCTGAATAGTTTTGAATGGAATTGAAAAGAATTGAATGGATTTGATTGGTTACCCTCCCCGGTCTGCACCCAAGAAAAATAGGTTTTCATGATCAAGCCTCAGAATCTGTAAGATTCAGCGCGATCAGAAAACCTATTTTTCACAAAAAAAGCCGGAAGAATTTCTCCTCCGGCTCATTTAAATATTAATCTTAACCTTATACTAATGCCTGGATTTCGGCTATAGAAAGCTTAGAATATCTGGCAATCTTTTCCAAAGGCTCTCCATCAGCAAACATTTCAATTGCCATTTCTTTCTTTTCCTGCTCCGCCTTAGCACGTTCCAGTTCCGCACCGATTTCAATACCACGTTGCTCACCCTGCTTCTGCCCACGCTGCACACCCCTCAATTCCGCAGACTCAAGAGCACTGTAATTATCACGCTTAATCTTTAAACTTTCCTGGTACGCATTCATATCTTCCGGGCTTAAATTAATGACCTCTGCCAATTGGTATAACTCTCTAAAAACCT
>NZ_JAELTV010000477.1 GCF_016429005.1 Pedobacter sp. ASV19
CCCCCCCATCCCCCCGCCCCCCCCCCCCGAAACCGTCCACCGGCCGTCGTTCGTCGGCAGCGTCAGTAGTGTATAAGAGACAGTATCTTAATTCCACGAACTTTATAATGGCATAATTCGCCGGCAACAACGTCACCTGAATCAATGGTATACTCTAATATATCCTGTGTAATTGCATCTTCTTGAGAGATTTTCTCATCTTCAACAGTTAGTAATGCATTTTCAAGAAAATCGATTGCAAAATCTGAAAGCGTCATAATTAAATTATATTAGTTTTATTATTTCTGTTTTAACTTCAAATTCTTTACATGCAGAGGCCATAATAGAATACTTAATATCACCTATTCCAGGTGGAATATTAACATTTATTAAACGTGGAAAATTATCTGTGACTTCAAATATATTTACTTGGCTTAATGAAAAGCCAACTGTATATTTTTCGGCATGTAACATATTGTAACCATATTTAGCGAGCTTGATTTCAAATTGAGATAATACAGACAAATCCCCCTTAAGCATCTCAAAAACTTCATTAACAATAGCACAAATACTACCATCACCCCTATTCTCATGGACATTTATTATAAACAATACCAGATACAGATATTTTAGCCCTGTATTATCTAACTGCTTTTCCGAGGAAACAGTAAATTTCCAGGGCATTTTTCCTGATGTAGTTTTAATTTCAACAGCTTTATCATCAAGTTGAAAATCATGATTTGTTCTATTTGCACCCGTCCAGAAAGCCAGTGCCTGTTTGGGGCTATAAATTTTAAAGAGATAATTTTTCAGAAAGATTAGTTCGCCAAAAAGTCCTTTTTGTTCAGAAAGAGTTAGTATTTTAGCCTCCGAATGATCGAAGAAAAACTTCCATTCAGTAAGAATTTTGGTTAGCAAATGGTTAATATTATGTTTATTCTGAATTCCGATAATATGATCACACAAATCAGAAATAAACAATTCAAAAATGCCCTCTGTTTCAGGAATTAACTGTGTTAACTTAAGAAATTCTGTATTTTTATAACTTCCAATAGAAAACACAATACGTGAAATGTCAAACCCTCTGAACCGAGGAAGGTCATTTATTTTAATTAATACATCCTTATCCAGTTTAACATATATCAGCCGTATCTTTTGTTTAAAATCTGTAGCCAGGAAAACCGGAAAAGCACCTTCCGAATGAATCTTTCTGGCAATCAAACCTTTATCAGGAAAACCAGCCGATTCTTCATTGATTGATTTCCATATTTCCCGGTAATTAATCATCCTCACTCAATTCAAGTTCTGCATAAACCGAATTAATAACATAATTCATTGGAGCGGCCGTTTCGGACACCGGCCAGCTTATCGCAAATCCAACAGGTTGTTTCTCAAACTGTAGGATTTCAGTTTTTTCTTTATCCGTAATGTTCAAAACATATATCATCAGCAATGGTCTATTCTTTCTAGGGCTCATACTCCTAATTTCCATGTTAGACAAGTTATTATTTTCGACAATTCTTCTTTCTGCAGCATTAAAATCTTCTATTTCATCCTTACGATCAATCATTCTTTTTATGAAAAGACTGTTTGTTCTCTCTTCCTTTATTGAACGGGAATGAGGATAAATATTGAACCCTGCAAAAGACACCGTTTTCAGATCGACACTTCCATTCAAGGAAATCAGGGTTACGTTCCATTTCAGAAATTCAGGTAACGATTTTGTCCTCTGAAGATCAATGTATTTATTTATACGTACAGAATTTACCGTAGGTAATCCTTTGTATGTTTGATATCCTTTTAAGAATTCCTGTATATACTCTACAGGAATGTTGAGCCAAACATTCCTGGGTTGGAAACTAATATCAGGTTTTCCCAAAGATAAAATGAAATTTTCAGCGATTTCAAAATTAGATTTAAGTATTGTTTCAGAAACAGGAAGTGTCGAAGTTTCTGTAAGGGTTCCCTGATAGTTAAGCCGCATACTATCTGCGGCACGCATTTTCATCACACTTGTTACCATCATATCAGGATGATCTTCAACACGCAGACCAAAATCTATAGGCGTGAGCTGCAGCCGGGACATTTCTATAAATTCCTCCCTTAGTGATTCAAATGCGGTAGATATATGACGATACCATCTAAACAGTTCAGGAGTAGTATATATTCTACAAAGATCTTCAAACCCACTCCTATACCCAAACCATCTTCCCATCTGCATCAGTGTATCATATAATGAAGTACTTCTCGTAAAATAACTTATAGTTAATCCTTCAAGTGTTAATCCTCTGGACAGTTTGTCACCACCAATTGCAATACTCCATAAACCAGTTCTGGCTTTTGTTTTATAATCAAGTATATCACCTACCGTACCATTTATTATACGACATTTTTGTTCTAGCTTTTTTACTGTCTTTTTTATAAAAGGAATAATATCAGTCCATTGAGGCATAGTCTTATTCATTTCTCTTGAAGTAGGTATAAAATCTTCCTGGTAAAGTTTCTGCATATCGGTAAGCATATCTATATCGTCGGATAAAACAGCTGATTTAATAATGCTTACTTCATTGTTAACTAATTCCGCTAAAGCAGCCTATACCGCATTATACCTGGTACAATGAATCAACATTGTATTATGCTTTTTATCATGCCCTCTATACCAACGGACACCAGATGAAATTATAAAAGCTCTTATAGCTTGTTTTAACGTTCCTGGCAATTCAGTCAGTATATAATCAGCTTTATGACGAATTGGTAAAATAGTGTGTAGTCCCCCTGAGTCAGCAACACTTCTATAAATAGGTAAGGCAATGTCTTCATCGCCATTTAGGCCAAAAACTTCTTTTGGTCCAAAATAATTGGATGGAGCCCCTAAGGTTTTTATAAACGCAAAAGGGAAAAGATCTTTACCAAGTACACTGTGATCTACATTATGCCTAATAAAAATATTAGCAAATGGTGTAGCGGTAAACCCAATGTAAACCTTTTGTCTGAACAGATTCAGAATCTCTCTAATACAATAGTTGATCTGTCTCTTATACACATCTGACGCTGCCGACGAACGT
>NZ_JAELTV010000478.1 GCF_016429005.1 Pedobacter sp. ASV19
CCCCCCCCCCCCCCCCCCCCCCCCCCCCCCCCCCCCCCCCCCCCCCCCTTTTTAGATGTGTATAAGAGACAGGTCTTTACATAACCTACCGCCTGAACGGCAGTTATGGCTACGGTCAGATACCTGGTGATCTGATTTAATTTGTTCCTGCCGCTTTCTCCCTCTTTTTGCATTTTCTGGAAAGAAGGTACAGCAATACCGAGTAACTGAACTACAATGGACGCAGAAATATAAGGCATAACACCCAAGGCTAAGATCGAGACCCGAGAGAAAGATCCGCCGGCAAACATATCCAATAGACCTAAAAGACCTGATTTTTCATTATTGCCTAAGGCAGTTGCATCCACACCCGGTAAAACCACGTGTGAAACAAATCTATAAACCAAAAGAATGATGAGCGTAAATACTATACGCTCTTTCAATTCTTGAATTTTCCAAATATTACTTAAAGTAGTAAACAGCTTCTTCATTAATTACAATTTTTCGATTGAGCCTCCAGCAGCCTCAATAGCTTTTTGTGCGGTTGCAGAAAAAGCATGTGCTTTAACCTCTAATTTAGATTTAACTTCGCCACGACCAAGAACTTTCACTAAGTCATTTTTAGATGCTAAACCGTGCTGTTGCAAGGTAGTAAAATCTATGCTAGTTAAGTTAAATTTTTCAGCTAAACCTTGTAAAACATCTAAATTGACGCCTACATACTCAACACGGTTGATTGGTTTGAAACCTACTTTAGGTACACGACGTTGCAAAGGCATTTGTCCACCTTCAAATCCAACTTTCGTTGAGTGACCTGAACGGGATCCGGCACCTTTGTGACCACGAGTGGAAGTACCACCACGACCTGAACCGGTACCACGACCAATTCTCTTACTATTTTTAGTAGAACCTGCTGCAGGTTTTAAATTACTTAAGTTCATTATTAACTTATTGTGTTGCCCTTCGCTTTCACTAATCAGGGACAACGATTAAACATATATAAAGGTTGCAAATGTAAATATATACATTTTCTGCAACCTTCATAATTATAAACTCTCTATAGCTACCAGATGATTAACTTTTCTAACCATACCTATAATGGCAGCAGTTGCTTCAACCTCTACGCTTTGGTTTAATTTAGTTAAACCTAACGCTTGCATCGTTCTCTTTTGGCGCTCGCTTCTGTCGATGATGCTTTTTACCTGGGTTATTTTGATCTTCGCCATAATATTATCCGTTAAAAACTTTATTTAAATCTACACCACGGTGCTGAGCTACAGTATAAGCATCACGCATTTTAGTTAATGCATCAACAGTTGCTTTAACCACGTTGTGCGGGTTAGAAGATCCTTTTGATTTTGCCAATACGTTGTGCACTCCTGCACTCTCTAATACAGCACGCATTGCACCACCAGCAATAACACCGGTACCTACTGCAGCTGGTTTGATTAATACAAAACCACCTGAGAACTTACCGATCTGCTCATGAGGAACAGTACCGTTCAACAAAGGAACTTTCACCAAATTCTTTTTAGCATCATCGATGCCTTTAGCAATGGCTTCAGTTACCTCTTTCGCTTTACCTAAACCGTAACCTACGATTCCGTTTTCATCTCCAACAACTACGATAGCTGAGAAGCTGAAAGTACGTCCACCTTTGGTTACTTTGGCAACGCGTTGTATGCTAACTAAACGATCTTTTAATTCGATCTCGCTAGTCTTAACTCTTTTTATATTGATAGTTGACATTCTTATCCTATTTTCAGATTAAAATACTAAACCAGCTTCACGGGCACCTTCTGCCAATGATTTAACACGTCCGTGGTATAAGTAGCCATTTCTATCGAACACAACTTCTTTGATACCTGCTGCGATTGCTTTTTCAGCAACCAATTTACCTACAGCAACAGATTGCTCTGATTTGTTACCGTTACCAGCGAAATCTTTAGATAAAGATGATGCCGAAACCAATGTATTACCGGTTACGTCGTTAATGATTTGAGCATAAATTCCTTTATTGCTTCTATAAACCGATAAACGTGGACGGTTTTCGGAACCTGTTAATCTTTTTCTGATTCCTTTTTTTATACGATCTCTACGAGATAATTTTTTCCCTGCCATGATGATTATTTTTTAGAAGCCGATTTACCTGCTTTTCTTCTTAACACTTCGCCTACAAACTTGATACCTTTACCTTTATATGGCTCTGGTGCACGTAACGAGCGGATCTTCGCTGCTACCTGACCGATCAGTTGTTTGTCAATACTTTCTAAAATGATTTTAGGTGTCTGACCTTTTTCTGAAGTTGTTGTTACTTTAATCTCTTCTGGTAACTGGAACACATAGTGGTGAGAATAACCTAAAACAAGATCCAGGGTATTACCTGTGTTTGTAGCGCGGTAACCCACACCAACCAACTCTTGTTGTAATTTATAACCTTCTGTTACACCAATAACCATATTGTTTAACAATGAACGGTATAAACCGTGCAATGCTTTGTGTCTTTTCTGCTCAGTTGGACGTTGTACAGTAAGTACGCCTTCTTCCTGACTAACAGTGATATCTGAATCAACTGCTTGCTTTAATTCACCTTTTGGACCTTTAACAGTTACCACGTTATCTTTAGATACGGTAATTGTTACACCAGCAGGGATACTAATCGGGGCTTTTCCTATTCTTGACATTTTGTTATCCTCCTTTAATTAATAAACGTGACACAAAACTTCGCCACCAATGTTTAGTTTAGCTGCTTCTTTATCCGTCATTACTCCTTTAGAAGTAGATAGGATAGCGATACCTAAACCGTTCAATACTCTTGGCATATTCTCCACACCAGCATACTGTCTAAGACCTGTCTCTTATACACATCTGACGCTGCCGACGAACGTAAAAAAGGGGGGGGGTGTGGGGGGGGGGGGGGGGGGGGGGGGGGGGGGGGGGGGGGGGGGGGGGGGGGGGGGGGGGGGGGGGGGGGGGGGGGGGGGGGGGGGGGGGGGGGGGGGGGGGGGGGGGGGGGGGGGGGGGGGGG
>NZ_JAELTV010000479.1 GCF_016429005.1 Pedobacter sp. ASV19
CCCCCCCCCCCCCCCCCCCCCCCCCCCCCCCCCCCCCCCCCCCCGCCCATGTTTAAACCAGAAGACGGCATCCGCGATAGAGATGCCTGTCTCGTGGGCTTGGAGATGTGTATAAGAGACAGTCTCCATCGCATTTAATACTTTCCTTGACGGATTAGACCGCTCTCATCGCTTCTTACTATTACAAAGTGATTACCCATCTGTAAATTATCCAATAGAAAGCAGAAATTTCAAAAGCATCGAATACGCAGAACTGGATGAAAACCTGGAGCAAAACATATTAAATAAAGTCAGATCTTCTAAGCCAACCATATTAGCACTGAGTCTGATCCAATACATTAGCGGAATCAAGATTGATCTTGATTTCATTAAAAAACTAAAACAAGAATACCCGGAAATGCTAATTGTTGCCGATGGAACGCAGTTTTGCGGCACAGCAAACTTTAATTTTCAGGATTCAGGTCTCGATGTGCTCCTAGGCAGTGGCTATAAATGGATGCTTTCCGGCTATGGCAATGGATTTATGCTGATCAAAGATCATGTTAACGAGCATCTATACCAAGACAGAATAAACCATGCCCTCCCCCAGGAACCCTTCCTGAAACATAAGAAGCTTTTGACACTATGTTTTGAACCAGGCCATTTAGATACCCTTGCTTTCGGAACGCTGAAACAATCTATACTGCACTTAGAACAACTGGGAATGGATATTATAGAGAAAAGACTGCACACACTAAGCGAACTTGCAAAAAAAGCTTTTACCGAAAGAGGGCTTCTCACTTCAGAAGTTGCTCAAAGAACAATTCATTCTACAATATTCAATCTCAAATCAGATGAGGCATTGATAAAAAGAATGCGCGATGCTCATGTATTATTTTCCCCTCGTGGTGCAGGATTGAGGATATCATTTCATTTTTACAATACCGAACAAGATCTTGGAAAACTTCTTCAAATTATTGACAGAGCTTAATAAAGCTCTGTCAATAAGGACAAAAATTTAAAGTACCGTAACTACACCTAGTTCGGCAACAGAAATTCCCTTTCCATTGTTAATCTTTAAAGCAGAAAATTTAAAGTACCTCGCTTTAACCGGCTGATCCAATATAATCAACTGCTGAACGGGATTCGCCTCTATATTATGAAAATCGCCTCTCCTGGCTTCTCTCCAATTTACTCCGTCGTCACTTATGGAAACCAGATACTGACCAATTAGCCCCTCGTCGATATGATCCTGACGCGGCAAATACGTAAATGCTTTAATCAGTTCCTCTTTCCCCATATCAACTGCTACCTCGCAGGGCAAATCCTTAATTAATTCGGGCGATAAGGTATTCCAATTGGTCTTTTCATCTTCATCAATAGCATATTCCGGATGGCTGGCATCAGATGTTCCAAGCACCTTCCAGTCCATCTTTCCTATTCCAAAAATTTTAGTCACTATATCTCCCCAAAGACCAGCTGACAGGTTCCTGGCTTTAATAGTTCCACCTTTTGCCAGAAGAAAAGGCTTGGTATAAACAGGCGAAGACAATACAGGCTCTGAACCATCTAAGGTATAATGTACAGGCGATTTACGATAAGCAGAAGTTATCGTTACTATTCCAGATTTTGCCCGCACGATTTCAGGAGCTCTTAAATGTTCCGGTTCTTTAAATAAACCAAAATCACTCAGCGCAATGCAAACCGGAGATCCGGTAATCCTGAGTCTTACTTTTTTTGCAGTTACATTTTCATTCAGTCTGATCAATCTGTTAGACCCTATACTTGTGGCAGTTCCAATCTCTTTCCATTCCCCCTTAGCATCCATTATATCTATAGCCACCGCTTCTATTCTCTGTCCCAGTTTAATATTTTCCCTTAATTGAATAATATTAAAGGTTTTCTGTCCGGAAAGCGTAAGTATCAATTCAGGCTTAGTGATCTGATCATCAGTTGCCCAATAAGAATACCTGTCCTTATCCAGCAAAAACTGCGGACCATATGTAGCCCGGTTATTTCCCCTAATGTTAGAAGCCTTAAGTTCGGCACCTTGAGCCAGATTAACCGCAAAAATCTGTTTTAGCAAATCGCCGAATCTTTTTAACGAAGCCACATCCTGATCAGCCAGTAAGCCCCGCTTATCAGGTGATAGTCCTAAATCCAATGCTGCGCCACGACCTACACTCTGAAAATACAGATCCAGAAGTTCGGCAGAGGTTTTCACCTGCGGATCCTGAGCAGCATGATAAAACCACCCGGGTCTTAAAGGCACATCACACTCTGCCGGAATCCAGTATTTTCCATTGCGGGTACCTTCAGTTCCCAGCTCGGATTTCACATAACCGTTTGCGGGTTTACGTCCTTCATCCGGAGCAACAGGCGTGTAAGTTGCCCAGCAAGTTTCACCTGCATGCCCCATTTCATTACCTACCCAACGGGTATCTGGCCCCACATCACCAAATAACACCGCATTTGGCTGCATTTTACGGGTAATAGCCCAGGTATTCTCCCAATCATAATAAGTAGTGCGGTCTATGTTTCTGACCTCGCGAGCACCACCATAATAACCATTGCCACCGTTTGCTCCATCATGCCAGGAAGTAAACAATGGACCATAATTGGCGTATAATTCCTTCAACTGATTGCGATAAATCTCCAGGTATTCCGGCTTTCCATAATTTGCATTATTCCTATCCCAGGGGGAACAATAAATGCCGAGTTTAAGCCCCAGAGCGTCACAAGCGAGCTGATATTCTTTGATCATATCCCCTTTACCATTTCTCCAGGGGCTTTGAGAGATATTATGATCAGTTGTTTTTGTTGGCCATAAGCATAAACCATCATGATGTTTAGCCACAACAATGATTCCTTTGAAGCCACCTGCTTTTGCCGCACCTACAATTTGTTTAGCATCAAATTGCGTCGGATTCACTAGTTTAGGATCTTCATCGCCATAACCCCACTCATGATCAAGATAAGTATCTGTCTCTTATACACATCTAAAAGGGGGGGGGGGGGGGGGGGGGGGGGGGGGGGGGGGGGGGGGGGGGGGGGGG
>NZ_JAELTV010000047.1 GCF_016429005.1 Pedobacter sp. ASV19
CCCCCCCCCCCCCCCCCCCCCCCCCCCCCCCCCCCCCCCCCCCCCCCCCCCCTTTTTTAGATGTGTATAAGAGACAGTGGCGCAGTTTATCCGTGAATGTCTAACAGATCATGTAACGCTTATATATCAGCAAAAAGAAATATAGAAAATGTAATAGAAATCAAAGTAAATTTACCAGCAAAACTATAAGAAGTTACGCCAGCCCTATGGAAGAAAAAAAGAAGGAAAAGAAAGCCAGCATATTCAGTCTGCTCATACCTTATAAGAAATTAATCTTTCTGCTGATATTCTTAGCGTTAATAAGTAATGGGATCAATCTATTGCTTCCTAAAATTATAGCAAGTGGAATTGACGCGTATACAAATGGTACCTTCCAGCTTCAGCCTGTCCTGTTCGAATTTTCAGTAGCCATTATCCTGGTTTTTGTTTTCACCTATTTACAAAGCATTGTTCAGACTTATGCTTCCGAGCGGGTAGCTAAAGATCTCAGGACCAGGCTTTCTGATCAGATTTCCCGGCAAAGTCATGCTTATATTGAAAAAGCCAATCCTTCCAAACTATTGACCAATTTAACAGCCGATACAGATTCCATTAAAATGTTTGTGTCCCAGGCCATCGTATCTATCGCCTCGTCTGTTTTCCTGATTGTGGGCGCCAGTATCTTGTTGCTCATGCTCAACTGGAAGCTGGCATTGGTTATTATAGCAATTATCCCCATCATAGGAGGGGCTTTTTATATGGTACTTCGTAAAGTTAAAGTATTGTTCAAGAAAAGCCGGGAAGTGATTGACTGGCTAAATAAAGTCATTAATGAGAGTATTTTAGGCTCTTCACTCATCCGTGTCATTAATTCCCAACAGCTGGAGTACAATAAATTTTTGGATGCCAATACCCAGGCAAGAGACCTTGGATTGGGTATCCTGCGTTTGTTTGCTGGCTTGATCCCGGTTATCATCTTTGTAGCCAATATGGGCGGCCTTGCAATCCTGGCACTGGGAGGGCATTTTGTCATCCAGGGAACCATGTCTCTAGGAGAATTTGCAGCCTTCAACAGCTATCTTGCTTTGCTGATCTTTCCAATTCTTGTGATTGGTTTTATGAGCAATGTGATTGCCCAGGCCACAGCTTCCTATCAGCGGATAGAAACAGTTCTGAATACCGAAGAAGTTCCTGAAAGCGGTACGATTACAGAGGTATTGTCCGGAGCTGTAGAGATGAGAAATGTTTCCATTTCTTATGGTCAAAAGCCAGCTTTAAACGGAATTTCCTTTAGCCTTAAGGCCGGCTCTAAAACTGCGGTTATCGGTCCAACGGCAGCAGGAAAAACTCAGCTGTTGTATATTCTCACCGGGTTAATTCCTCCTGAATCGGGACAAGTCCTGTTCGATGGGCATCCTATCGAAGATTATCAGCAGGAAGCTTTTCACCAGCAGGTTGGTTTTGTTTTTCAGGATAGTATTATGTTCAATCTGAGTATCCGGGAGAATATTGCGTTCAGCGATACGGTCACAGACGAATCGCTCGAAAAGGCTATCGAAACCGCGGAACTGAAAGAGTTTATTAACGGTTTGCCAGATAAACTGAATACGATAATTTCAGAGCGGGGATCCAGCCTTTCCGGCGGACAGAAACAACGGATTATGCTGGCCAGGGCATTGGCTGTAAACCCTAAAGTATTACTGCTGGATGATTTTACCGCCAGAGTAGATACCAATACAGAACAAAGGATTTTGGCTAATGTGCAACAAAATTATCCCGGTTTGACCTTACTTTCCGTTACGCAGAAAATTGCTGCTGTAGAGCATTATGATAAAGTTATCGTATTGATGCAGGGCGAAATAATAGCAGAGGGAACACATGCGGAGCTGATGAAAAGCAGTCCGGAATATGTTCAGATCTACACTTCACAACAGAGTACCAGCAATTATGAATTACAATCTTAATCAGACCACAGGCCAGGAGGAAAAGAAGTCGACCTTAAAGGCGGTTAAAAAACTTCTTCAGCTCATCAGTCATGAGAAAAAGAACCTTCTTAAAGCACTGGTAACCATTCTGATCAACTCAGGTTTACTCTTGTTGGGTCCCTTTCTAATTGGCCATACGATCGATACCTATGTAAGGACAAAACAATACCATGGCGTATTGGTCTTTTCCGGTATCCTATTGGTGATGTATTTGATCACCCTGATCACCGGTTACACACAAACGAAGTTAATGGGAGGGGTGGGGCAACGCATGCTGTACACGCTGAGAAATGCGATATTTAATAAACTTCAGGAACTACCGGTAGGTTTTTTTAATCAGAATAAAGCAGGTGATCTGATCTCGCGGGTAAATAATGATACCGATAAACTGAACCAGTTTTTCTCTCAGTCACTGATGCAGTTTATTGGCAGTATTGTGACGATGATCGGTGCCGGAATCTTTCTGTTGGTGATCAATTTTAAACTTGGCGCTGCGGCACTGTTGCCTGCGGTATTTATTTTGATCTTTACTGCGGTGCTTTCTCCCTGGGTGAAGCGTAAAAATGCAGTCAATCTCAAAAGTACAGGGGGAATGAGTGCCGAAATTCAAGAGAGTCTGAATAACTTTAAAGTCATTATCGCCTTCAACCGCCGGGACTATTTTAGAAAGAAGTTTGATGAAGCCAACCGTCAAAATTATAAAACAGCTATTGGAGCAGGTCTTGCCAATAATATCTTTATGCCTGTTTATGGAATGTTATCGAGTTTCGCCCAACTTATTGTGTTGTTGTATGGCATCCATCTGATTTCCATAGGAGAGTTTACTATCGGTTTATTGGTGAGTTATTTGTCTTATGCTACAAATTTCTATAATCCTTTGAGACAGCTGGCCGCTCTGTGGGCAAATTTCCAGGTTGCCATGGCAGGTTGGGATAGGATTTCTCAAATACTTTCGCTGGAAAGCGATTTGCAGCAGGTAAAAGCGGAAACACAAGAACCTGGAGCTGCCCTGCTGGAATTCAGGAATGTGCATTTCTCTTACGACCAAAATCAGGAAATCCTGCATAACATCAGTTTTAAGCTGGAACGTGGTAAAACCTACGCTTTAATTGGACCTACTGGCGGAGGCAAGACCACTACAGCCTCTTTGATTGCGCGTTTGTATGATGCGACTAAAGGCACGGTATTGTTAAATGGAAGAGATATCCGTTCTTTTACACCCGAGGAGCGGACACAGAAAATCGGATTTATTTTACAGGAACCTTTCTTGTTTTCAGGGACAGTAAGAGACAATATTCTGTATGGGAACAGCCATTATAAAGATTATTCTAATGCGCAACTGGAGGAAGTGATCCATGCTTCTAACCTGGAAGAACTGCTGGCTATTTTTGACGAAGGATTGGAAACGAACATCACTTCGGGTTCAGATAGCATTAGCCTTGGACAAAAGCAGCTGATTGCCTTCATGAGAGCTGTCCTAAGGAAACCAGAATTGCTGATCCTGGATGAAGCTACTGCAAATATTGATACCATCACAGAGAAATTGCTGAGTAATATTCTAAAAAAACTTCCCAAAGAAACAACTCAGGTCATCATCGCTCACCGGTTGAACACCATTGAAAATGCAGATGAGATCTTTTTTGTCAATTCGGGAGAAGTGACCCGGGCAGGTACCCTGAGCCATGCTATGGATATGCTGCTGGGGCATAAAAGAGTGAGTTAGAAAATAGAGAGGCCATTAAGAACCAGCAAGCTCTTAATGGCCTTAATTTATGTTAAGCTGTTGGTCTGCAAAGGTGTTTTTTCAAGTGTATTTGCAATTTGGTATAAGGCTCTGGGAATATGGAAGCAGCCTTTCCATTTTCCGCCTTTTAGTGGTAAAAGTACCTCCCCCTGACGATTTAGGTAACCGAACCATTCCCCGCCATTTTCTTTATCTCTGAATTTATTCCAGGTATAATAATGGAGTTTTTCAAACCAGGAGCGACATTCTTCACTACCGGTTAAATGATAACCTTTAGCCATGCAAACCAGAGCTTCTACGTGAACCCACCAAAGCTTTTGGTCCCATTCCAGTTGTTGTACAGGATGGTTTTTAGCATCCATAAAATAGAAAATTCCGCCGTGTTCTTTATCCCATCCATATTCCAGGGCACGAAAAGCAATTTCTAAAGCTTTTTTGATCAGTTTTTTATCGTTTAATCTTACCCCCAGGTCCATAATGAACCACATGGCTTCTATTGTATGACCTGGATTGATACTTCTCCCTTCATAAGAATCCGAGAAACTGCCATCTGGTGCCACATTTTCAAGAATCAGTCCGGAATCTTTTTGATAAAAGACTTCCATCACTTCATAGATCACTTCATCAATCAATTCACTGATGATTTTCTGATCCAGCAAATGTTCAATTTCAAGGGAAAGATTACAAAGGATCATCGGGAGGGCAAAGTTTTTTAGCGGTCTGGTATTTGGAAAAGCCTTGCTGTATTTGCCCTTTGGATTTTCTCTTCTTTTCATAATATTGAAGAAGGTATCTCTGGCGATCTGAGCGTATTCGTCCTGATGATTGATTTTATACAATGCTCCAAAACCCATAGAGGCGAAGCAATCGGAAAAAATATTGTAGGGTTGAATTAATGGCTGACCTGCTTTGTTAAATGAAAAATACCAGTTTCCATCGGTATCCCGGCCATGTTTTTTCATGAAATCTGCACCATGTTCCGCAATTTGAAGCCATTCTGCATTTGCCCCTAATTTATCATAAAGCATGGCGTAAGTCCAGATTTGCCTGCCTTGCAGCCAGCAAAATTTATCTGTATCGTAGACATTTCCAAACTGGTCAAGACAGGTAAGGTAACCACCATGTTCGCGGTCTATAGAATTCTTACTCCAGAAGGGGATAATGTTGTTTAATAGTTCGTCTTTATAGGTTTTACTGTAATTGTTCATTTATGTATGTGAAATTATAGCGTTTTGATGTACTCCTGGTAACGGTTGTAGAGGTGGTGTGCTTGGATATAAGCGGATTGCGGGCTCATAAAGTGGGAGAATTCAAAAGTAATGGCTTTGTCGTAACCTGCTTTGCGGGCTGCTTCCAGCTTCAGTCTGAGCTTTTCAAATTTGATTGGCAAAAATTTAATGGGCATGTCCCGATCAAAACTTTCGGCATTGGTCCAGCATTGCAGGCCAAACTGATCGGCCATTTTTTTATTGACTTCAAAAAAATCGCTAAGCTCATGGTAATCTACGTGCCCGTCCTGGAAAGCTACAGCATCAATAGAGCCTTTTAAACCGGCAAAGATTTCTGACCATTCCTGTTCATGGATTTTCAGAGATACGGCATCCTCCTTGGTTAGTCCGGAGGAAGAAGCCAGAATGGCTTTTTTACCGTCTATCCAGGGCGAGATCAGGGTAGGTAAGCCGCCGCTTACCCCTTTGCACTGGAGTCCGAGGGTGTTGAAGGCATCTGTAGCTCCTTTGGTCTTCCTGCTGATCTCCATGCTCAGGTACCAGCCGCCAAAACTTTCGTGGTGGCCATATCTCTGCCAGACTTCATCAATCACATAACGGTTGGCATCCATCTCCTGATCCAGGTTTCCACTGTCCCAGTAATGGCCGCTGTCGTAAAGGCCAAAGTAAAACCGCATACCATGAAGGTCTGCGAGTTCGAGGAAGAGCTCTACGAGGTCTATCGGCGGGGCGTAACAGCCATAATGCTGCTGAAGGTATGTTGAAGGATAAGTAATAAACCTTCGGTAGCCGCTGCGGATCAGGATAACAGTATCTATTCCTGCCGCTTTCATATGTTTAAAATCCTGTTCCCATTCGTTCCTTCCCCAGTTTTGGTGGGGGATGTCATGGGATATTTCGTCTATAAATGTTCCGGTGATCTTCATAAGTATTTCTGACTTTTTAAATAAGTAACCCAATCTATATAGGCGCTGGCTTTCAGATGTACACCATCTGGGGTAATGTCTTTTCTTAATTTACCGGCTTCATCCTGAAAAATCGGGCAAATATTTATATAAGTAACCTGTTCTTCGACGGCCATCGCTTTGATCTTCTCGTTCAGCAATGGAACCAATTTATTACGTTCCTTCGTGTACGGCTCTTTGGTCATTTCTTCATTGATGGGCAAGGTACTTTCGATATAAATCTTTGTTTTCGGAGATTTCAGTTTAATTAACCGGATGATCCTTCTGTAATTGTTTACGCTGACCTCATTTGGTAGCTTCCTAAACAAGTCGTTAATACCATCCATTAAAAAGATTGCCCTTGGCTTTGCCGCCAGAATTCGGTCCATCCTGGCTAAAATGCCAAAGGAATTATCTCCCCCAACACCCCTGTTGATAATGGGATAAGGCGAATCTGATAAGATCTCCTGCCATTCACCGCGTTCTGTAATGCTGTTTCCCAAAAAGACGATGGCGTTTTTCGGGATGGACATTTTATCAAAATATTCAACTCTTTGCTGATAATAGCTATTGGCATAATTACTATCAATCTTAATCGTTTGTTGCGCTGCTGCATTTGCAGCGCAGATGCCCACGGTGCCAAGGATCAAACTGCTATATTTTGCCACTTTTATCATAATACATGTTCTTTCATTAAATAGTCTGCCCATAGGATATATGCTGCGGATTTAAGATGCAATCCATCGATACTCAATTCTTTTTTTAATGCTCCGTTCTCATCGGCAAAAACTGCATGCAGATCTATGTAGTGCACTTTGTAAGTAGCGCACAGCGCTTTCAACCCTTCATTTAAGGCCAGGATCTTGGGATTGGAGAGCTTCTCGTACGACTTTGGCAGCATGGGGACATTTACAGGCAATACACTCTGAAAATAAACTTGTGTTGAGGGCGACTCTGCTTTGATCTTTTTAACCATACGCAGGTAATTGGCCAGGATAACCTCATTTGGGGTGCCTCTTTTCATGTCATTAATACCAGACAACAAAAAGATTTTCAGTGGCTTTGAGGCTAGAACTTCATCTAAACGGGCCAGAATACCATAGGTCACATCGCCGCTGATCCCCCGGTTGATGACATGTTTGTTCGGGATCAATTCCTGCCATTTTCCACCTTCGGTGATGCTGTTTCCAACGAAAACGATCTCTTTCTTTTGATTAGGCATCTTTTTAAAGAAATCGAGCCTTTGCAGGTAATGACCATTGGCATAACTACTGTCTATGGCAATGGTTTCCTGAGCACTCGCATAAAAGGAACCGGAAAGGAATAAGAGTCCGGTAAAAAATAATTTGTTCATTTTAAATTACTTTATATACGTTATACCATCATTATACGGCTGTATCCCCGGCTGCCTCTTCTGTTAGCGGCATTAGGGGGACCAGCCAGGTCACTATAAAAGCAGGAATTGTAGCAATCAGTACCCAAATAAAAAATTCTTTATAACCAAGATGATCGCTCAGTAAGCCACTGATCATTGAGGGGATCATAAAACCCAGGTTCATCAGTCCACTGCCAAAAGCATAGTGGGCCATCTTGTATTTCCCAGGGGCAATATTTTGCATCATAAACAGGATCAGGCCGACAAATCCGTAACCGTAACCAAAATATTCGATAGCTACAGCTGCAGCTATGATATACAAATCATGTGGCATGGTCACAGCCAAAAATGCATAAGCGGCAAAGGGAAGGTTAAAAAAAGCGCATAAAATCAACAGTGTCTTCTTGGTTAAGCCCTTATTAGATACATAATAACCGGCCACAATAGAGCCCAGTACAAACGCAATCGATCCAAAAACCCCATAAAGCAGACCTATTTCAGAAGTACTTAAGCCCAGTCCGCCGCTCTCCCGAGGTGCTTTAAAAAATAAGGGTACAATTTTAATGGCCTGTCCTTCAGCAAAGCGGTAGAAAACAATAAAACACAAACTAAACCAGATGTTTTTCTTTTGGAAAAAGGTAACGATCACATCTTTTAGGGTAACAAAGCCTCCTTTAACAGAACTTACCTTTTTTGTTTCTTCACCTGCTGGCAAAACCCGCATGTTGTACAGCCCCAATGAAATCATAATGATCCCGTAGGCAAACATGACAATCATCCAGGCACCTTTAATGCCGATTTCTTTTTCCAGCTGCCCTGCAAAATACACCAGGACACCCCCGGAAAAAACCTTTGCAATGTTATAAAATGCGCCTTGCCAACCCACAAATTTAGCTTGTAACTTAGGGCTCAATTCGTTCAGGTAAACTCCATCTGCTGCTGTATCGTGAGTGGAACCGCTGAGGGCAATAATGGTTAAAATGGCAATGGAGAAGCTAAAGAAATGGTCCATCTGCAAGGTTAATGCCAGCAGACCAAACAATACGCCGGTAAAAATCTGTGTGGTGTAAACGAAGAATTTTTTCGTTTTATACATTTCTAAAAATGGTCCCCACAGCGGCTTGATGGTCCATGGAAACATAATCAGCGAAGTCCAGAAGGCTATTTGTGTATCCGATATGCCCATGTTTTTGTACATAATAGAACTTGCACCCGACAAGGCCACAAAAGGTAGGCCCATTGCAAACCAGGTTGTTGGAATCCAATAAATGGGGCTTATGTTTTTTAGTTTTGACACAACTTATTTGATTTATAAATGATTTAGATTGACGACTTAAGTTTTCCAGAATAGTTTTGCACGGGTACAACACAAGGTGATTACTGAAATCACAGCAGTAAATATCAGTCCCCTTAAGAAGCCTCCGGCAGGTAAATGGGTTACACTGTCCAGATAGGCTTCCGCCCCGGTAAGTTTCAGTATCGGGATAAGGAATAAGTTTCCCGCTGTATAAGCTACCATCGGGTTTTTACCATTGTCTCCCAAATACTTAATTACAGCTGAAAAATATCCGAGCTTTTCAAGAATGGTAAAAGACAATAGCACCAGAAAGGCCAATCCTGTATTTACAAAGTAGTAGCTGAATGTGGAGACGTCCTTTTTGATTCCGCCCTCAAAAGCTTCAAAAAACAGGCCCAATATTAAAAGATATAATCCTGCGTTGGCGAAATTCCTGTACAGGGTTTGATCAGCACCCTGTTTCAAAGTTTTTAAGACTTGTAATAACATTACAGCTAAAACGGCAGTAATCCATAAATTTGGGACCAGCCACCTCATGTATAAGCAAAGCACATTGCAGACGAGTAAAAGCCAGCATAGCAGGCTTGTACTGAGTAGTTTTGACTTGACCCCGGCTATTTGATCCGGTACCTTCGCGGAGGCCCTGCTGAGCAGCCATTCGCCAGCAAATGTTCCGGGCAATACGATGAACAAGTATTTCAAGTAATACAGTTTATATATCCAGGGGGCGGGCGACCAGTTAAAAAGTACGCTATTCCAGCTTGCAGTATCTTTAGCTGTTAAGAGGATAGCCATCAATAAGGGTAGAATACCTATCCTGAGTAGAGGCCGATTTCGTGTAAGCCACCAGATCAGTGTTCCGAAAAAGGCCATATTGGCCAGTACAATGATGATGATGTCACTCGAATTTAGGCTAAAGCCGTTTTTAAAAGGATAACACCATAAAAATAGAGCGGCCAAAACAAATCCGGTAATTTTAACAGTTAGGCTAACCAGGTTATTCTTAATCCCGCTAAAGCGCGTATACATTAAAAACAAGACCAGGAAACAGCCAATAGAAAGAAGTTGGACTTTCCAATCCGGATTTTCACTCATTACCCATGCCCGTGCGTGAAAAGTAAACAGGGCAAACACAACCAGCAGCAAATAACGCTGAACCAATTGTCCGGCGGTTTTGAATGCCGATTGTTCTCCAAGTTTCTTTTGCAAGGCCAGGGGGATGGCTGCCCCCATGGTAAACAGAAAAAAAGGAAAAACTAAATCAACCCAGGTAATACCTGGCAGCTCAGGTTTAAAGACATGGTAGGGTGGCGGCACTTGTGCATGGTACATCCAAGCCGGTAAAACACCGAAGGAAATACTGCTCGACAGGACCATTAACAATATAGCCAATCCCCTCAAAGCATCTAAAGCTTCTTCTCTCTTTTTCATAAATGCTAATGGGCTTCGGTCAGGCCTTGTTTCAAACTGTTCCACCAATTCTTTTCAATGACATGCACAATGTCAAAAACCATGACGCCATCAGATTTTTTACGGCACATTTTCAGGGCTTTTACAAACTGGGCTTCATCTTTTTTGTATTGTTCTACATAAACCCCTGCATAAACAGGAACCTTGCCTTTCATCAGTTTCATGGCCATCTCTGCAGAGCCTTCTACAGTATACCAGTCGTCTTTTCCTGTTCCTTGTCCGGCTTCTATCCGATTAACCTTACTGATATCGATGTTTTGAGCCTCCTTTTTATCGACTTCAAAATAATAGCTGCCAGTCGTATACAGATCAAGTGCTTCGGCATAGCCAAAGTTTTTATAGGCTGGTGTAGCCCAGTCAAAATATTGGGAGGGATCGTAATCTTTACTGGCCCAGTTCACACCTACTTCATAGTAGGTCGGATACCAGGAGCCGGTATAATCACCAAACTGAATTTTTGGATATTTGCCTTTTAAAGCGGTTCTGGCGGTTATAAAGAAATCATGGATTACTTTTGCACGCCATTCAATCCATTTTTTATAATGCACACCTGGTATCCTTTTTTTATTTGTATCATAAGAAAAGATATCCTCCGGAAAATGCTGGACTTTTAGCCCTGCATATTTTTCAAACAGGCTTCTGGAGAGGGGTGAAAAATCGGACTCTATGCTGTCGTAACGAACCCGGTCAAGGATAATGCCGTCCAGTTCAGGATACATGGAAGCAAGTTCCATTAAGATGGACAATTCATATTGTTGTACTTCCGGATTGGCCGGATTGATCATGGCAGACCATTTATTTTTAATTTCCGAGATGGGGGTTAGGCCTGCAGAAGTATAATTGAGTGATTGCCAGTTTGATTTTTTTGGATCGCTGTATACAATTCCCCTTTTAAAGGCATTGTGTCCGCCGCTGAAAATATTAATCGTAGCATGTACGGTTAAACCCATTAAATGTCCCTCTTTCAGGAAAGTTCCCAGCAGGTCTACTTTGCCATTTTTCTTAAAGCCTTTCCATTCGTTCATCACCGGGGCGATCTTGCTGGGATAAAGCACTTCTCCTGATATCGGTTTGACATCTATAATTACATCAGTCACACCCGCATCTTTTGATTTTTGCAGGTAATAGCGGATGGAATCTTTACTGGCGAATCTTTCGAAATTAGCGGTAGCGTCAAAATAAAGGAGGTTCTTTTGCTGGGCATTTGCCAGTCCTGAAAGACTGAGCAAGGCCAGAATCAATAGCCTGTTTAGTTGATTTTTTATGGCTTTCATGTTATGGTTTAATGGTGATATTCAGTTCTTTGATAACTTCCTTAAGTCCTTTGTTATTGACGTTCTTAGCTACAAAAGTTATGGTGTAGGTTCCAGGGTTTTTGTAAGCATATTTGTAATTGTTCATTTTTTTTAGGTAATCTTTAATGCCCGTACCTACGTCCGGAGTAACCGCATTTGGGAAGAGCGCCCGGGTAATGGCCCAATCTTCTGAAGGTAGTAGTGTGCTGGCGGGTGTAAAAAACAAAAAGGGAGTTGTGCTCTGGATAGTCCATTTGTTTACTGGGTTTTCTACATCGACAGCCAGCCAACCGGCCGTGGTCACGCTTGCGATGCTGGCCAAACTGCCTGAAGGGGTTTTATTGCTGAGGTTAAATACCGGAATGCGCCAGGTCCGTGCACCCACTGCAGCAGAAATGCTGGCTTCATTGGTATATTTCCATGCAAAATAAATGGGCTTTCCGGAAACGGGAAGATCAGAAATATCAATATCTCCGGAGGAGACGACTGCACCAACAGCACCTGCTGCTGCGGTTGAAAGGGTAAATTTGCTGGTAATGTCCGTCCAGGTAGCAGCCTTAATTCCTTCAGGAGTGTACAGGTTATTAAAGTCAGTAGAATACATGAGGTGCAGGTTGTTGCTTTGTGCTCCGTAAAGGACCTGAGTGGAAATGTTCAGGTTCAGTTTGCTGTCTGTGGATTCTATACGGTCTTTATACCGGTATTCCTTTCCGGCTTCACCGGAGTAAAAGCTAATGTTGTCTGCATAACCGCTGATGGAGAAGAGAATGGAATCTCCAACTTTATATTCCTGTTGAGCTGTCTGCACGTCAAAAGTAGGATTTTCAGGAACCTGCTTTTTACAGGAGATCATACCAGGTAGAATGAACAGTGCAAATACATATTTTAATAGTTTCATCTTTTCTGTTTTAGAAATTAAAAAATAAGGATAGGTTTACCATCCTTTGTTTTGAAGAATCACTTTATTGAGACTGAGCTCCAGGGCTGGTATGGCAAACAAAGTATCTTTTTCTGAGACATTCTGTGCAGATTTGGCCGCATAGGTATAGCTTGCCGGAGCAGTGGTTGTGATCTCGTTGGCCAGGTTCTTCATCGTGGAGTAAAACTGTCCCCAGCGGATCAAATCAAAACGCCTTAATCCTTCATAACCCAGTTCCAATGATCTTTCTTTACGGATCGCAGCACGAAAATCCTCTTTAGTTGTCGTTTCTTCCTGGGTCAGATCAAAATTGCTGCTTGCAATTTTGGTCAGTACCGCTGTGGCTGCTGCTCCGCTGCCCGCCCCGCCACTAAATGTAATTGTTGGAGCACTTGTATAACCAGAACCCGGGTTGGTCAGATAAATGGCCGTTACTTTTCCTGCACCCAGGAAGGCAGTGGCAGCTGCACCTGTACCACCGCCACCACTGAATGTGACAGTCGGAGCACTGGTATAGGTGGTTGTACCACCATTGGTAATGGTCACCGATTTAACCAGTTCCAGAGTGTTGAGTGTTTTTCCGTGTGCACGACGTTTCACTTCGTTCACAGCATCAATAGCCGTCTGCGTCGGCCCGTTCATTTCATTTTCGGCCTCTGCCAACATCAGAAGTACATCTGAATAACGTAATAAAGGGAAATTAATCGAAGTGGTCCCGTTAAATTTAGGGAGGGCAGTCTCATATTCCCTTCTCCATTTGGCATCACAACGGTTGTAAATCTGGGTATTCGTATAAGCAACTCTTCCGCCATTGGTGTCGTAGGAATAAGGGCCGATATTCCAGTCCCTGCGCAGGTCATTGTCGTCAAAGGAATTGTAGTATTTTTCCGTTGTGTGTTTGGCTCCGTAGCTGTAACCGATATTGGCATTGGCAGCGATCCCATTGATAGACCCTACAGAACCTTCTTCGTCTTGTGTGCCATTTTTCTTTCCGAATTCAACTTCCCAGATCACCTCTTTAGTGTCATATTTGTTCTGGCACATATTGATGAAAACCTGTTTGTAATCCGGGTTCAGGGAGTGTCCGGCAGTTTTTACTTTCTCAGCCCATTTTTTAACCTCGGCATAGCGGCTGACATCTCTTAACGGAGCACCGGCCATTTTCAAGTTAACGCGTGCCAGGATGCCCCAGACCACAGATTGTGTGACACGGCTTCCATAAGTGTAGTTGGCAATGGGATACACCATGTCGGCGGCTTTTTCCATATCAGCTACAATTTGCTGATAAACTGTTTTGTAAGGCGTATTTGGGAAATTTACTTCAGATGCAGAAGCGGTAGCCGTTAATTTAAGAGGTACGTTTCCCCAGTTATTAGCCAGAATGAAATAATAATATGCCCTTAAAAACAAGGCTTCTCCTTCGGCTGCTCTCTTTTTGGTAGGGTCCATGCTGGCCTTGGAAATGTTTTCCAGCAGCATATTGGCCCTGTTGATCCCATTGTACATGGCTGTCCAGGTATCCGTGATCTTCAGATCGGATGGATTGTAATTGTAAAGTCCGGCATCCTGGGTCCAGGAGGAGAGGGCAATGAAACTGTCGTCTGCAACATCCAGTTCAAAATACAGGTTGCGTCCGTATGTACTGGATTTGCCCAGAACATCATATACTCCAGTAAGCGCGGCATTGATGTCGGCTTCATTGCGGTAAAAGTTTTTTGGAGAGAGAAAATCGGTAGGCGAGGTATCGAGGAATTTCTTGCAGGAAGAAGTCATGACCAGGCCGGATATAAGTATGCTGTATAAAATACGTTTCATAATGTCAATTTCTTAGGTTTTAAAATGTAGCGTTGATTCCTAAAGTGATTGTCCTTGCCCTTGGATAGGCAGAATAATCGAAACCCGGGGTTAAGGCGCTGTTCCGGACAGATACCTCAGGGTCATAGCCGGAATAGCTGGTCCAGGTGTATAAGTTTTGCGCCGCGGCATACACCCGTGCAGATTTTACAATGCCCGTTCTTTTCAATAGTGATGCCGGGAAGTTGTATCCCAGGGAAACAGTTTTCAATCTTAAAAATGAACCATCTTCAATGATCCTGGTAGAGTAAGCTTTTAAAGAAGATCCTTTGCCGGCAGCAACCCCAGGAATGTCTGAAGAGGGGTTCTCAGGACTCCATCTGTTCGCATAGGTTGCGTACTGGTTGTAATTGTATTTGTAAGAAGATTCAAACATAATACGGTTGGCATTGATGATGTCGTTTCCGTAAGACCACTGAAAAAATACACTAAGGTCAAATCCTTTATAGGTGAAATTGTTGTTGAAACCACCAATATGTATTGGATAAGGGCTTCCGATTATAGTTTTATCCGCTTCCCCAACCTGAAGGTCACCATTCAGGTCTTTGTATTTGACATCTCCAGGCTTTACGTTTGCGCGGGCGCCGCCATTGGAGGGAATGTTATCTTTAAGTGTATAGGTGTCGCCAACTTTGATGAAATCGTCATATTTATAGGTGCCATCATAGATGAGCCCATAAAACTGAGCCACCGGACTTCCAATTTTAGCTACATAACCTGGAATATTTTTCCAGTCATCGCCCCAGGCCTGACTGCTTAATAAATAAAGCTGATTTTCAGTTAATTCCAATACTTTGTTGCGATTGAAGGCAATGTTAAAAGTGGAGGTCCAATTGAAATTCTTGGTTTGAATTGGATTGGCTGTTATCGTGAGCTCAAGACCCTGGTTCTGGGTTGCACCGATATTTTTGATGGCCCTGTTGTAGCCTGTTGTTGGTGGCAGGGTAGCATTTAGCAGTAAATCGTAAGTTTTTTTGCGGTAAAGATCAAATTCAATAGCCAGACGCTGCTTAAAGAAACCAAGATCCAGGCCGATATTGGTTTGTTCGGTGGTTTCCCATTTCAGATTTGAATTTCCGAGACTGGAATAAATAATGCCTTTATTGTCACTGTTGTTGAACATATAGCCTGGAGAATTGTTGATGGGGTAGGAACCATCCGGGTTTGCGTAATTGATGCTTGGATAAGCAGCAAAATTGGACACCCCATTGTTTCCTGTTTTTCCCCATGAAGCACGGAGTTTGGCATTTGAAATAGCTTTTAGCTCTTTAATAAAAGGCTCATTGTTGATCTGCCAGCCAAAACCCGCAGATGGAAAATAGCCCCATTGATTTTTTCCTGTAAACCTGGAGGAACCGTCGGCCCTGAACGTAGCTGTAAAGATGTACCTGTCCAGGAGCTTGTAATTGGCACGGCTTAAAAATGAAGCCATGGTATAGTTGGTGGTGGTGGCGAGGATGTTCAATGGATTACCTTCATCCAGGCCGCTAAGACCAAGGCTTTCGCTAGGTAGAAGTACGGCGGTAGCCCCAAATGCATTGCCTTTCCCGCTTTCAAAAGACATACCGGCCATGACGTCAAAATAATGGGATTTGTTCAGCCTTTTGGCATAGGTCAGAGTATTGCTGTTTTGCCAGTTACTTGAGGTAAAGTAAGTCTGACTGCCATTGACCAGGTAATTTCCGGCAATACCGCTTCTCGACATAGATCCGTTAAAAACATCATAACGTCTGTTGCTTTTACTGGTACTCGCTGTTACCCTTAATTTTAATTCCTTTAGAAAAGCGTACTCTCCATAGGCATTGGCGATAAGATTGTTGGCATAATCTTCCCGGAGTTCATTTTTTGTACTTAGTACCGGGTTGAACGTGAAATTACTGCCTTGTTCCACTTCCGGATCATTGGCCAGGTCCAGCAGGTTTACATCTGGTGAAACTGCAATTGGCCGGAAAGCCCATACACTGAACAATAAATTGATCTCATTGCTGAAGTTTCCGCTGGAAGTTGGACTACCATAATTTTTAATATCAGCATAAGTGGTATTTAAACCCACTTTAAGCTTACTGGATACTTCCTGGTCCAAACTTACTTTTCCCTGTGTACGTTTAAATCCGGAGTTTAAGAGAATTCCATCTTGTCCAACATGAGAAAAGGAAGCGCTGTACTTTGTTTTTTCCGAACCGCCGGATAGAGAGACATAGTGGTTCTGCATAGGAGCGACCCGGGTGACCTGGTCTTCCCAGTTGATACCTTGCAGGTCTTTGTAACTATCCAGTGTCCTGCCATTTAAGTAATACAGGCTTTTTGTACGGATCGGGTCAATTTCATTCTGCAGTTTCACAAACTCATACGGGCTCAGTACCGGCATTCTTTTCTTGTTTTCCTGTAAGCCGTAATAACCATTATAGGTGATGACCGGTGCTCCGGCTTTTCCTCTTTTGGTGGTAACAATAATGACCCCGTTTGCACCTCTTGCACCATAAATAGCAGTAGCCGAAGCATCTTTAAGAATGTCAATGGATTCGATTTCATTTGGATCAAGGGTATTCAGGGGATTAACCACACTGTTGTTGGGATCTTCCATAGGGAAACCATCGATTACATACAGGGGGTAATTGGATTGCGTAACGGAATTATTTCCCCTGATAGTGATCTCGATAGGAGAACCAGGTTTCCCTTCACTGGAGGTGACTTGTACACCAGCAATTCTTCCCGCCAGTGCCTCATCAAAGGATTTCACAGGTGCTTTCTGAAGATCTGTGACGTTCACACTGCCGACCGAACCAGTAAGGTCTTTTTTTACGGCTGTACCGTAACCAATTACAACTACGTTATTGAGTTGAGAAACGGATTCCCTAAGAGAAACTCTTATCGATTTCTCTGCTCCAATGGCAACTTCTTTATCCTCAAAACCAATATACCGGAACACCAATATGGCACCCGTCTCTTTAACGTTGATTTTGAACGTTCCGTTGCTGGAAGTGTTTACGGTGGTTTTGCTGCCCTTGATCTGTACGGTGACCCCTGTCAACGGGTCTCCCTGTAAGTCTGTAACTGTACCGGTTACAGTCAGATTTTGTGCCAGACCTGCAAAGGAGATGCACATTAAAAAGATGAGGACAGCACAGCTTCGCAGCCACTCCTTATTCCTCGTGAATAATTTTTGCATAGTGTTGGTTGGTTAGGTTTATATTCTGTTTGTTGTTTCAGTTTTTTAGATTTCCTTCAAAATCGATCTGGCAATCGAAGGGATGTAGGAAATGATCGGTCAGTATGGCGATTGTTCTGCGGTTGAGTACGGCTTGTTTCTGGAGCTCTCCTTCAAAACCGCGTCCTTTTAAAGCTTTATGCAGATCGGCTACCGAGATATCCTTTTGCAGCAGGGAGGTGAAGAGTTTTGATACAAATTCCGCAGTACTTTGCTCCCCGGAAGGATAGAGTTCCTTCAATTCAGGATAAAAGGATTTGAAGCCCTGGATCAGGTCAAATTGGCTGATGGATAATTCCGGATAGAACCAGGTTTGATTGGCCCATTTGTAAGGAATTCCCGTTCCCTTAAGAAGACCTGTAGCACCAATCTTCTGGAGGGTGATGAAGTCCTGGTCTGTTGCTTTGACATCTATAAAAGGCATGAGGTAAGCTTTGCTGGCCAGCAATGCAGCCTGTACATTTCGGATGCTGACCTCGGCAGGCTCCTGTTGGTTTTTTAGCGCTACTGCGGCAAGAGCACCGGCAGCCTGACCTATGGTCAGAACAACAGGCTGCAGTCTGCTGGCGCCTGCCACGATATTGGTTACGCTGATGCTTTTTTCTGCAACGATAATTCCGCTCGTGTTTTTAGGGATAAGTGCTCCAAGGGGAATGTTGTAAGAAGGAACTTTAATCTTGACAAAGTCGATTTGAGGTGCCGCTGTATTTTTCAGGTGATGGTGATCAATCGGATAATCTCCAATGGCAACACCAGTACGGTATAAACTTGTTTTTTGCTGATAAGGGCTGGACACGTCATTCAAGGTTAGCGTCACTAATCCATCCAGGCGCCTGGATTCCCGATGGTATGGGATCATGGGTAATTTGTCTGCCGTTGGATATTCATCATCTGCGATACCCAGATTTTTATAGCCCAGTTTGCTCTGTAGGTAGTAGATGAATCTTAAACTGTGTAATTTTGCAGATTTTAAGGCTTCAGTTCTTTCTTTTTTGTTCATCTCCAGGATGTTCAGGTAAATGTCATTTCCGCATTTAGGCCAGTTGATCATGTATTTTTGATTGGGCAATTTTCCATAGGTGATCATCTGGCTGCAGTCAATATTCGGATGGTGTTCGGCGGCTGATGGATCAGCCACATCACAGCTGCATTCAAATTCTTTAGGATCGTAACCAGCAGGTTTTCGAATGGTCCTGTCGCTGCCTGGACCAAAATCTTTAAGTGTAACTACATAGGTCATATCCTGGATGATGTTGTTGGCCTGTTCCGGCGCCTGGACTTCTCCGGTGCTGCTGCGGCTATCCATTCCGACACGGTAGGGGATCTTTAAATAAGCCATTACGTCACCGGTTTCTGTGGCATCTATAATTAAACGAGCGTAAATCCTGCTTCTCTTTCCCTTACTCAGGGTTTCTATTTCCCATCCCTTTCCTTTGCGTTTGATGCTGGTCCACTCCGTTTTATACCAGATGCTCAGGTTTGTTTGACGGGCCATTTCTTTTAATACTTTATTGCCAATAGAAGGTTCGAAAAGAGTATTGCTCACCCAGCCGGTTTCTACGGCTGCGGGGCCGCCATAATACTGATAGAGTTTCTGTCTGAATTCTCCCCATAAACCAGATGGCATCTGATGGTTGCCATCTATGGCAGATACGCCCGCAGAAGTGAGCATGCCACCCAGCCATTCGGTTTCTTCCAGGATCAGTGTTTTTACCCCCATTCTGGAAGCTTGTATGGCGGCGGTTGTACCGCTGGCCCCTCCGCCAATGATCAGGAGTTCAGTGTTATACTCTTTTATCGCAGCAGTAACAGAACTGAAGCTGAACAATAGTAATAGAGAAAGTATTCTGTTAAAAAGGAAAAGTCGTATCATCTGGGAAATTTTTATAGTGCTTTAATGATCAGTGCTGTCATTACCCCTCTTTCTGTCCCGTCGGAAGGTTTAACGGTTTGTTTCCCGTTAACGGTAAGGGTGGTAGATCCACCTCCGTCCAGGTTTAAGGCTTCTGTACAGCCAATTTCTTTCATCATCTGAGCCAGTTCTGCTAAGGTCAGACCTGTTCCTCCGTTGCTGTTGTTGCCCTCAACGGCGAGGATGACAATTTTGTTGCTACTGGTATAACCAATTGCTGATCTCGCCCTGGACGAACTATTGTCTACAGCGATGAGTTCTTCATTATCGCTGATACGGATTACATTGTTCTTAATTAGGACGGGGGAACCACCAATGGCTGTTTTAACGTTCCATAGGCTGGCACCAGCGGGGAAAATGGCCGACGGAACAGCTAAAGGTGCGGTATTCAGTAAGTTTGCTGCTGGTTGCGGGTAGTTGTAAAGTATGCCATTACCTGTACCTACATGGTAAATCCAGGCAACTTCTGCCTGGTTACCCTGGTTAATGCCAAAAGCACCTCTTGTTGGATAATAGCTGGTATTTGTGCCATTGTACGGACGGGAAAGGGATTTAATATTGATGGCGTCGATCTCGCCATTGTACATAGACAAGCTATAAGAGGTATTTGTGCCGAAAAAACCGCCGTTAATGCAGGCATATTTTGTTCCGCTTTCTTCATTATAGAAGTCCGTTACTTTTTTATTGGCAGATGCCAGGACTGGTTTAAGTTCAATATTGGCTTTCGGGTCAAAAATCAGGCAGTAGGCAACAGTAGCTTTTCCGTTAACCGGAGCCTTGCTGAGGTAGAGTTGTATTCCGGTAGGAAAATTATTCATCAAGGCGGTAGCTTTTTTCCAATTGGAGGATAAAGAAACCAGGGGCGTAGAGTCAACTATTATTTTGGGCTCATCGGGGTGGTATTTTCCAATACCTGATTTACTACAGGCTGAGGAGAATAGCAGAAACGTGAGTGCGATTACTGCAAAGGAGGGTTTAGCATGCATCGTAATGGTTGGTTAGTTTGGTTGCTCTGTAAATATATTACTTTTTTAAAAATATTAAAAACATTATTACTGTTTTTAATAAAAAATTATTTTAATCAGGAAAGTGCCTCTGTTCCCTTAATAAAGAGAATAATGAGGTTTACAGGTAATTTAGTTCTATGAAAAATCCCCTGTTTTAATGTATCTTAATAAAATATCTTACTTTTGATTTGAATTTTTATTAAAAACATGACCTTTTTTGAAGAACTAAATCAGGAAAATCTCTCTGGTGTTGCCCATAAAAATATTACTTTAAAAAAATCGATCATTTCTTATTTCACCAGAAATGGCAATTGTACCATTGCTGATCTTTGCGCGGAACTTGGACTGAGTGCACCTAAGGTCAACAATCTATTGAGTGATCTGATTGCAGATGGCTTGGTGCAAGACTTCGGAAAGGTAGAGTCGAGAGGTGGAAGGAAGCCGAATATGTATGGGCTTGTATTGGCTTCTGGATTCTTTCTTGGAGTGGACGTAAAGGAAAGCTATCTGAATTTTGGTTTAATGGACCTTCAGAAAAATCTGATTCATTATGTTGAAAAACAAGCTTACAGACTAGAGAATAACCAGGAGTCACTGGATGAACTATGTGCGTTGATCAATGCCTTTATTGCTGGTGTCCCCGTGTCTAAGGATAAAATTCTTGGTGTGGGCATCAATTTATCGGGAAGGATCAATTATGCAACCGGTTACAGTTATAGCTTCTTTAATTTTAATGAAGAGCCGCTAAGTAAGATTATGGAAAATAGTCTTGGTCTTAGAATTTTTCTGGAAAATGATTCCAGAGCCATGGCTTATGGGGAGTTCAGTTCAGGAGTAGTACATGAAGAAAAAAATGTGTTGTTTCTAAATATGGATTACGGACTGGGGGTTGGAATCATGATCAATAGTCAGTTGTATTATGGTAAATCTGGTTTTGCTGGTGAATTTGGCCATATTCCTATATTTAATAATGAGATTATCTGCCGTTGCGGAAAACGTGGCTGTCTGGAAACAGAGGCGTCAGGCTGGGCTTTAAAGCGTATGTTTAAAGAGAAATTAAAAGAAGGTTCTTCTTCTATATTATCCAATATGGACCTTGAAGAGTTGAGTTTAAAGGATATCATCACTGCAGCAATCAACGATGATGTTCTGGCAATAGAATTGATCGCTATATTGGGGGAAAAACTCGGAAGAGGCATTGCGATCCTGATCAATATTTTTAATCCTGAACTGGTGATCTTAGGTGGCAGTCTAGCGACAACCGGAGAATACATCCGGTTGCCGATTAAAAGTTCTCTTAATAAGTATTCTTTGAGTCTTGTGAATAACGATACTCACTTGAAAATGTCTAAACTAGGTGAAAAATCTGGGGTAATTGGGGCTTGTTTGCTGGTTAGGAATCGCTTATTATCACTTAATTAATGGACTTCGCTTTTCTAACTCTGTAATGGGTAATTTAATGACCCGGCCGATTGCCTGATTACCCCGGTAGGTAACTACGCGAATACTTTGAGCGCCTTTCGGTATGCTTAAGGGTTGACCAGTATATTTTGGATAAAATTGATCCGGATCCGAATCGTCAAAAGCGTAATGGATATCAAGATCTTTTACCTCTGTTTTCAGGCTTATGAGCAGTTCATTTTGTGGATTGCGGCTGCCGTAAATCATAGCGTCATAAAAATATCTGGAGTACTTGGTGCCTTCCTGATCAAGAACAGGAAGCTGTTTTTCTAAGCGACGGATGAAATTTTCCCAGCCGCATTGGTTGTTGCCGCTCCATAAGATTTCGCTTAAAGCAAAAGCCCTTGGCCAGGTCATGAACTGGAGTTTGCGCTCATTGGGTACCTGTTCGGTCCAAAGGCTTCCCTGTCCGCCTAATACCTGTTTAGGGTCGATTCCCGCTGGCAAAGGGTTAAACTCAAAGGTTGTGCTGAGTCTGTTTACAGTAAAAGGTGCATTTTCCAGGTAAGGGTCGCCCTGATAAAAATCAAGATAGGTATAAGCTGCAGGCGTCATCACCACCTGATGTCCTTCCCGGGAAGCGTTGATTCCTCCTTTGTTGTCTTTCCAGCTCATGAAAGCCATAGAATCCGCAAGGCCTCCGGGCAGGTTTTCGTACCATCCAATTGGGGTTTTTCCTTTAGAAATTACAATTTTTGCTACTCTTTTAATGAAATAAGATTGCAATTCTTCTGAACTTTGTAAATGTTCCTCTTTTATTCTTTTTTGACAGCGCGGACATTTATCCCAATACATTCTGGAAACTTCATCGCCTCCGATATGGATGTATTTAGAAGGGAACATTTCTGCGATCTCTGTGATAATATGGTCCAGGGCAACGAAAACAGAATCATTTCCTGCACAAAGAACATTCGTTCTGCTGGCATTCCATGGATCTCCGGCAAGTACCTGCTGAGGTGTTTTGGTACACGATAGTTCAGGATAGGAGGCAATCATGGCCAGGCTATGGCCGGGAATGTCCACTTCGGGCACGATGTCTATAAAATGTTTCTGAGCGTGTTGTATAATGTCCAGGATATCTTCTTGACTATAAAAGCCACCATAAGTTGCACTTTCTCCTACTTCCGGCGCTTTCTGATTTTTCCAATAGCCGGTTCTCGGTACACGCCATGAACCAATGCTATTTAATTTCGGCCAGCTTTGGATCTCTATTCTCCAGCCCTGGTTGTCGGTCAAGTGCAGATGTAATGTGTTGAATTTATACTTTGCCATCTGACTGATGTAGCGTTTAATGACTTCCTTGTCAAAAAAGTGTCTGCTCAGATCCACCATCAGACCTCTCCATTGGAAAGCAGGGTAGTCTGTTATCTGGAGACAAGGCAGTTGAATACCAGAAGTATTGATCATCTGGCATAAGCTCTGAACCGCGTAAAAAAGCCCTGCGGGATCATTGGCCTGCATCGTGATTTTTGCAGGCTGGATGTTCAATTGGTAGCCTTCCTTTCCAAGTCTAGGATTGTGGTCCTTATTCAGGACCATAGAGATGGTATTGTTGTGGTGGTTTTTTTTGCTGATCCGGAATTTTGTACTGTTGTTCAGCTGGTCCATCAGGCTTTGCACCAGTCCGTGGGGTATTCTGGGGTCTGTTATACGGCTCAGACTGGTGTTCTTGTTTAAATTAAAATGTCCTTTAGTAAACTGATATTCTAAAGGTCTGGGAATCAGTGCTAGTTCCTGCGCAAGGCTATTTACGGCGTTTAGTAAGAGAAAACATAGAATGAAGTGTTTTTTGAGCATAAGGATCTACTTATTTAGATGTTCAGAGAAGAATCTGAAATGCTGGAGAATAGTTTTCGACCAATAGCCTCCCGTATGTCCTCCTGGTTGCGCGGTATAGGTGGCTGCAATTTTGAGTTCGTCGCATTTTTGACGGAACTGCTTGCTGGTCAAATAGAGATAGTCTTCCGTGCCGCTGTCGAAAATAAGCGCTTTGTTTCTTTCTTTCAGGTCTTTGAGTTTGTTGATTGCCGAATAATCATCGTAGGCCTTATTGCTTTCTGAATACTCACCTAAGAGATAGCTCAATGTTGTTTTTCTAAAGGCGGAATATCGCAGGTTTAATACTCCTGAAGTGGAACCTGCACCGGCAAAATGTTCTGGATGATTCAGGAAAAGCCACATTGCCCCATGGCCGCCCATACTTGCTCCGGTTATGAAATAGTTTTTAGGATCTGTGCTGTATGTATTTTTGATCATCGGTAATAATTCTTCCATGAAAAAACGTTCATATTGAACACTGTCCGGGTTTAGTGAATTGATGTACCAGCTTTTTTTTAATCCATCCGGGCAAACAATAATGAAGTTATAGGTATCAGCCAGTTGCTGGAGGTTTGCCAATTTATTCCAGCTCTTAAAATTGGCAGAATGTCCGTGAAGTAAAAAAATGACCGGATATTTTTGTTTTTTCTGGTAGTTTCCAGGTTTGAATACCCAAACAGAATCCGTTGTTTTTAAGTTCTGCCTGGAATTTATGGTCAGGGTTTCCTGTCCATAACAAAATGAAGTCAGTAAAAAAAAGATCAGAAATAAAGATTTATACATTTTTTAACAGTTAGGGAAGCATGTCGACAGGAATAAATACAAGAGGAGTAGGAAGGCAGGAGGCGCCCGGTGGAGAATAAGTAAGCTGGATCTGTTGTTCTTCTCCGTCCTTTGATGGTTGGAATACCTGGATCAGGACGACCTCAGGGGCCCCTTTCGTGGTGAGTTCTTTTTTGGGCAGCTGAATCACTCCAGGAGCGAATTTGCCTTTGCTCACCACCATGCTGGCGGCCATACCATTACACCATTTGTTGTCTGATGACCTGGAGTTCCAGGTGACCAGTGCAAGACCTTTTCCGTCTGAGCTTTTCCATTTTAGGTTAATGTGGTACAAAATGCCGTAGTTTCCACTCAGTATAGATGTTTGTCCGGTAGTGCCTTCTTTTCCTGTAACCCATTGATCACTTATACCATCTGCAACTGTTAATGCGGTAATGCCATTCCTGGTGTCTAATACCTCCTTGCTTTCTATAGCGTAATTACTGATTCCGTACACTCCTCTGCCTGCTCCGCTCTGGCTCTTTGGGGGTAATACGGTTTTAATTCGTGCCAATGCTGCTGTTCCCGAAGATTTTGGATCTGTTTGAATGACATTGATCTCTCCAGGCTGATCAATTACAAATTCGTAAAAACCATGGACAAGCTCGTCGTATTTGGTGACTTGTTTTTCCAGTTGGTCATCTATTGCTGCTGATGCACCTGGTTTCAACGTTCGAACTGTTTCGTTGCCTTGTGAATTAAAATAATCTGTAAGACCTTGCTTTCCTGCTTTGAAATAATTGCTGGTTGGAGGCTGACTGGAATATTTCAACATTCTGATGTGCATGTTGCTTTTTCCTTTATTGGTGATAAGGGCAGTGATTTTTCTGTCCATCTTATTTGGTGTAATAACGCCATTTACATTATAGAGGTAAAAGCGGACGCTTCCCGGAGCTACCTGTTCTTTGAGGGCAATAGCTTCAGGTATTCTGATATATTCAGGATCATCAGAGATGACAAACTGCGGTCCGGGAAGAACCGTCTTCTGATAAGTCAGCTGGCGGGGATTTTGTAGCTGAAGATTTTCTAATCGGGCAATGCCACCCTGTTCTGTAGCTAATAGTTGTTTGTTTTGTATAGCTGTGATGTTTTGAGTATAAGCTGTTTGAAAAACAGCAATCAGAGAGAGTGTTATGCATGTGGTTAGTTTGCAAATGTTCATTTGTTTTAGTTTTTAATAAAGATAATATATTTTTTTAATAAGTTTATTTTATTATTAATTTTTTTATTTATCTTAATGATATGCCATTCCAAATTGTTTATTGCTTATTTAAGACTTCTTAAGACTAAAACCTTGTTGCAATTTCTATCTTAGTATTTATTTACTTGCTTTACCTATTATGAAAATCGCCTTCTTCAGTACCCAGTCT
>NZ_JAELTV010000480.1 GCF_016429005.1 Pedobacter sp. ASV19
CCCCCCCCCCCCCCCCCCCCCCCCCCCCCCCCCCCCCCCCCCCCCCCCCCCCCCCCCCCCCCCCCCCCCCCCCCCCCCCCCCCCCCCCCCCCCCCCCCCCCTTTTTTCAAGCAGAAGACGGCATACGCGATAGAGCTGCCTGTCTCGTGGGCTCGGAGATGTGTATAAGAGACAGCCTGGCAAGGTTTGCTGAGGCGCAGTATGTATAATGACAGACCAAATTTTATTCTTGGTTTTCATGGCTGCGATGAATCTGACTGTCATTCTTTATTAAATAGCTCTAGTAAAATCAAGTCCAGTAAAGAAGCCTTTGATTGGCTTGGCCACGGCATGTATTTCTGGGAAAATAATTATGAACGAGCTCTGATATGGGCGAAGGATAAAAAGAAAAGGGGTAAATTAAAAAATCCTGCTGTAATTGGAGCAATTATTCAACCAGGTCATTGTTGTGATTTTACCGATACGAAGTATATTGAAGTGATAAAAGCCTATTACAGATTGTTATCTGACAAGCATTATAAGGCAGGGGTTCCTTTACCAGTCAATAAAGACGTAAAACATGATCTTCATAAGGATCAACTGATGCGTGAATTGGATTGTACCACTATAGAATTTATGCATAACGGAATTTTAAACCAATTTAGCTCAGATGTGAACTCAAAAGGGTATAGTGAATTTCGATTGTTTGATTCAGTGAAAGGTGTATTTACAGAAGGTGGCCCAGCTTTTCCCGGTGCAGGTATATATAATAAAAGCCATATTCAAATTTGTGTAAGGAATTCAAATTGTATTAAAGGTTTTTTTCTTCCACGAACCAAAGCCGTCTGGCCTTAATTTTCGCTTCTATAATGAATATTTTGAGTAAATGTACCAGTGGAAAAATCAGTCCTGTGGTACCTACGTATGTCAAACACTGACAAAATCACTGTCAAACGCTGACAAAGTGCTTTGGGGTATAGGTAGTTAAATATTAGTGGTTTATGTTTGTTTCTGTAATTAGAAAGGTGGTACCGGTGCACAGGTACTGCGGGTCCTGCAGGCTAATTGATTACATAATTCACAAAAATGTTTAATTATAAAATCTCAAAGAAATGGGAACATATAAAAAGGGGATATTAAGTCCCTTCAGAGGAAAAATCGGGACGGTTATTGGAAGTGTCTGGAATGGGATATTCCACATGAAAAGTTTGCCGGATATTACTCCGAACAGAAAGCCGACGACGGCTCAGTTAAATCAACAGATTGTTTTTGCTTTGATTACTGGTTTTTTAAAGCCTTTGAAAAGGGTGCTGGAAATCGGGTATCAATCTTTTACTAAGGGTGTGACGCCGGTTAATGCGGCTACGGGTTACCATCTTAAATTTGCGGTGACTGGTACGGCGCCTAATTATGAAGTGGATTATCCAAAGGTGATCTTGAGTGTGGGTGATCTGGAAGAGCCGAAGGAGCCTGGTATTACGGCTACGGCTGGAACGGGGAAGATGGTCTTTGACTGGGGCGCCCTGATGGATTCGGAAGTGGGTAATCTGACAGACCGGGCTACTTTTGTGGCTTTTAACCCGACGTTGAAGAAGTATACGATTATTCGCAATGTGATTGCACGTAGTGCTTTAACTTATTCGCTGCAGTTGCCTGCGGCCTGGATAGGGCATGATGCGCATTTCTGGATGGCTTTTACGAGCCTGGATGGAAAGGTGGTGAGTAATAGTGCGTACGTAGGAATGAGTCCTGTACTTTAATTCTGGTATTGATCCGGCGGCTGTACAGGCTGCCGGATTTGTTTTAAATCATCAAATGAAAAATCATGGCTAAATATAAAAACGGAATCACGGGTTCATTCTCGGGAAAGATTGGTCCGGTAGTGGGCGCTACTAACCGGGGGGTAGATTATATGCGTAGTCTGCCGGAAAAGATTACAAAACCTGCCAGTGTTGCGCAGCAAAACCGGAGGGTGATATTTGCTGTAGTGGTGGCTTGGTTAAGGCCTTTGCAGAAACTGATCAATATAGGATACCAGGTTTATACAGGTACCAAGACGCCAATGAATGGCGCAGTTTCCTATCATATAAGAGAGGCTGTTGTTCAGGATGGAACAGGTTTTAGTATTGATTTTGCAAAGGCCATTTTGAGCAGGGGTGAATTGCTTGTTTCTTTCATCAGGAGTGTAGTACTCCAAATGGATTCTACTTTGCATATCACCTGGGAAAGCGGACCTTTATCTGCCTTTTGCAAGGCTTCAGATCGGGCGAGTTTCGTAGTGTACAGTGTCAACAAAAAGAAGTTTGTGACTTTTAAAAATGTAGCTGCTCGATCAGATCTGGCCGTTACTTTGAAATTACCGAAGGGTTACGTTGAAGATGTGTTACATGGATGGATGCATTATGTAAATGAGAAAGGAGACCAGGTAAGTACGAGTGTGTATATGGGGCAATTGGCTGTTCAATAAAATAATAAATTATTATATATATTTGTTTAAAGTATTTGATCCGTACATACAGTAACATTCTCAAATAAAAAAGAGCTGGAATTAATATAATGCTATTCTGATGTACAACTATAAGAACCTTTCTGATCCGGAGCTCGTTGACTTGGCCAGAGAAGGTGACCATATCGCTTTTACACAAATTTATGATCGTTATTGGTCTGTGCTTTATCTTCATGCAAAGAAAATGCTTCATGATGAAGAGGAGGCAAAGGATATCATACAGAATCTTTTCTACAATTTGCTCCAGGCTATACCTACCTTGAACTTTCAGATCTCTTTGTCTGCCTATTTGTACAGGTCGGTAAGAAATATGGTTTTGGATGCAATAAGGCATCAGCAAACTGCGGCCAGGTACCTGGAATCTTTTAATCAAACTTTGCAGGAGGATCATTTAATTACCGACGATAGTGTTCGGGAGAGAGAACTCGAACGCCTGATTGAAAATGAAATCAAGCGGCTTCCTAAAAAAATGAGGGAGGTCTTTCTTTTGAGCCTGTCTCTTATACACATCT
>NZ_JAELTV010000481.1 GCF_016429005.1 Pedobacter sp. ASV19
ACGTTCGTCGGCAGCGTCAGATGTGTATAAGAGACAGGTATATTATTGCTTGTTAATGTCGCAGTATCATCAGGAAACCGCTTAAAATTTTTGAAACCCTTTGCATCGGAAAGGAGCCGGTTTAATCCATTTTCGGTACCAATCCACAAATTACCAAGATGATCTTCAGCTATAGAAGAAACATAGTTATTACTTAAACTGAAATGATCTGATTCCAAATTTTTGAAATTAATAAAGGAATGTGCTCCTCTATTATAAAGGTATAAGCCATGGTTAGTCCCTATCCACATTCGATGTTTACTGTCTTCAAAGAGATAATTGACTTCGGTTTGGGGAGATGTTGTTGAACTATTCTGATCCAGAGATAACTTAGTAATCTTTTTGCTCCCAGGATCCAGGAGGTCGAGCCCGGAATATGTTGCCACCCATATCATTCCCCTGTAATCACTGCAGATATACCTTACAACATCACTACTAATGTTATTAGGGCTGTTTGCTTTAAAATTGATAAACGAATTTTTCTTCCTGTCGTATAAACTGAGCGATCCGCCAGAACTTCCAATCCAGAGGTTTCCTGATTTATCTTCATGCAAAGCTCTGACGTCATTAGCTTGTAAACCGGTAGAATCATCAGATTTAAGCTTATATACCGTAAAATTAACACCGTCAAATTTATTTAAGCCGTCCTCCGTGGCAAACCACATTAGACCATACTTATCTTTTAAAATAGCATTGACGGTGTTGGACGAGAGCCCGTCTTTTGAATTTATAGTCGTAAAATTTATTTTTTGCTGTTGTGCGTACCCGGTTTGAATCATCCAGATGAGTCCCAGCAAAAAACAGCATATTGTTTTAAAATTTTCCCGCTCTAGCATGGTCTTTTGGTTAAGCTTGAGGATTAGATACAAAGAGTATACTTGGTTATGTAGCGAAAATAACGATAAAATTAATAGCAGCCAGGAATAAATGTACATTTAACGGTTACATAAGTTTAAAAGTACATGTTTCAAACCACTATGGTATTTCGCCAATAAACAACTTCATCCAGTAAATCAACACCTTAACCAATTTCACATCAATTATCGGCCTGAACATTTGTGTAACAAATTTGTTAATTCCTAGCAATGTTCCATCTTCAAATATGCTTTTTTTGTTCCATTAAATAACCAAATATATCCCTAGATGGAACAACAAAACTCACTAACAAGAGTAACCAGGAAGGTTGCTTTTGGCGCGGCGGCAATCATTGTGCTTGCAGGCCCAACAATTTTAACAAGCTGTAAAAAAGAGACAAGGACAGAGCCCGAGGCAATTGCTGCCAAAAGCACTTCCTCCAATGCTTTAGCCGCAGACCAATCCTTTTACCAGTCGGGTACACATAACGGCTTCTTTTGGTCACTCTGGAAAAGTGATGGCGCTACCGGTACAGTTAATTACGCAAATGGCGCAGGCGGAAACTACAGTGTTAACTGGAACGGATTTAATGGCAATTTTACGTGTGGAAAAGGTTATTCTGTAGGTTCCTCATCCTACAAAATAGGATATAACCTTGGCACTTATGCAAACTCTGGCGGTGGTACTTTTGGCTGGTATGGATGGAGCAGAAGCCCTTATTATGAGTATTATGTAAATGAAACATGGGGCTCAGTATCGCCTCATACCGGCACTTTTCTGGGGGCATTTGACAGCGACGGTGCAAGTTATAACGTATGGACCCGTTGGATGACTGGTAAGAATATTGATGGTGGTGATGGATTCAGACAGATTTACAGCTCCAGAATTACAAAAGTGACTACCGGACAAAATCGCGTCATCACTTTTGCTAACCACTATAACAAATGGAGCAGTTTAGGATATACTCTTGGCCAGTTAAATATTCCGGCCATTATGGTTGCAGAGACATGGGGCTCTAATACTAGCGGCAATATTAACTGTACAATTTGGGCAGAATAAACACTATTGCCCGGCAAAAAAGCCGGGCAATATTTAGTACCCTCCTTACTATTATTTAACAAATTAGTTATGATGAGATCATTACTTTATTTTCTTGCTTTTTACATTTTTGCCCTTGCGGCCTGCGATTCATCGAATCTAAAAAACACCGAAGGAAATAAAAAATCACTAATCGGAAAATGGCATAGATTTTCAATGGCAAATGGATACAGCGAATTCGATATTGATTCGCAATACATAGTTTTCTATAATCAAAAAGTTGGCCGGTTCAAGCTTTCCTATAAAATAGAAAATGATTCCTTGAAATACCTTACCAATCAATATGCAGCTAAAATTACAGACTACGGTGACTCCGTACTTCTTGAAGGTAACGATAGTACCAAAGCCACTTTACACAGGTTCAGAGAATCGAATGTACCTTTTAAAACAATTCCAGAAGAAAAAGATTCTTTGTCGTTTGTATCATACCTAGCAGATTTCGACAAAAGGTTAATCCTGGAGTTTGAAAAAGCCGGAATAAAGATTTCCGATGGCACAAAAAAATCTGAGCAGCCTGCATATGAAGAATTGTTAAAAAAAAGATCGATAGCAAATAAAAAAGCTACCTAAAAATAATATGGCCGCAAATTTACCTGTGGCCATATTTCATTCAATTCTTAAAGTATTTCCGATTTGAGCCCTGTGGTCACCGTAAACCATATCAACAACAAATACTTGCCTTCACCTACATCTCAGTGAAAGGCTACATCATCACCGGCACCTGCAAGGTATTGGTACGTTTTATCCATTTCCAGATGAGCCCTCAGTCTTTCTTCTCCAATCGTATCCAACAATTCAGTTATGCCATAATAGTCAATTGCAGCAATGATATCTACAAGGGCGAGTAAACGATAAGTTTCTGTTTCAGAAACATTAGATTCTGTCTCTTATACACATCTCCGAGCCCACGAGACAGGCAGCTCTATCGCGTATGCCGTCTTCTGCTTGAAAAGAGGGGGGGGGGGGGGGGGGGGGGGGGGGGGGGGGGGGGGGGGGGGGGGGGGGGG
>NZ_JAELTV010000482.1 GCF_016429005.1 Pedobacter sp. ASV19
CCCCCCCCCCCCCCCCCCCCCCCCCCCCCCCCCCCCCCCCCCCCCCCCCCCTTTTAGATGTGTATAAGAGACAGGGACTATGGTTATGCAGAACTTAATGGCTTTTTTAGCCTGATCCCATTCCTGTTTATTTTTCTGATCCCGGCCATGACCATGCGTTCTTTTGCCGAAGAACGGAGAGAAGGTACATATGTACTACTGGCCATACGGCCAATTACCGACTGGCAGATTATTCTGGCTAAATATTTTGCCTGCCTGAGCCTGGTGTTGTTTGCCTTGCTGCCAACCCTGGTCTATTATTTATCTGTATTTCAGCTTGGTTTGCCTTCCGGAAATATTGATACGGGTGCGGTTATCGGATCCTATATTGGTTTGTTGCTGTTGGGCAGTTCGTTTACTTCAGTAGGTATTTTTGCTTCTTCATTAAGTAAAAACCAGGTTATTGCTTTTGCTATAGCTGCTTTTATATGTTTTCTTTGCTACACGGGCATTGATGCGATGGGAAAGATTCTTTCCTTACAATCGTTTGAAACCCTATTTAACAACCTGAGCATAAATGCACATTATCAATCCTTGGGCAGGGGGGTGCTGGATACCCGTGACGTGCTCTACTTTCTCACATTCGATGTGCTTTTCCTAAGTCTCACCCGTTTTGTGATCGGAGGCAGAAAATGGTAAGGTCAAGAGTTGTTCAGTTCATTGCCATAATTGCAGTCCTGATCGGTCTGAATATAGCTGGTCAATACCTATACACCCGGTTTGATTTTACCAAAGAACACAGGTTCACACTAAGCCCTAAAACCCTGGAAATTTTAAATAAGCCGGTCAAAGAAATTAAGGTTACTGTTTTCCTGGATGGTGATTTGCCTCCTGCATTTAAAAGACTGAAAAATGCTGTTCAGGATCTGCTGGCGGATTATAAAGCCAACTCCAAAACCGACTTTAAAATTGTTTTTGCAGATCCGATATCAGGTTTGCCACAAAATGAACAAGACACTGTAATTAGCCATTTGTATAGTATAGGTGTAGAACCCACAAGTCTTAATATCAAAACGGACAATGGATTTACACAAAAAACAATCTTCCCTATGGCAGTTGTCCAATGTGATAACAGGCAGATTCCGATAAAACTATTACAGAATCAGGCCGCTGCAGGGGGATATGAAGAAAACATCAATAATTCGATCCAAAACCTCGAGTATGCCTTCACCTCAGCTATAAAGAAAGTCGTTTCGGGCGAAAACCCCAGAATTGGTTTTACAGAATCCAACGGAGAACCATCAGACGCCTATTTGGATGGTGCCATAAAAAGCCTCTCTGAAAGTTATGAAACAGGAAGGATTAACTTAAAACTCATTGATCAGGCAGGCCTGGATAAACTGAAAGTCCTTTTTATTGTTAAACCCCGCGAAGAATTCTCAGAAGCTGAAAAATACAAGATCAATTACTTTGTGATGAAAGGAGGCAGGGTGGTCTGGAGCCTGGACCAGGTGAGTGCTGATCTGGATAGTTTGAAAGGGAAAGGAGAACAATTGGCATTTAACAATAAGCTAGGCCTGGACGATCAGCTTTTTACCTATGGTGCAAGGATCAATTATAACCTGGTGGCAGATGCCAACTGTGTTGAGATTCCCCTGGCCATGGGTAATACACAACAAATCCAGTTAGCACCATGGGTTTATTATCCTTTGATGCTCCCGGATTCTGCCAGTGTTCTGGTTAAAAATATAGATGCTGTAAGAAGCGAATTTTCCAGTACTGTAGATACCATTGGGGTTAAGGGCATTAAAAAACAAGTGATTCTCAAAACTTCTGCGTTTAATAAAGTACACAACACACCTATGCTGCTGGCATTGCAGACGGTGGCCGAGCGCCCGGATCCAAGAGATTATGCCAGTATGCCTAAAACTCTGGGGGTATTGCTGGAAGGTCGGTTTCCTTCTCTTTTCCTGAACCGGGGCGTACCCGAAGGAATACCTGTTCCGTTTGAAACTCCTGGTCTGAGCCAGGCTACCAAAATGGTGGTGATCGGAGACGGAGATATTTTTAAGAACCAGGTCAGTGCAAAAGACGGCTCGTCCTTTCCACTTGGATTTGACCGGTACACCCAACAGAATTTCGGAAATAAATCATTATTATTAAATATTGCAGATTACCTGGTTAATGATGATAATTTAATTGAATTGAGAAATAAAGAGGTTAAGATCAGATTGTTGGATAAAACTAAAGTACACACGGAAAGGCTGAAATGGCAACTCCTTAATGTTGTTTTTCCAATATTGGTGTTGATATCGTTCGCAATTTTTCAACATTATTACCGTAAACGTAAGTATGCAAGGTAATTTTTATATTTTTGAGAATTGACAAGATCATATTATGAGATTTATAGTTTCCACTTCAACATTATTAAAACATTTACAAACGGTTAATGGTGCGTCCAGCAGCAGTACTGTTTTGCCTATATTGGAGAACTTCCTTTTTGAAATTAAAGAAGGCAACTTAACCATTTCAGCTACGGATCTGCAAACCAGTATGACAACCTCTTTACCGGTAGAGTCAAAAGAAGGCGGTAAAGTAGCCGTACCGGCCAGAATTTTACTGGATACTTTGAAAACCCTTCCAGATCAGCCTATTTCTTTTAATATTGATGATAACTCTTTCTCTATTGAGATCAGTGCAGGTGATGGTAAATATAAATTAAGCGGAGAAAACGGAGATGATTTCCCTAAAATTCCGATTGTAGAGAATGCCTCTTCTGTAAATTTGCCGGCATCTGTATTAACTGAGGCCATTACCAAAACCATTTTTGCGGTAAGTAACGATGAATTGCGTCCGGCAATGACGGGTGTGTTCTGTCAGTTGTCTGACCAGCACATCACCTTTGTAGCTGTCTCTTATACACATCTAAAAGCGGGGGGGGGGGGGGGGGGGGGGGGGGGGGGGGGGGGGGGGGGGGGGGGGGG
>NZ_JAELTV010000483.1 GCF_016429005.1 Pedobacter sp. ASV19
TTTGGTGGATTATGTAAAAGCTCAGGTTGCCAGCCTTAAATAAGAGAAACAACTCAAAAACGAAAAGGGCGGTATTTGAAAAAATACCGCCCTTTTCGTTTTTGTCCTCTTTTGTATAACCTAGAATTTTCCGGTAATCTTATAAGATTTCGCATTCAGTAATTTAATGTGTTGTGTTTTGCTGATCTGATATAGGCTATCTGGATAGTACACTAGCGTATCGACTGAATTGTAAAGATAATTAGCAGTGTTTTGCAAGATTTTAATGCCAGTAACCTTATCACCTGCTCTATACACTAAAACCTGCTTTACAGGAATCTTATCCTCTGTATTTACATACAATTCTTCGATCTTTGATTTTGTTACTTTAAAAGCGCCTTTCCAGGCAGATTTGTTAATATCAGCATCCGAAAAGACGGAAAACTCCCTGTTCCAATCAGCAATACTCACCTTTTTCTTCTCTTCAGCACCATTGACCACAACAATTTTTTCAACAAGAGGCTTCGCTTTATTTAATCGAAGTGCCTCTTGTTGGAAATAATTCTGAATATCAAAATACTTATCTTCTGCATGAGGGTTTGAGGCAGATGGATTACAAGCTGCTAAAAACCCTAAGGAAGAAAGTAAAAACAGATGCTTCTTCATTAGATCAGGCAATTTCCAGTCATGATCTCTGGTTTAGGAATTCCCATTAATTTAAGGATTGTTGGGGCAACATCGCCAAGTTTTCCATCCGCAATAGATGTGTAATCCTTGTCTACCAGAATGCAAGGTACCAGGTTAGTCGTATGGGCTGTATTTACTGAGCCATCCTGATTGATCATGAACTCTGAATTCCCATGATCGGCCAGAATGATAAATGAATAACCCTTTTCCAATCCCTTGGTCACTACGGCTTCTGTACAACGGTCTGCAGTTTCAACAGCTTTAACCACTGCGTCAAATACACCGGTATGACCAACCATGTCGGGGTTTGCAAAGTTCAGGCAAATGAAATCGGCCCAGCCGGTTTCCAGCTCCTTTACAATAGCGTCGGTAATACCTTGTGCACTCATTTCCGGCTGCAGGTCATAAGTGGCAACTTTAGGGGATGGAATCATAATGCGTTTTTCATTCCCGAAAACTTGCTCTCTACCGCCTGAAAAGAAGAAGGTAACATGTGGATATTTCTCTGTTTCTGCAATTCTTATCTGATTTTTATGGTGTTTTTCCAGAACCTCTCCCAATGTTTCACTCAGATCATCTTTAGTAAAGATCACCTTAACATTTATGAAGTTCTCATCATAAGTAGTCATTGTCACATAATACAACGGCAGTTTATGCATATTGAATTCGGCGTAATCCTGCTGGCATAGGGCAGAAGTGATCTCACGTCCGCGGTCTGTTCTGTAATTGAAACAGATCACTACATCGTCAGGCTGTATTGTTGCCGTCGGAGATCCATCTGTCTTTGTAATCACAATAGGTTTTACAAATTCGTCTGTTACGCCTTCTGCATAGGATTGCTCAAGTGCCCAAGCTGCATTTTGTGTAGGTTCGCCAATACCTTTTGTCAGTAAATCATAAGCTTGTTTTACTCTTTCCCATCTGGAATCCCGGTCCATAGCATAATAACGGCCAATCATACTGGCCAGCTGGGCAGAAGATTTCTCAAGATGGGTCTGTAGATCCTTAACAAAGCCAAGTCCTGAATTAGGGTCGGTATCCCTTCCATCAAGGAAAGCATGTACAAACACCTTTTTTAGTCCTTCTTCATCTGCAGCATCACAAAGTGCTTTAAGATGGTTGATATGTGCATGTACGCCACCGTCAGAAAGCAAGCCTATGAAATGGACAGCCTTGTTGTTTTCTTTTGCATAATTAAACGCATCTTTCAGTACAGGGTTAGAGAACAAGCTCCGGTCGCTGATTGCCTTATTGATTCTGCCCAGTTCCTGGTATACCACACGCCCAGCGCCCAGGTTCATATGTCCGACCTCTGAATTTCCCATCTGGCCGGCAGGTAAACCCACTGCTTCACCTGAAGCTTCCAGTTTGGAGTTGGGATATTTTTTTAATAAGGAATCAAAGAAAGGGGTGTTTGCGGCATAGGCGGCATCAGATTTGTCCTGTTTACCGTAACCCCAGCCATCCAGGATCAGAAGCATTACTTTTTTATGTTCCATCAGCATATTTTAGTTAAAAATCTTGTCTTATTTTAGATGAACAAATATAAGTCTATTAGGGTTTTAAAAGGCACTTAATTGCAATTTATGATCTATTAATGGCATAGTTTATGTAGGACTGGGAACTATAGATTAATTGAGATGATCAGATTTTTACTTCCGGTGCTCGTTTTTGTTATGCCTTTTCTTCCTTCTTCGCTATTCCAGGGGGATTTTGTTGATGAAATGTCTGCTTTGTTTAAAGCCGGAAACTCCAGGGAAATCGCTAAAAGTTTCAGTCCATCTGTTGAGTTAAGTTTGATTAATGAGGAAGATGTCTACTCAAAACTACAGGCTGAACAAATTTTAAGAGATTTTTTCACCAAACACCCGGCCGTTAATTCTACAGTTGTGCATCTCATTAATACGAACCCCAATATCAGGTTTGGAATTCTTTCTTTAACTACCAGAAACGGGAAATTTCGGGTTTCTATAACGTCCAAAAAAACTGCTAACGCCTTTTTAATCACTTCTTTGAGAATAGAAGCAGAGAAATAAATAAAACAATTTAGGTAAAAATGCTATTTTTGGTTTAAAATTGATGATTTGGACAAGCATATAATAGACCTATTTATAAAAAATGCTATCGCTGAAGATTTAGGCGATGGAGATCATACTTCACTTTCAACCATTCCGGCCGGAGCTTTAGGTAAAGCAAAATTACTGATTAAAGAAGAAGGTGTGCTTGCAGGTGTGGAACTTGCGCTCGAAATATTTAATCAGGTAGCTGTCTCTTATACACATCTGACGCTGCCGACGAACGTAAAAAAGGGGGGGGGGGGGGGGGGGGGGGGGGGGGGGGGGGGGGGGGGGGGGGG
>NZ_JAELTV010000484.1 GCF_016429005.1 Pedobacter sp. ASV19
CCCCCCCCCCCCCCCCCCCCCCCCCCCCCCCCCCCCCCCCCCCCCCCCCATTTTAGATGTGTATAAGAGACAGGTTTTAAGGGTGTGGAAAGCTGGCCGTGATTATCAGATTGGAACTGTTCAATGGAGGAGTAATCCTTGTCTCGAAATATGACTGTGCCTTTAGAGGGATTCCCATTTTCGTCCTGAATTTTTATGTTAAGTAATGCGGTCTGTGATTTTACGGAACTGGAATGGATGCTGTAATATGAAGTATCCTGTTTTGGTACTTTTATGAATTTTAATTTAAGTTCATTTTTATGAATGCTATAATAGCCTGTGCCAAATGAGCCGTTAATAGAGCCACCTTTTTGATACGTGAAGGTAGGTTTATGAAAGGTCAGTGTGATACCGGCATCTACATAATTTTGCTGAACGAATTTACCTGTAATATTTTGGGCAAATCCGATGAGGCTTGAACTGATTAAGATAATGATGAATTTGATTTTCATAATTGTAAGTTTTAACATCCTCCGATTTTTCCTTTTGATGGCTTGCTATTTCCGTTAGAGTCGGTCTGGTACTGTTAAGATAACAATCTATCATTGATTCTTGCTTATGGTGCACTTTAATTGTGCGGTATCAATTTTTCTATTGAATGCCTCATTTTCAATTGCAGCCGTGCTTGAGCTACCATCGCCATTCCCTCCACCAGTTCCGGTGCCCGGATCTTGCCCGCCACCTGGGTTTGTTACATTATCACAGTTATAATATCTGTTCAATATTTCAGAAGCTCTTTGCCGAAGTTCGCCGCAATTAGCACCATCACCTGCATAATTTATAAGGGCATCGTACAAATCTATCAAATCTTTACAGGCTTTATATTTGCATATATCAGCGGTATCACTTGATCCCATGTACATGATCATAAGTTGCCTTACGATATCGGATGATCCTGCGAAGGCTTGCAGGTCATCGGGTATTTCACAGGCTGTAATGGTTACCCCACCCAGATCACCACCATACATAATTTTTGCCTGGACACGTTTAGGCAAAGCGAGAGTTAAATACGTCCTCCATTTAGCAGTATCCAGCGGTGGGGGTCTATAATTACTATTGCCTTTGATTGCATTGAAAGTAGATAAATTATAAGCATTATTCAAACTGTCAAGGATCTAAGTTTCTGAAGGGTTGATTTCTGATTTCTCAGGCTAGAATTTACAAAAAGGAAGTTTATATACTCTTCCCAAATCCGGGTTAAATCATTCTACCTTGATCATTTTATATTAGAATCAATCTCCATTTTTAGTTTCTTCTTTCTTATACTGTTCCAAATTCCATTCAATTCCCCATCTTTTCACATATTCTTCAATTGGCTCCAAGCCAACTTGTGCCCTTCGCTTGTTAACATTTTCAGGATCCAGTAATGGTTGAACAAAATATTTGCCTGTCAAATTATTAAGTTTTAATTGACTGCCAAAAATTTGTTTCTTACCTTCTCTCAGTGCTACACGATCTTCTAAAAGAGCTAAACTAGAAGCTTTAACTTTACCTTCTTTCACCGCTTGCCGGAGTAGGGGCAAGTACTTTAATTGTGTCGCTAAATTGGAATGTTGTATAACTAAAAATAATGTGTTATTTCCCTTCTCACCGATTTCATCTTTCCCTAACCAACCATACTTATCAAGAAAAGCGGCTATTTTTATGGTATTAATGGAGTCGTGTCTCGCCATACAAATCGCGGTTTTAGACCATTCGCTGGATGCAACTCCGCTCTTGCTTTCTATCTCTTGTAATTTTATTCTAATACTTTGATCGTCTGTAAAAATACTATCTAAGGATTTTATCAGGTTGTTATTTCTTATGTTTGAACCGACTATCGTTATTGCCCTTTCATGCTCCTGTTTAGCTAACTTTACAATAGACGGCCACCTACCATCGTTTCTTAAACTTTTAAATGAGCTTTCAGATATCAAATCATTGTATCGATCATACCCAGCTTTGAATATTTTTTCAAGTTGCACAAACGCAGAATCATTAATTCCAGCTAATGCATAACAGCGTGCCGCTTCATAACGGTGATCTACGCGTCCGAGATTGTGATTTGTTGCGAAAGCTCTCGAATAACTTCGGGCTGCATCCAGATATTGCTTTTTGCTATTGAATAATTCAGCTTGATGTATATTATAATCATAGTTGCCCTGCGCGTATATACTCTGCAAGGAGAGAAACCACATTGACACAATACCAAACATTAGTGTATAAATTTTCATCTATCGTTTTTTTTTTGCCATTTTACATTTTAAGAGAAAATACGATTTAGCAGCGAATTCTCGATCTTTAATATACAAAAGCTTATTAGTTTAAGAAGAAAAATAACGAGTTGGACATGTATATTTGAGAGTTATTGTGTAACTAAAAACAATCTAGACTATATTGGAGCACTTGATTGGGGGTTTTATAATGGAAAATATAACGGTTGTCAATCTTCTAAAGAACAGTTACCCCTTATGGATCAAAAAGGACTAAAGGCAACAGACTCTAAAGCAACATGGATTGTTCTATTATTTATAGGATTATATTTTACGATTAACACTGCAAAAGCCCAGTCTTATAAAATAGAATCTTTTGACGGAGCTGCAGCAAATATAAAGTTGTACTATAAGCCTTCAAGCGGCATGTTAACCATTAATTATTTACAAGATACCTTATTGATAAATGACTATATGAGTGTTGATACCGTCAAAGTGTTGAATAAAGTTTTTTTACAAATTAAATATGTTAAAAGGGCTGGATCTGATGAAGATGCTATGAACCAGTTATTACTGTATGTTTCCAATGGTCAACTTTGTCAAGCTTTGCATGTTAATTGTCTCGCAACTTACGATCTGAGACCAAATGAGTATTCGCTTTTTAAATTAGGAGTAACATTGGGTGGGCATAATGTGGAAACGTACAAGTTAACTCTAAATATTCATAATGAAAAGAGTTCTAAACAGAGCCCTAAGTCGAATTATAAGTATAACAA
>NZ_JAELTV010000485.1 GCF_016429005.1 Pedobacter sp. ASV19
CCCCCCCCCCCCCCCCCCCCCCCCCCCCCCCCCCCCCCCCCCCCCCCCCCTTTTTACGTTCGTCGGCAGCGTCAGATGTGTATAAGAGACAGTAATGAAAATGCTCCTGCCAAATATTATTCACAAGAAGACATCAAAGATATCATTGCTTATGCCGCAGAAAGGTTTATTGAAATTATTCCCGAAATTGATATGCCAGGACATGCCACAGCTGCAAACAGGGCATATCCTGAATACAGCGGTGGTGGCACACCAGAACATCCTGAATTCACTTTTAATCCTGGCCTAGAAAAAACATATGGCTACCTGACGGATATTTTAAAAGAAACCAGTGTTTTATTTCCTTCGCAGATGGTTCATTTAGGCGGGGACGAGGTTAGTTTTGGTAATGAGAAATGGAAAACCAACCCAGAGATTATAAGCTTAATGAAAGCTAAAAATCTTAAAGATGTAAAAGAGGTGGAAGACTATTTTATGAAACGGATGGCCGATTCTGTTTTTCGTCTTAACTCAAAGCTTCTGGTCTGGGATGAAATGGCAAATGCAGGATTACCAATAGATAAAACGATTATGTTTTGGTGGCGGCATGACCAGCCCAAGCAGTTAAGGACATTAATGGAGAATGGATATAGAACTGTTTTGTGCCCCCGTTTGCCATTATATTTTGATTTCGTTCAGGACAGTACGCACAGGTATGGGCGGAAGTGGAATAAGCTATATAGTCCAATGGAGGATGTTTACAATTTTAATGCAGCGGGATTTGTAGGAAAAGCGGAGGAATTGAACCTTATAGAAGGCATCCAGGCCAATCTATGGACGGAAACGGTACCCGACCAGATGCGCTTGGATTTCCTATTGTTTCCCCGCCTGGCTGCACTGGCAGAGTCGGCCTGGACAAAACAAAAGAATAAAAATCTGGAGGCTTTCAAATTCAGGTTGAAAAGCCATATTAATTTGTACAACCAGGCGGGGCTGTATTACTACGATCCGTTTCAATCAGGTCAGCATCCTGAAACACCAGTAAAGAGAAAAAAGCCTTTGAATTATAAAGATTGATATGAAAAGAATAATTGTTTCTATCCTTATCATGTCCTGTGTCTGGACAAGTAAGGCCCAGTTACCTGCAAAAAACTGGTTGAGCAAAGAATACAATAGGAATGGTCAAGGAGTTTTTAAAAACCTAGGTCTTTGGCAAAACCAACAGCGGGAGGAAACCTTGTCAAAAATTGCTGGTCTGGCAGATAGCATTAAAACAAAAATTCTTAACCAAGCAGAAATCGCAAACCAATATACCTGGCCTTCATTGCCTGCAAGTTTATATCTTGATTACAAATTTACCGGAACCCGGATCAATTATGAGAATCTGCAGTCCGAGCGACGCAGAATTTTGTCCAATCTGGTATTGGGTGAACTCGTTCAAAATCAAGGTCGTTTCCTACCGCAGATTGTAAATGGTCTATGGCTCATTCTTGAAGAGAGTACCTGGGTTGCACCCGCACATATTGTGGTGCAAAAAGAAGGTGCAGATCTACCCAATATCCAAAATCCATACATTGATCTGAATGCATCGAGAACAGGGGCGACTGTTGCGGTCATTTATAACCTGCTCAGTCCACAGCTGGGTAAATATTCAAAAGTAATCAATAGTAGAATTGAATATGAGCTTAACCGAAGGATTTTTCAACCTTATCTTAAATATGATACTTTCTGGTGGATGGGATTAAAAGGAAATACAGTAAATAACTGGAATACTTTTAACAATACAAATTGTATGCAGGCGGCTTTATTGATGCTTAAACCTGGCGACTCCCTGGAACTGTTCAGCAAAAAACTTTTGTTAAGTACAGACCAGTTTATCAATCACTATCCTGAGGACGGTGGCTGTGATGAGGGGCCATCTTACTGGGATATGGCTGGAGGGAAGCTTATACGTTTAATTAGCCTGGTGAACAGTGCGTCGGAAGGTAAACTGAATTGGTCGGACAAAGAACTTCTGCACAGAATGGGGACTTATACTTACAAGATGCAGATTGCAAACAACAATATGGTCAATTTTGCAGATGCTTTTTCTAAATATTTGCAAAATCCAGAAAGTGTTTATCGTTACGGAAAGCTATTTCATGATGAAACTTTAAAAGCATATGCATCCTTTATATTGAATTACAAAAAAGCAGAACTTCCGCTTGATGATGTGAACGAATTTGTACAGACCCTACAGGTGTACGAGGAGATAAAGCAAATTAGCCCGAAAGCACCTTATCCGCTGGAAGAAGTACTGCCAGATCTGCAGGTTTTTACTGCCCGCAGTAAAAAAGGAAGTACTGATGGATTGTTCCTTGCAGCAAAAGGAGGTAATAATGCCGAGAGTCACAATCATAACGATATTGGTAATTTTATAGTGTATGCTGATGGAAAACCATTGTTGATTGACGCAGGGGTGGGTACGTATACAGCAAAGACTTTTAGCAGCAAACGTTATGAATTATGGAATGTGCAATCTCAATGGCACAACTGTCCAGGTATTAACGGTACAGATCAAATGGATGGTAAAAAGTTTGCTGCCACAGATTTTAAGATTGACCACCCAGGTCCTGAAGAAACGACCTTTTCTGTAAACATTGCCGGGGCCTATCCGGAACCTGCTCAGGTTAAGTCCTGGATAAGAAGCTTACAGTTTAACCGGTCAGGTAATGAGATTATTCTCAGCGAGGATTTTGAACTTAAAAGATTTGTAAAAGAAAATGTTTTAAATTTTATCAGTCCGCTGAAAATGAAATTGGAAGGAGATCAGGTTCTATTTCCTGAATTTCCTGGCTATAGTATAATCTATAATCCGGAGCAGTTCAGCGTACAAATGGAGACCAGGCTGATGGATGATGACCGTTTCAGGAAGGCCTGGGGTAATGAGATTTACAGGCTGCGATTTATATCTAAAGGAAAGGGATTAAAGGGTAAATATATCTTGAAAATCAGAAAAGACCTGTCTCTTATACACATCTGACGCTGCCGACGAACGT
>NZ_JAELTV010000486.1 GCF_016429005.1 Pedobacter sp. ASV19
CCTGTACAAAATGGAAAAGCCTTTGAGGAGAGCTTCTGCCTACATTTCTATGTATGAGAATATGCTTAATGGAAAAACCATTGATCCGGAAAGCTTGCTTAAGCTTTTTACTGCTGGACTGGATAAGGAAACCGATGAATTGAATCTGAAACTAATCAATGGGTATATCAGCAGTATTTTCTGGAATTTCACATCGGCTGCTGAACGCATTAAGCTGGCTCCTTTACTGGAAGATTCTTTGTGGAATGCCATCGGTCAGGAGGGCTCTCCGAATAATAAAAAAATACTCTTTAAAACCTATCAGGATATTTATTTAAGTCAATCCGCGGGCGATCGTTTATATGCGATTTGGAAAAGTCAGCAAGCCCCCGAAGGTATTAAGCTTAATGAAGACGACTATACCTCATTATCTCTGTCCCTGGCTTTGAAAGGGCAGTCAGATCCTTCTTTGCTGCACACTCAGTTAAGCAGGATCAGCAATCCGGACCGGAGAAGCAGATTTGAATTTATCCAGCCGGCTGTATCGGCTGATCAGCAGGTGAGAGATCAGTTTTTTAGCAGTTTGGAACTGAAATCAAACCGCACAAAAGAATCTAATGTGTTGGCTGCACTGTACTATCTGCACCATCCATTGCGTCAGGAATCTTCTGTGAAATACCTTCCAAAAAGTCTTGATATGCTCCAGGAGATTCAGGTAACCGGTGATATTTTCTTTCCAGCCTCCTGGCTGCAGGCTACGTTAGGGAACTACCAGAGTAAATCTGCTTTTGAAATGGTGCGGACTTTTTTGGATCAGCATAAAAATTATAATACAAAATTAAGGGCTAAAATACAGCAGGCTGCTGACAATTTATTCAGGGCGCAGCGCTTAGTGAAGTAAAGCCTTTATCTATTTTACGCACGTTTACAGCATGATGACCGTATTTTCCATCCCTTTGTTCAAAAGTGACACTGTCATTGAGAAACAATTTGTCAAAGTCCAGGTCAGGATTATCATGAGCTAAAAGTATAAAACTGATCTGTGTATCAGTACAGGTGATAAAACCTATTTTTCTTTGATAGTTTATAAAATTAATAAAACCTGTGAGCACTGTTCTGTTTATTGATAATGTTTAGAACAAAGTTAACGATTGTTTAACATTTATTGCAAACACTTAAACAGTTTTGAATAAAAATATAAATTTATTTTAGGGATTTTGTGTTTGATCCTGAAAATAAGATGGGGCAATGACGGCAATGGTATAAGAAGTACTGGTAACGATACTCTGATAAATAAATTTTTTAGTACTGTAAATAGTCAAAATTTGATTGTCTACAATCTGGCCATCTGATTTGTCTGGTTGAAGGGCTTCAATTTCCTTTAATAACAGGGTATAAGCTGCTTTATCGGGGGCCTGGTAATACACCCGGTTTACCGCTGATTCTGTATTGTGGATCCTGAGCCAGGCGAGCGCGCGGGTAGGATCTGTTTTAAGGTTTCCAAAAGAAAAAGTGCGGTAATAATCGTTCTCGAAATTTCCGGTCATGGCAATATCCAGTTTCCAGCCTTTGCCAACCAGAGAATCGCCAACGCGTACAGCTGATCTGGAAATACAGGCTTCCAGATCTTTCAGGCTCGAAACCTGGGCCTTACAAAGGAAGGTGCAGAAACAAAGGCATACGATCAGGAAATATTTAGGCATCATTATCCAAAGTTAGGATTTATATGTCAAATATTTCTTTTAAGGCTTGGGTATAACCCCGGCTGGAGCTGCATTTAGATGCTGCACTGTCTGTCATAAGGAATACCAGGGTACCGTTAAAACTTTTTCTGATTTCTTTAATGGCATCTGAATTTATGAGGGTACTTCTGCTGATTCTTAAAAATGTATCCGGAAGTTTTTCCTGGAGTGCAGTAATGGTGAAATCGGTTAAGTGTCTCTTGCCATCGGCCGTATTCAGGAAGACGTATTTGTCTTCTGCCTCAATAGAAGTAATGTCGGCAAGCTTGATGAGCAGGATCCGGTCCCCGATCTTTACAGTAAGGGTTTTAATCTCCTTTTTAACTTTAAGTTTTTCTGCAAGCAGGTTGAAGGGAATTTGGAGTTCTGTTGCTCCTTGATGCTGTTGCAGTTTCTGCATGGATTTTTCCAGGCGTTCAGCTTCGACAGGTTTTAGCAGGTAATCCACAGATTCTTCCTCAAAGGCTTTTACTGCATATTGATCATAAGCGGTGGTGAAAATGACTTTTGGCTGTTTTTTAAGTTTGGAGAGCATTTCAAACCCGTTTAAAACCGGCATTTCTATATCCAGGAAAATGAGATCTGGCTGATGTTTTTCGATTTGCTGCAGGCCTTCTGCACCATTTGCAGCCTCAGCAATAATATCCAGATGATCATGAATACTCAGCAAACGTTTCAGCCGCTGGCGGGCCAGTTCTTCGTCGTCAATAATAATCGTGCGCCAGATTTTACTTGTCATGTAAGGGGATTTGAATTTTAATTTGTTTAAATGGTTCATTGGTGATTTGAAGCTCGTAGTTGCCGGGATATAAAAGCTCCAGTTTATCATAGGTGCTTTGCAGGCCATAACCGATTTCCAGTTCGGAAGGGAAGGGGTATCCATTATCTGAAATGATAATGTCCATTTTTTTCGTTTTTTTTATGCTGACCTTAAGTTCACCTTTTTCTATAGTGTCTTTTAAACCATGTTTTAAAGCATTTTCAACCAATGGCTGGATCAAAAAGCGAGGAATTTTTTCATGCTCCAATCCATGCTCTATCTCTATAACAAAGCGAATCCTGTCGCCAAAGCGTACTTTCTCTATATCGAGGTAGGTTTGAAGTATATCGACTTCTTCCTGGATAGAAATCAAATTTTCCTGACTTTGGTTAATGCTGTACCTGAACAGTTTGGAAAGTTTTAAGGTCATGTCTTCTGCCTTGTCGGGATCCAAATGGATCAGGCTGGTAATGGCATTTAAAGAATTGTACAAAAAATGGGGATTGATCTTGGATTGCAATGCTGCCAGTTCCGCCTGTGTTTTCTTCTGTTTCTAACGAAGTAAATCC
>NZ_JAELTV010000487.1 GCF_016429005.1 Pedobacter sp. ASV19
CCACCCCCCCCCCCCCCCCCCCCCCCCCCCCCCCCCCCCCCCCCCCCCCCCCTTTTTTAGATGTGTATAAGAGACAGGTATTCAATTTGCCTTTTAAGTATTGCTATTGTTTTATTAGGAAGTGGCTATGAAGTTTTCTTTTATCTATTGCAGTTTATTGTTTTGATGTCAATTTTGTTGTTTTTGTTTAATAGAAAGGCCTGGGGACTCTATAAACAGAACCATTATATCAGAATTGGGCTAATCTTATTTCTAAATATATGTATATACATTTTTAGATAGATGTTTATGATTTTACAGTCTTGTTTTAAATAAAGCGAGAAAGTAAAATATACTGATTGCCTATGATACTTGAAGTAATTAGAAAAACTAAGGAGCTAATGGCAGTTGCAGTTGAGGAAAATCGATCAGCACCATGGGGCAACTTCTGTTGTATTAAAACTAGGCGGAAGTCAAACGATGATATTTAAATAGTTTTAGAAATGAATTTTACGAATATTGTAAATAGTATCAAAACCAAGGCTGACTTTATAAGTTTCATCCATTTTCTTTTGGAGGATTTAAAAAGTAGCTCAGAAGATTGGGAAAATAAAACATTGCCTGAATTTTTAGAAGCAATGGCAAGTTGGACAGGTGATATGGAAGGTTACTATATTAACAATAACCTTCCGATACCTGACAATGTAGATTGGAAGGTGTTTGCAGATATTTTGGTAGCCGCAAAAATATATGAATAAACATAGTTTTTTCAATTCCAGCACTTTAGGGTGATCGCTTTAGTAAAGCGCGTTAAATAGCCCATTTACGTTACCAGATTGGGATACAGGAACTTCTTGGTTTTTTATTAGCTTTTTCGGTGTCGAATCTTGGGTTTCGACGGTCATTTGAAAAAAGTTATCCACATTTTCTTTAGTGCAGTGGGGTCGCACTGAGTTTATTTTACTTAGTGTCAAAATTAAATGGCGTTATGAAAAACACTCTTTTCTGCCTGCTTTTCTTTGTTGTGGGCACTATTTTAAATCTAAAAGCACAAACTACTGGTAGCATTACTGTAGGTGGTGATTTTGATAAGTTTTATCCAACACTTTGGACTGATGGTGGCTGGAATAACAATGTTGCTTCTCAATTGGAGATAGGACGTTCGTCTGTGCATGCAAATAGCAATTGGCGAGGCTCACTGATTGCCAGGTTTGACTTTCATGTGACCAATTGGGGCCACGGTGCAAATTTTATTGATGCTGATGTTATACAAGATCATAACTCAACTGAAAGCGTAAAATTTATAGCAGGTTGGTCTGATGCTACGTTTGCTAATGCTTCTGCTAGAATCATTATTTGGTTAAGAGGGGGCGGAACAACTTATTATTATAAATCTCTTTTTCCTGTAACGCCTGTGGTCTACGATGGGCTAGCTAATCCATTACCTTTTCTGGAGCAAGATAGACCACCCCATACTTTCAAAACAACTTTAGATCCATATGTGAATTCCAATGGGCTTTCTAAACAGGGGACAGCTTATTTTTATGGAGATGGCCCGAACTATTTTTCAGGCAATGTAGGTGTTGGAACCTGGGATACAAAGGGCTATAAGCTTGCTGTTGCGGGAAACATGATTGCTGAATCTGTTAAAGTCCAGTTGCAGGGGAGTTGGGCGGATTATGTTTTTGATGACGATTATAAGCTGCAGCCTTTATCTGAGATCGAAGCTTTTGTGAAAAAGAACAAGCACCTGCCGGAAATTCCTTCTGCCGAGGCTGCAAAAACTCATGGAATCGATCTGGAAGATATGAATGCTAAACTGCTCAAAAAGATTGAGGAGTTGACTTTGCATTTGATTGACATGAAAAAGGGCATGGAAAAGCAAGAGAAGGAAATTCAAGACTTAAAATCTAAAATCAAATAATATATTGAAATATTTCGCTCTTATAGGGTTAACATGCTCAGTTAGCCTTTCTATTGCACAAACTAATGTGTTTCCTGCTAATGGGAATGTTGGAATTGGCACTGGTAGCAACCCCCTGACCAATTTACAGGTGAATTCTGACTTAAATGGTGTTTCTGCTGTGAGTATCGGGGCACCAAATTCTGCTGGAAATACCAATGTGCCTTTTGGTGCAAGCCCTGGTGGATATAATATTGATTTTTATACCTGGAGGGATATGGTTCCTAATCAGGTTGGTTCCAGAATCCGGGCAGAAAGAATGAATCGGTACTTAGCCAATACAGCTCTTGCGCAAGCTATGGATCTCAGCTTTTATACCTCTGATGGTTGGTTGGCGCAGAATCTTACGGAAAAGATGCGGATTACAAGTGAGGGTAATATTGGTATTGGCACTAAGGATCCTCGGGCAAAGCTGGATATCCTGGGGGGTATAATGATGCAGTCAACGCTGAATAATCAGTCTGCAAGACCTGTCATTTCTCCTAATAAAATTCCGGGTGAAATTAGGGTATACAGCTCTGCTGGAGCTACTGCTGATGATGGATTGTTGCGATTAAGCGCAGGGGGAGGGGCTAACGCTGGCGTTTTGTCTTACATAGATATTAGCTCTTATTCAACCGTGCCAGATATGGATAGGAACATTGTTTTTGGAACCAATGGTTCTGAAAAAATGAGGATTTCAACTTCTGGAAATGTAGGAATTGGGATGAATTCTCCTGCTGAAAAGCTTTCTGTTAATGGTAATATCCGGGCGAAAGAGGTTAAGGTAGAAACTCAGAACTGGCCAGACTATGTGTTCACATCAGATTACAGCCTTCCTTCTTTAGAGGCCACAGAAAAACACATCAAAGAGAAAGGCCATTTGCCAGGAATTCCTTCTGCAGCAGAGGCAGAAGAAAAGGGGATAAACCTAAGCGAAATGAATGGGAAACTACTTAAGAAGATAGAGGAGCTGACTTTGTATTTGATTGAAATAAAGAAACGATTGGAACAACAAGAATATAAAATCAAAGAATTGTCTGATTCCAAATACAATAAATGATGGAAAACTATCAA
>NZ_JAELTV010000488.1 GCF_016429005.1 Pedobacter sp. ASV19
CCCCCCCCCCCCCCCCCCCCCCCCCCCCCCCCCCCCCCCCCCCCCCCCCTTTTAGATGTGTATAAGAGACAGGGTATACGGTCACTGGCATAATAATTTTGTAAGACAAAGCGCAAAAACAGGAATCAAGTATATTTCTACTGCACCGCCTGATAAAGGTGGAATAGACAATTCTGCTGGGCAATTCCTTTCTATTGAAATTGATAAAAATGGAGTGAAAGAAGTACAACCGCATTATACCTATTTACATAAACACCTTGTGGTCAACACGCCATCAGGATCTGATATGGTGAAAATTGAAAACGGCGCTTTGATGGTGAATGCCAGTGTCTATGATAGTGAGACTTCGGTAAAAGGTGTTAAAAGTATAATTTATGATGTGAAGGGCAATAGGGTTGCTGAAACTCACCTTGCTGCAAATACAGACTGGACCTGGGAAGGCAGGATACCGGCAGCTCAACTGGTAAAAGGGAAACCCCTGACCATTCAGACAGAGGTTTCTTTTGCGGATGGTGAGGTGCATATCCAAAAACAAACTTTTACGATAGGTGATAAAGTAACAGGTTCGTCTTTAAAATGGGTACACAATATAAAGGGGAATATATGGAAAGCGGCTCCTTTATCTGCCGAGGGCAAATTATTTGTGGCTACCATTGATGATGGTAATAATATAAATTGCGGCGTTACGGCGATAAATCCGTTAACTGGTGCGGTTGTATGGCATTACAAAACACAGAATTCTGTAAAACATGAACTTTCTTATGATAGCGGTTTGATTTTATGTACGGATATGGAAGGTTTTACTTATGCGCTTAAAGCTTCGTCTGGACAGGTGGTTTGGAAGAGGGATCTGGGTATGAAAAACCTGCCTGGATATATATCGGGCGGTGTTGCGGAAAAGGGTATTTATTATACTGGATTTGGTTCTTATTTTCAGGCTTTAGAGGTAAAGACAGGTAAGACGCTTTGGATCAACAAAGACTGGAGCGGAGGAGAAGGGACTCCAGCAAAGATGACACTTGCGGGTGATGTTATTGTGACAGGAAGTAACTGGCAAAGTTTGTTTGGGCATGATAAAAAAACGGGGAAGCTGTTGTGGAAGAGAAGTGACGATGGCTTGCGTTTTAGAAGCAGCACGGCCAACTATGTAAATGGCAATATTTATGTGACCGGGATCAATGCCATTTTTATAATTGATCCTTTAAATGGTAAAACACTGCAAAAGATAGAGGCACCCTATGAATTTAAAGTTATGGCAAGCCCGCTTGTGACAGATGAACATATTATTATGGCTACGGCAAAAAATGGGGTAGTTGCTTATGATTTGAAGACTTTAAAGGAGGTGTGGAACAGGCCGACCGGCAATGCGCTGGTGTATTCCGCTCCTTATACCGGTCCGGAATCTGCAACGGTTGAAGGTTCGGTATTGAAGTATAAAGAGAAATTGCTTTTTGGTGCTTCTGATGGTTTCTTTTATGTTTTAAATGAGAAAACCGGAGGTGTTTTGCAGAAGATGAATCTAGGTTCGCCTGTTTTTGCTAATGTTTCGGTATCGAATGATACTGCGTTTGTAGCAGATTTTGCTGGAAATGTATTTGCTGTTGCCTTGAAATAATAAAAATATAATATTATCATCATGAGCAAACACTTAAAAACAGCAAGGAATACGCTCATGATAGCTTCATAACTTTTAAAAATCAAATAATTTACTAATGAAAAAAATTGGTTCTTTTCTCCTGGTACTGGTGATAGTACAGATGGCTTTTGCTCAGAAAGGCAAAAAGCAGATGAATGTTATTATTGTATCTATTGATGGGCTTCGCTGGAAAGAAATATTTCAGGGGGCGGAAAAACAGTTAATGACTAATAAGAAATATATTTCTCAGGATTCGTCTGATGTTTTTAAAAAATACTGGTCAGAAAATCAATTGGAAAGACGAGCCAAATTGATGCCTTTTGTTTGGGGCAATTTGGCTAAGGGCGGGCAGCTGTATGGAAACAGGGAGCTGGGCAATAATGTTAATGTTAAAAATACCTATTGGTTTTCGTATCCCGGCCGCAGTGAAAACTTAACTGGTTATCCTGATCCAAAGGTAAATTCAAATGACTATCCGGATAATCCAAATAAGAATATACTGGAGTTTATTGATCAGCAAAAAGGTTATAAAGGAAAAGTGGTTGCTTTTGCGTCATGGGATGCTGTGGCCAGGATCATCAACCGGAACAGAAACGGCCTAATGGTCAATAATCCTTTTGAAGATGTTAAAGGAGAGGGGCTTACTGAAAGCCAAAGGATGGCCAATGAGATTCAGCATTACGCACCTAAAATTTGGGGTGATGGTGAGCGTTTGGATGCCAATACCTATGCCATTGCTAAATCATATATTATGGCTAAGCATCCAAAAGCAGTTTATCTTGACCTGGCTGATACCGATGACCATGCTCATGAGGGTAAGTATGATTTTTATCTTGATGATATTCATAGTATTGATGCGATGATTGGTAGTCTTTGGGCTTATTTGCAGAGTGATCCTTTTTATAAAAACAATACAGTGTTGATGGTCATGCCGGATCACGGGAGGGGAGAAGGTAATCAATGGACCAGTCATGGTTCGGGTACGCCGCATTCTAATGATACCTGGTTGATGGCTATGGGGCCTAACATCAAAGCTCTTGGGGAAATAAAGACCAGTTTGCAGATTTATCAGAACCAATATGCGAAAACCATAGGGAAATTGCTTGGGTTTGATTTTACTTCTGTAAACCCAATTGGTGAGGCTATTGAGCGGGTCGTTAGATAAGAAGGAGGAAGCAAGTAGAAGGCCTGTAGTTGCACTCATATGCAGCTGTCTCTTATACACATCTGACGCTGCCGACGAACGTAAAAAAGGGGGGGGGGGGGGGGGGGGGGGGGGGGGGGGGGGGGGGGGGGGGGGGGGGGGGGGGGGGGGGGGGGG
>NZ_JAELTV010000489.1 GCF_016429005.1 Pedobacter sp. ASV19
CCCCCCCCCCCCCCCCCCCCCCCCCCCCCCCCCCCCCCCCCCCCCCCCCCCTTTTAGATGTGTATAAGAGACAGGAATCATCTTCTATCCTCCTATGCGGCCACCCTTTCTTTATATAATAAAGAACATAAATTTAGCTTCAAGAATTTTGAAGAATTACAACCTGTCATCAAAAACACCATTTACCTGATCAATCTCTCTGCAGAAATCTTAACGAACCATAAAGCTGAAATCAGCAATGTCCCTCTGATCAGAATTAAGGAGGAAGTTACAGGTCCTATTCCGCAAGACGATTCTTCGGTGATCAGCGACCTTCTCGATCTCATCCAGAAAGTAGCTTATGACATTTACAAACTGAGCGAAAAAATCAGATTCTAAAAACATAGTCCACCCTTACTTTGTTCCTTTAGTATAGAAACTCATATTATGGAAAAAGTATATACGGCCTCAGTACTGGCCAAAGGTGGCCGCGACGGGCATATTAAATCAAGTGACGGACAGATCGAATTTGACCTTAGAAAACCGAAAGAAATGGGTGGACAGGGAGGAGCAACAAATCCTGAACAGCTATTTGCAGCTGCCTGGGGACCGTGTTATTTAGGCGCTTTAGGCTCTGTAGCCAAGCATGATGGCGTAGATGTCTCAGAAGCTACCGTCAATGTACATGTCAGCTTTAATAAAGATGGAAATTCATTTGTACTGTCCGCAGATCTGGATGTGCATATCCCAGGAATTTCACAGCAGGAAGCTCAGCAATTGGCCGATAAAGCCCATCGGGCCTGTCCATATTCAAAAGCAACTAAAGGCAATATAGAAGCCAGAGTAACAGCACTTTAAAACCTAGATATTCAGGCTTGAGTTTTCTCAGGCCTGAATTTTATAACAACAATTTGCTCGCCAGTCCCAGGAGCAGAAAAAAACCAAAAACATCCGTAAACGTGGTAATAATAATAGAGGAGGCAATTGCCGGATCTATCCCTACCCTTTTCAGTATCAAAGGAATTCCAGCGCCCGTAATACCGGCAATCACCAGATTTCCTGTCATTGCAAGAAAAATCACCACACCGAGCAAAGGATTACTGTCAAAATACAACGCAAAAACCAATACAATCAAACCAGTCGCCGCGCCATTAATCAGGCCCACTGTAAACTCTTTCAATACCGTACGATACGCCTGACTATCTGTTAAATCGTACAATGAAATCCTCCTTACGGTAACCGCCAGGGCCTGAGTCGCTGCATTTCCACCCATTCCGGCAATAATGGTCATATAGGCAGACAGAACCGCTATTTTTTCCAGCGTGGGCTCAAAATAACGTACGACCGCCGAAGCCAGAAAAGCAGTAGCCAGGTTGATGATTAACCAGGGTAACCTTGATTTTACCGCATCTATCCAGTTTCCACTTAATTCCTCATCTTCTGATACCCCCGAAATTTTTAGTATATCCTCCGTATTCTCATCTTCCAGAACGTCAATAACATCATCAAATGTCACCCTTCCAAGCAAATGCATCTCATGATCAACTACCGGAATACTGGTAATGTTGTATTGCGAAATTAATCGGGCCACCTCTTCCTGATCCATATCCGGATATACCCAGGCCACTTCCGTTTTGACCAGCTCCGTGATATGTACATTTCCCTTCGATTTGATAATGTCTTTCAAGGAAACTATTCCACGGAAAATATTATGGTCATCTACCACAAATATGGTATAAAACTCTTCAATCTCCTCGCTCTGTCTGATGATCTCTTCAATCGCATCCTTTTTAGTGAGGTTCAGGTTAATTCTGATGAACTCCGTGTTCATCAAACCACCCGCGGTATCCTCGTCATAACGAAGCAAATTCCTGATCTCCGACGCATCATCTTCGCTCAGATCACCCAGAATTTCCTTTTGTTCATGTTCCTCGAGTTGTGAAATGATGTCCGTCGCATCATCATAATCCAGCTCCTCAACAATCTCCGTACGTTTTTCGGGATGTAACTGCAAAAGCAGTTCCTCAGGGTGTGCCTCTTCATGCATCTCTGAAATCACCTCAGAAGCGATTTCTACAGATAGAAGATTAATGATCCGCTGGCGATCCTCTTTAGTAATGCTCTCAAATAGAATTGCAATTTCAGAGGCATGATATTCCCCAAGAACAGCTTTTAAGTGTTCGTCATTACCACTACTTAATGCCGATTTTATCTTAGATACATCGGTCTTATCCAGGTCAAAAGATTGCATGTATCGCGAATGTAAAAATAATTTGGCTTAAATTCCCCTCTTATACTATTTAAACCAGCCTTTTCTCCAGAAATAAATGACCTGTACTACAGCAATGACCACCATAATGATCATGGTATACAAATAGCCATGCTGTGCATACAATTCCGGCATGTTATCAGGCATCAACTTACCGGTAACAGGATCCTGCCGGGCAAAGTTCATCCCGTAAATTCCTGCTATAAAGGTCAAAGGAATAAAGATCGAAGACATAATGGTTAAAACCTTCATGATCTCGTTCATCCTGTTGCTGATGATAGAAAGATACATGTCCAGGTTACTGGCCGAAATCTCCTTTAAAGACTCTACAATGTCGATAATCTGGATACAATGATCGTAAGCATCCCGAATGTACAATTTAGTCTGATCCGTAATTAACGGGCTGTCACTTCTTAAAAAATCATTCAATTTGTCACGTTCAGGCCAGGCAACTCTCCTGATGGCAATCAAGTTTCTCTTCACCGCCTGAATGTCATACATAATCGAGCGATCGGGCTTATCAATCAGGCGATCTTCGATCTGGTCCAGATCTTCTCCCCAAATATTCAGAATTTCAAAGTATTTGTCAATCACCACATCCATAATCGCATACATGATGTAACTGCTGCCAGAAACCCGGATATTGCCCTTACCCGCTTTTAAGCGGTTCCGAACAGGATCAAGACAATTCTCATAACCCTCTTGAAAAGTAAAAACTGCATTATCCGTCAAAATGAAAG
>NZ_JAELTV010000048.1 GCF_016429005.1 Pedobacter sp. ASV19
CCGTTACACATGTTTGACACCAATCACATGTGGGATGGTAAGACAAATTTTGATAGATATAGCAGGATGTACGATGCCGATGGCAAAGAAATTAAAAAAACAGATTTTTCAATTCAAGCCAGTGCTGCTGCAGGTTTAACCACAACTATCGACGATCTTTCAAAATTTGCAATTGAGGTTCTAGACGGGGCACACCTATCTAAATCCCTATATAATGAAATGATCAAAACCCAGTCAACAATTAACCCTAACCTTCAACAAGGCTTGGGATGGCGTATAATCAACGATTTACCTAATAAAGAATATGCACTTCAACACGGCGGAAATGATCCGGGAGTAGCAGCGATAATTGTGTTGCTGCCAAAATCGAAACGTGGTATTATTGTTCTAACAAATGCTGACAATGGATTAATTATGTGCAATAACATTGTACGGGCTACTTTTCCAGAAGGACAGGAGATTATACATAAGGCCTTTAAGAGTACCAAACTGAATGAGGTACCTCCTATACTGAAATTATCAGATAGCGTTTTAAAAGTGTATGAAGGTAAATATAAAAGAGAAGATGGAGTGGATGTCGCCGTTACTTTGAAAGATAATGGATTGGTTCTAAGAATGTCTGGAATACCCCTTCTTAATTTGCTACCACAAACTAAAGATAATTTTTTCCTCATGGATTTGGACGCAACAGTATTCTTCACAAAAAATAGTGATGGAACTGTCAATGCCCTTTCAATAAAAGACGGTGGAAATATTATTAAATGCCTCAAGGTCATTGATTAACTATTCTTTTCAATATTTATATGTTAAACATATAAGATCACTACTTAACCATCCTATGAATAACTTAGCTATAGCAAACCGACTTCGTGAGGTTCTACTTGATGGGCACTGGATTGCCAATACAAATTTCAAAGAACTAATAAAAAAATGCCCCCCCTTCCCCGAACACCAAAAAAACCTGTACCTCTTTTCACACCTCATGGCCTGTAAGGTCCAGTGAGAAAAAAAGTGCAGTTTTTTTACATTTTCCAAAATCTCAATACAGACTAAAAGGTAAGATAAAAAGAAATACGATATACTTTTCGAGATACCAATAGTGCCAAAAGGATGATCTTTCCAAAAATTATAATTTCTTAGCTGGAATCTGCGTTTTGATTTTGGGGATCAAACACATCCATAAACTATTAATTATCAAACAAATAAAGATTATTTCAATTTGATTTTGCGTCCTCGGGATTAAGATACTGGCAAAATAACGCTTTGTGTGCTTTTACTTTGCATGGCGTTGAAATACGTTTAACCAAATTAAAACCGATGCTCAAGCCTTCATTTCCTATCAATGCATTTATCAGGCTCTTATCCCTTCAATGCCTGTTTGTATATCTAAACCACAATTGTGCTTCGGCCAAACAGATTCCTATCCAACAATGTGGCATTGCAGGCAAAGGCATTGCACTTTTTGTACCCAAAGGATTTAACCCCAATAAAACACCATCGTTAATGCTCAAAAAAGAACCGGTAATTACAGGTGTCCTGCCACGCGGATGGAAGATCAGCCCGACATTTACGTTAATCGATGGCAAAGCCAGTGCCGTAGTTACGCTCAGCGGCAAAGTGAGCCTGTATGGAGGTGGTGAAGTGACCGGCCCCATGTTGCGAAACGGAAAAACCATTAAACTCTGGAATACCGATACAGGTGCCTATGGCGTAGACGGGGGCACACGCCTGTACCAGACCCACCCCTGGGTGATGGGTGTGCGGGAAGACGGAAGCGCGTTTGGCATCCTGTTCGATAGTTTTTGGAAAGCGGAAATGAGTACAGAGAATGACAAAGTGGAATTTCGCAGTGAAGGCCCGGTATTCCGCGTGCTGGTGATCGACCGCAGTTCACCACAGGAGGTGGTAAAGGGACTTGCAGAATTAACCGGAACCATCGAGATGCCACCGAGATGGGCCTTAGGCTATCAACAGTGCCGTTTCTCCTATACTTCCGAAAATCGGGTAAGGGAAATTGCAGATACCTTTCGCACCAAAAAATTACCTTGCGATGTGATCTGGATGGATATTGATTACATGGAAGGTTACCGGGTGTTTACCTTTAATCAAAAGAACTTTCCCAATCCCAAGCAACTAAATGCAGATCTGCACGCCAAAGGGTTTCGCTCAGTTTATATGATTGATCCCGGAGTGAAAGCAGACCCATCCTATGCTGTCTATAAATCAGGCTCAGAAAACGATGTATGGGTTAAAAATAATAGCGGAAAAGAATATCATGGTAAAGTTTGGCCGGGCGATTGCGCTTTCCCGGATTTTACCATGCCTGCAACGAGAAAGTGGTGGGCTGGATTATACAAGGGCTTTCTTGCTACCGGAATTGATGGCGTTTGGAACGACATGAATGAACCGGCTGTAAACGACAACGAACTCCCGAAAGACTTACAACTGGGTACTATGCCATACAATACCCCACACCGCGGCGGAGGTAATTTGCCAGCAGGGCCACATCTGCTATACCATAACGCTTATGGCAGGTTAATGGTCCAGGCCACCAGAGAGGGCGTATTGGCTGCGAACCCAGATGAACGTCCTTTTGTACTCACTAGAGCTAACCTGTTGGGCGGACAGCGGTATGCGGCTACATGGACAGGTGATAACTACGCTGATGAACGCTTCATGAAACTGTCTGTACCAATGTCTGTTACACTAGGTTTATCCGGCCAACCCTTCAGTGGACCAGATATTGGAGGTTTTCTTGGAAATACCAGTGCCGAACTCTGGGGACAATGGCTGGGCTTCGGAGTTTTCTTACCCTTTACCAGGGGACATGCTTGCGCAGGCACCAATGATAAAGAACCATGGGCTTTCGGACCAGAAATGGAGCAAACCTCGAGGATAGCTTTAGAACGACGTTATCGTTTGCTACCCTATCTCTATACCTTGTTTAATGAGGCCCATGAAACCGGAATGCCTGTGATGCGCCCGATCTTTTTTGACAACCCTAAAGATACCACACTCAGAAGTGAAGAGCAGGCATTTCTGTTAGGAAAAAACCTGTTGGTTGTACCTGCATTCGCAAAAGATGTGCATTTGCCTGGCGGTACCTGGGAAACACTTCGGCTGATTACAGGCGAAGAAAATGATCACTACCAAGCTCACCTCATGATCAAGGCCGGGGCAATTATACCCGCTGGAGCAGTGATTCAGCAAACACAGCAAAATTCGCTTGCTGGGCTTACCCTCTACATATGTCTCAATGCCCAGGGAAAAGCATCCGGCGAATTGTATTGGGATGCGGGTGAAGGTTGGGGCTTTAGAAAAGGCGATTACAAACGCTTAAAACTTAGCGCAACAAAAGAAAAAGATATAGTGAAAGTAGCCCTCAGCGCAACAGGGGGTAGCTACGCTATCCATCGCGAAATTAAATCAATAAACGCCGTTGTGCTTCAAAACGGAAAAGAATACAGTGGTATCGGAAACCTGCAAAAAGGCATTAAGATTACAATTAACTAAACCATTCATTTATCAAGCTCCATATGTTCGCAGATTATTTCAATAGCAATTTACATTTTAGAAAATTCCTTATGATCACGATTGTATTGGCACAGGTCAGATTAGCCAGTGCACAATCAAACATGCATCCGCTGGCTAACCCAAAAGCCATAATCCAATCCGGTCAAGCCAGATTTACAGTATTAACACCCCGCCTTATCCGTATGGAATGGACAAGTTCGCTCCCTTTTATGGATAAACCCACCCTTACCATCATTAACCGCGATTTAACAGTACCGCGTTTCACTAGCAAAACAGAAGATGCAGATCTCATCATCAGGACAGATGAGCTGGAACTACGGTATAAAACCGGATCAGGAAAGTTCAATGATCAGAATTTAACAGTGACCTCTTTAGATCCCAAACACCCCTTCAGCTGGGTACCTGGCAAAAAGCAAAAAGGTAATCTGAAAGGCACCTACAGAACATTAGATAACTATGACGGCGACTACCACATCTGGGAGAAAAAGAAAATGGAACTGGAAGATGGTCTGCTCGCTACTGATGGCTGGACTTTGATAGACGATTCCAAGAAGCTTCTGTTCGATTCAGCCGTTTGGCCATGGGTAACATCACACCCGGATAAAGACTATCAGGATCTCTACTTTTTTGGTTACGGCCGCCAATACAAAAAAGCCCTGTACGATTATACACAAATTGCTGGACGTGTGCCATTACCTCCCCGCTACGCCTTCGGTTACTGGTGGTCCCGTTACTGGAGCTATTCGGAAAACGAAGTACGTAATGTAGTGGAAAACTTTAACGAACATAACCTGCCTTTAGATGTGTTCGTTATTGATATGGACTGGCACGAAACCGACAGTTTGCGAACAAAGTATGATGCTTTCGGCCAAACCAAACACTGGACCGGCTGGACCTGGAACAAACGGCTTTTTCCCGATCCGGCAAATGCTTTGAACTGGATGAAAAGTAAAGACCTGAAAGTGACGCTCAACCTGCATCCCGCATCGGGAATAGCACCTTTCGAAGAGCCTTATCACCGTATGGCCAGCGAGTTGAACTTTGATACAACCGCCAAAGCAAATATTCCCTATGAGGGCTCCAACAAAAGATTTATGCAGGCATTATTTAGCAAAGTATTACATCCTATAGAAAAAACCGGCGTAAGTTTCTGGTGGCTCGATTGGCAGCAATGGCCCAATGATAAAAAAGTTAAAGAACTCAATAATACCTGGTGGCTTAACTATGTGTTTTTTACAGATATGGAACGCAACGGAACTACACGCCCACTCTTGTATCACCGCTGGGGCGGCCTCGGGAACCACCGCTATCAGCTGGGTTTCTCTGGAGATGCCGTTATTTCGTGGAAGTCGCTTGCTTTTCAGCCTTATTTTACCAGCAGCGCCTCTAATGTACTGTATGGCTACTGGAGCCATGACATTGGCGGCCACCAGTTCGGCCCGGGTTCAGATCAAAAGCTCGATCCGGAGCTGTACGTGCGCTGGATGCAATACGGCGCCCTTAGTCCGATTTTCCGTAGCCATTCCTCAAAAAATGCAAACCTCAACAAAGAAGTATGGAACTTTAGTGGCGAGTATTACAATGCGCTAAAAAACGCGATTAAACTCAGATACGAACTCGCACCCTACATCTACACTATGGCACGTAAAACATACGATACTGGTATTTCCATTTGCAGGCCGCTTTACTATGATTATGCTGAACAGGATCAGGCATACGAGTACCGCTCAGAATACATGTTCGGTGAGGATTTGCTTATTGCACCTGTTACCGAAGCTATGCAAAATGGCCACTCCACTTTAAAAGTATGGCTTCCGCAGGGCAATAATTGGTTTGAATGGCAAACCGGAACCTTATTAAAAGGTGGACAAACCATTACCCGCAGTTTCGCATTAGATGAATACCCCATTTATGTCAAAGCGGGAGCCATCATCCCGGCTTATCAGCAAGTGAAAAACCTAAGCAAACAACCCGATCAAACCGTCCTCTACGTTTTTCCCGCTGCAAACGGATCAACCTCTGTATATGAAGATGCCGGTAACTCAAAAAAGTACCAGACTGAATATGCCACTACCGCTGTAAGTTCCCGCCACCTTACCGGCAGGAAGCAACAGATAACAATCAGTCCACGGAAAGGCGCTTATACAGGTATGCCCAAAGCAAGAAGCTACATGATACGTTTAGTTGGCACCGAAATGCCCCGCTCCATAGTAGTAAATGGTAAAAAACTGAAATACGCCATCGAACCGGCTGCCAATGCGTGGAATTATAATGGAAAAACATTGTCGGTTGAAATATCGCTGCCTCAAGCCAATTGTGCCACACAACAGATGATTAACGTTCAGTTCGATGAGCAAGATCAGGTAGATGTGAACACCGGCCTGGTCAGAAAGTTTCGCCAGTTAAGCAAAACCGTTACCGCTTTGAAGTTCAGAGATGCTGATATTATTTTACCTGCAGTGGTAGGCAGATGCGAAGAAACCAATAATATTCTAGCTTACGATCCCTCACAATTCTACAAGAACCTGCGCTACTTCCAAAACCAGTTCAACACTTTACCTCAGGCAGTGAAAGGGATAACCAACGCCGACAACTCTAAATGGTTTGAAGAACAAATTAACCTCCTGAAAGACAAATAGACCTGCTAAGCATTGATCCTGGATGCAGGATCAACGCTTACTTAGTATCTTTATCCTGATCAACGTTCATCGGTAAACTTGATTTCCATAATCTTCTGTTCAAACTGCTCCGGAGGCACCACAGCCCTTGCTTTGATACGCGCCTTATAGGTATATACAGTATTCACAGTATAATCCAGAATTCGGGCAATGGTTTCACTATCAGTAACCCCTAAGCGGATAAGGGCGAAAATACGTAATGAGGCGGTGAGCATTTCCCCTTCTTTTAACTCGATCTGTTCGTCGGATTTTAAAAGTGCATTGAATGAAGAAACAAAGTTGGGAAAAAGAGTTAAAAAAACGCTGTCCAGCGTACTGAACAACTGAATCTTCTCTTTTTGTATGTGAACATTCCCCAATACCTGCGTGGCATCCTGATATTTCCCTAATTTAATGTTGTGCTGAGCTTTGCGTTTCACCTTATCAAGTGTTTCAATATAGGATGAACAGGTTTTAAAAAAAAGGCCAATGAGCTCCTCCTTTATTCGTGAAGATTCCCACAATTTGCCATTTACATCTTCAAGTTCTGTATTTTTCTCTGTGATGATCAGATCGTTCTTTTTAATATGGATAACTTGTTTGCGGAAAAGCACCAGTTGAAAAAGCAAAACAATAGCCACCAGAACAAAAATTACAATTCCAATCCAAAGCATCCCTTTCTCGTGTTGTTTTTCTTCTATCAGCCTGCTTGCGATGAGGGGCAATAGCGATTCGATTTGCGCCGCCCGATTTCTTGTACCGTAAAAGGCCGCATTACCAAGCGCCTCCTTCATACAAATATAGGCATCGTCATTCTGGTTCTTTTTGAAAAGTTCCTGTCCTAATAAAAAAACAGCAAAAGTTTCTTTCGTAGCCGAACGGATATCGTTAATTGCAGCCAGCGTGAGCAACAATAACTTATCATCACCGGTATAAACATGACTGATTTTAGTGGCAATGATCGCAATCTGGTGTTGAGATAAATTGTGGTTCAATAAATAGTGGTAATAAAAGCCTGCATCCGGTTTTCTTCTTCGCCCAGAATCAGGTAAAAAGGCAAGATTGATCGTTTTTTCCAGCTCACCAGGATCAATCAACCTACCTGCTTTGTTAAATTCCTTTTGAGCGGCCTCACGATAACGCCTGGCAAAGTAGGCATCATTGTTATATGCACCAATTTCATTAAACAACATTCCTCGTAAATCCAGATAATTATAGCGTAGCCTGCCCGATAAACCAACGGTATCTATGCCGTCAACCGTTTCAAAAGCCTCCTTGTAAAAACCTGATTTAACCAAAACCGTAGCAAACCCAAGCTGGCTTTGAATGAGGAATTGCTTACCCTTAAATTGTTTTGAAAGGGCAATCAACTTATACCCATTGGTAATTGCAGAGTCAAAACGAAAAGAACTGTACTCATTGAACAATTCGGATAACAACCTGTACCGCTCAGCAAAGCGATGAGATGACACTGCTGATAGCTGATTCCGCAGCATTTCGATATGTTGTTCTTTGTCCTGGATGTAATGGTTTTCCTTAGAAAGCTCCAACTTGAATACCTGCCATAAACTGTCTACTTTAGAAGTTTGCGCATGGGCCGACAGAATAGGTAGCAGCAAAATAATAATTGCAATAATTTTCTTTCTCATGAGTAAATCTTATGGCCTGGCAGCCTGAGACATAAACATACAATAAAATATGATCTAAGCTAAAACAGCCCTTAAATATCACCCTAAAAAAACGGTCAACCAGCATTTAATGAGCTGACAATGCATGAAAAAGTTTTGATTTTAAACACCACAAACAAAAACAAATATCTGATTAACAACACCTTAAATTTATATAGATTTTGATTTGGCAGAGAACGGATTCGGGATTGATACGATACCATTTTCTGATCGCTACATTTGATAAACCAATATAAAACCAGTTCAGACTTTATGAGAAACAGATTATTAACTTTGATAGTCGCAGGACTTCCCCTCTTATCCCTGGCCTGTCAAAAAAGTTCTCAGGGCGATACCACCATTCACACCACAACACCGGGTGCAGTAGTGAAGTACTTTCAAAACCCGCTGATCAACGGCGATCATGCCGACCCCTTCGTAGCCCAGAAAGACGGAAACTATTATTTCCTTTCTACTAAAGGTAATTATATAGCTATAACCAAAACAAAAGCCATGTCGCAACTGGCAACTGCTTCTGAAACCAGGGTTTGGACCCCATCTGAAAACACCGATCATTCTGCCGATTTATGGGCACCAGAACTGCATTTTCTGGCGGGCAAATGGTACATTTATGTGGCCGCCGCACAGAAAGGGCTAGCCGACAGCAACCGTATGTTTGTGTTGGAAAATGAAAACACTGACCCCACACAAGGTACTTGGAATTTCAAAGGTAAAATTGCTGACCCAGCCAATGACCAGTGGGCAATAGACGGTTCTGTAGCCACCATTGGGAACAAAAACTATTTCGTATGGTCAGGCTGGGAAAACTCTGCCGAGAAATATAAACAATACATCTATCTCGCACCCATGTCGAACCCATGGACAATCAGTGGGCCAAGAGTTAAAATATCTTCACCAACCAATGACTGGGAAAAATGGGAACCCACTTCTATTGGTGCAGGCGTAAACGAGGGACCAATTATGCTGCAACGCGACGCAGACAGCCCACTGTTTATCATCTTCTCTGCCAGCAGGTACAGCAGTGATAATTACTGTCTGGGCCAGATTCAGTTGAAAGCAGGAGCCGACCCTCTGCTTTCAGAAAACTGGATCAACAAAAAACAGGTCTTTGTAAAGAGCGACAAAAATATGGTGTATGGCCCGGGGCATAACGGCTTCTTCACCAGTAGCCGCACCGACAACAAAGGCGTGGTACAAACCGAAAACTGGTTTATCTATCATGCACGCAGCACCCCAAATAACCCGAGCCAGGCAAGAACCACCAGAATGCAGCAGCTTGCCTGGAACACCGACGGCTCGCCCAATTTTGGAACCGCCATCAGCACGGGTATAAATCTCCCCTGCCCCATCGGAGAACAATAAATAGCCTTGATCATATGAGCAATTAATACTGTGTCCTTAAAAGGACAAGAATGGCTCCGCTTATTCTATTTTTTACAATACAAATAACCAAATACATGATTTAAACTAAACAATTAACCAAATTCTATTAAACCAGTTATGAGAAAACTTTTATATTACAATAAAGCAGGAACCACTTATGGACCTGGTATTATCCGTACTTTGTTCATAGTGATGATGATGTTCTTTTGTTCCGATGCCTTCGCGCATGCAAACATCATTCTAAGAGACATTGAAGTTCGGGGAAGTGTGACCGACACCAGCGGAGTGGGCTTGCCCGGCGTGGTGGTCAGGATAAAAGGCCGCAATAACTATGGTGCCGTAACCGACGTTAATGGCAGCTACCTGATTAAAGTTCCTGAAGATGCTACCCTGGTATTCAGCATGGTGGGTTTTATCAAGCAGGAAGTAGAAGTCGCTTCGCGCGAATTTATCGGAATTAAATTGCGCCAGAACCAGGCCATGCTCGAGGATGTGGTCGTAGTGGGTTACGGTACGCAGCAGAAAAACAACGTTACCGGCGCACTTACCTCTGTTACCTCAAAAGAACTGCTTCGAACGCCAACCGCCAGCCTCACAAACAGCCTTGCTGGCCGGCTACCCGGCCTTTTAACTATTCAGAGCAGCGGAGAGCCGGGAGCCGACGGATCTGCGCTCTACATACGCGGTTTTGGCACTTATCAGGGCAAAAGTCCACTGGTACTGGTAGATGGTATTGAAAACAGTATCGATGGCATAGATGCCAACGATGTGGAAACAGTAAGCGTGTTAAAAGATGCTGCAGCCACAGCTGTTTATGGTATGAAAGGTGCCAATGGTGTTTTGCTGGTCACCACCAAAAGAGGAAAAACTGGTAAACCCATTATCTCGCTTACCACACAAACCTCACAACAGCGTCCATTTAATATGCCCGAGTACCTTGATTCATTCGATGCACTGACCTTGTTCAGAGAAGCCCTGAACAACGACGGACTGAATGCCAATCTTTATACGGATGCATACCTGAATAAATTCCGCGACCGCAGTAACCCTACCTATCAATACCTCTATCCAAATGTCAACTGGACAAAAGAACTGATTAAACCCTCATCAATGATGAGCCAGGCAAACCTGAATGTCAATGGAGGCTCATCAACGGCGAGGTACTTTGTTTCTATGGCCTATTTAAAGCAGGACGGGCTATACAAATATGATGATCTGAATGCCTATAATATCAATGCAGTGATGAATAAATATAACTTCAGGAGCAATATTGATATTGACCTTTTGCCCACACTAAAGCTGGAGCTTAATCTTTCAGACATTGTGCGCGACAGAAACTATCCCACAGAAACTGCCGGTGCATTCTGGTCTGAATTACGCAATACACCAGCATATCTTTATCCTTTAACAAACCCTAACGGTTCAGTATCGGGCCAAAAAGATTCTCCAGCTAACCCTTATGGCCGCTTAACCCAATTCGGATACGGACGGTTTTTCGAAAACACATTGAGCTCAATCATCGGTTTCACACTAAAACTACCCTTTGTTACCGAGGGATTGAGCTTTAGAACACGCTTTGCATATGATGCGCAGAACTTTCGCAACATTACCCGTCAGCGTAATTACTCAACTTACCGGTTCATCATAAACGAAAATGAAACTGATTTAAGCAAAGGACGTTACGAAGAATTAACAACCGGCGATGGATTGCTGGGCTTCGCCATCGCCGCCAACGGCAGCCGCAAATCTACCTTTGAAAGTTATTTAAACTACGACAGGACATTTGCCCAGAAACACGTAGTGTCGGGTATGCTGCGCTATAACCAATCACAGAGTTTCCTGGCCACAGCAACGGGTGATGGTGCTATTGCCGCCCTGCCTTATAAACAATTAGGACTGGTGGGCAGGGTTAACTATGCATTCGACAGGCGTTATGTACTGGAGTTCGACGCTGGCTACAATGGATCTGAAAACTTTATGCAGGGCAGGCGTATGGGGTTTTTCCCTGCAGCATCTGCCGGCTGGATTATCTCTAATGAGCAATTCCTGAAAGACTCCAAGCTTGTAAATCTATTGAAACTAAGAGGTTCTTACGGTATAGTTGGTGTAGACAACAGTGTTGGCCGCTTTGCATACCTCAGCACCTGGCAAACCGGAAACGGCAGCGGTTACCGCTTTGGTCTGGCTGCCGATGGAGATGGTTACTCCGGCGCACAGGAAAGTGCAACAGGAAACTCGTTCCTGACCTGGGAGCAGTCCAAGAAAACCAATATTGGTATAGATCTGGAATTATTTAAAGGGCAGATCGCTTTTACAGGTGATATTTTTGCCGAAAGGCGATCACAAATCCTGACAACAGCAGCGATCATTCCTGATGTAACAGGTGTTCAGAACTTACCAGCCATTAACGCCGGTATTGTAGACAATAAAGGTTTAGAAGGCGAACTTACCTTCCGCAAGCATTTTGGAAACCACAACCTCATGTTAAGGGGTTCCTATTCTTATGCCACTAACCGTATAAAGTATGCTGCAGAACCTGTGTATGCATTGCCCTACCGAGGTCTAAAAGGTACCCAGATCAACGAAGCTTATGGTTTAACCGCGCTGGGCTTGTTTAAAGACGCGGCAGACATCGCAGCAAGTCCTACACAACAATTCGGAACCGTGCGTCCCGGTGACATTAAATATCTCGATCGCAATGGCGACGGCTTAATTAATAGCCAGGATGAAGGTTATCTGGGCCAGGTCACAACTCCTAAATCCATCTTAGGCTTAACGATATCCTATACCTATAAAAACTTTGACCTGAATATTCTTTTTCAGGGCGCCAGAGGCGGCAAATTGTGGTTAACAGGAACCTCTGCCTGGGCCTTCTCCAGCAACAGCTCTGTATTGGCCGATTACATGGATAGGCGCTGGACAGCCGAGAATCCTGATCCAAATGCCAAATGGCCAAGGCTATCTTCATCCAATAATGTGAATAACAACCAGAATTCAACATTCTGGCTCAGGTCATCAAATTATGTTCGACTTAAAAATGTTGAAGTAGGCTACACACTGCCGAAAAACTGGATAAAAAGGCTTAGCTTAAACAATATCCGGGCCTTTGTTACCGGTTCAAATATTTTCACATGGTCTGAAATGAAGATTTTCGATCCGGAGCGCTCCAACGGCTTTGGCGATTATCCTCAAATGCGTGTAATTAACTTAGGAATAAATGTTTCAATGTAATATGATGAACAACATAACCAAGCTGCTTTTAGCAGTCCTCATAATCAGCAGCACATCCTGCAAAAAATACCTGGATGTTGTTCCAGCTGAATATTCGAGCGAAAATGATGTCTATAACAACATCAATCTGGCAGAACAAGCCCTTGCGCGTTTGTATAATGCCCTCCCTAATGAGTTAACCTCACCATTAACTGCAGCAACCGATGAAACCTACCATCACTGGTTCGATAATGGCGAAGCCGTGGATGCTTATAAATACAATCTTGGTGCCTGGAGTACCAATGACAATCCATATGGCAACTGGTCCGGGAAATATCAGGACATCCGCAGGGCCAATATATTTATCAAACGCATAGATGATGTTCCGGTACCGCTCGACCGGGAAAGTTATTATGCAATCTGGAAGCCACGGTACAAAGCCGAGGCCCGTTTCATGCGCGTTCAGTTTTACTTCGAACTTTTCAAACGTTACGGAGCAGTTCCACTAATTACCCAGGCCAACGACGTAGATCCTGGTAACCTGGACGATACGCAAGTTTCACGCAACTCGGTAGATGAGATTGTAAATTTTATTACATCAGAGTGCGATGAAATTGCAAATGTACTGCCTTTAACGCAGGAAGCCGCACAGACCGGGCGCATTACTAAGGGAGCAGCACTTGCCCTAAAGGCCCGGACCTTACTTTATGCTGCAAGTCCACTATTTAATGGCAACCCCCTGTATGCCAATGTGCAGAATAAAGATGGTAAAGCTCTTTTTAGCCGAAGCTATGATAAGGAAAAGTGGAAAAAGGCCGCCGATGCTGGGAAAGCTGTAATTGATTTAGGTCTTTATAGATTGTACAGCCCTTTTCCCGATAATCCGGTACAGAATTACGCTGCACAGTTTTACACCCGAGATTATACAGAAACCATTCTTCAGCGGATAATGGGTAACTCAACCGATATCGACAATAATTATCTGCCGAACGGTTCACCTTTTAAGGGAAATGGAAAGCTAACCCCATTACAGCAATTTGTTGATGCCTATGAAATGAAAAATGGTTATCCTATAAATGAAAGCGGATCTGGTTACAGTACAACCGGTGTTTGGAGCGGACAATTATGGGATGGTCTCAAATTTCAAACCGTAAGCAACATATCGAACATGTACAAAGACCGCGACCCACGATTCTATGCCAGTATATTTTTTCAGTACGACGTCTGGCGCTTCGACGCGACCAGACGTCCGGTTAGGTTGGCCTGGTTTGGTGCCGGCAATGGAATAACCGATGGCTGGGCTACTGGTAAATCAGGTACAAACCCCTGGGGCTATAATGTTCGTAAATTTTTATCGCCTGGTTACGACCGGAATGCCAATTCAGGTACAGGTACCCGCAATTTCCCCATTTTCCGTTTGGCAGAAATATATCTGAATTATGCAGAAGCGATGAACGAATATCTCGACGCCCCAGATCAATCCGTTTATCAATACCTTAACCTGATACGCAGTCGTGTAGCCATGCCCAACTTACCAATCCTACCTGCCGACAATACCAAAACTGGTATGCGTAAGCGCATCCAAAACGAGCGCAGGATAGAACTGGCATTCGAAAGTCACCGATTCTGGGATGTAAGAAGATGGTTAATCGCTAAAACGGTAGATAACGTACCGGCATTAGGCCTTAACGCCCGTCCATCAGCAGCTGAACTCAGTGCTACCGGTCTGGATGTCTCCAGCGAGGCAGCAGGAGTAGCAGTGTTTTACAAAACCGTTACCTTACAAAACCGTGTGTTTCAGGATAAACATTACCTGATGCCAATACCACAATCCGAGATTGACAAAGACCCGAAACTCATACAAAATTACGGTTGGTAGGCTTAAAACATTCCAAAAAAACCTGCACCTCTTTTCACACCTCAGGGCCTGTAAGGTTCAGTGAGAAAAGAAGTGCAGGTTTTTTACATCTTCCATTTCCCCAATAACTTATACATAAAATAGCACGTCAATAAAAACATGATTACTTATAAACTTGATATACATATTCATCACCTAATAATGCAAATAATCTAATTCAATCCCCACCATCCCCAAATACTATTCCCCCAAAAAAACACCCACTTTTCAAGCAAAACGGTGCATACCATGGAAAATATTATAGCAAATTAACATTTGCACTACAATTTTGCCCAAAATTATCCATGTTTTGAATTTGCTTCATATACTTTTACACTCAACCAATCGATTAACCTCTTAGTCTAACCAAATTAAAATAATGCTTCACCAACAAGATTCATTGATAATTATGAAACGATAATTTCTAACTAATTTGATGATAAGGTACATTCACGGTGAGGCCATTAATTCCGTGTCCTCATGATGCCAATAGTTTACACTTCAAGATTTTTAAATTTAATTATAGATAACATGAACACAGATATGGGTAACATTCTTATAACTCTAATGGTATATCTTGGATACTCCACCAATAATTCGTAATTTATTTTCAGTATGAACCGTAAACCAAATTAAATGTTAAACCGTAGAAATTTCCTCAACTACGCTGCAACCGCAGTGGGCACCACTGCCCTGCTTTCTGCATTAGACAATCCTGCCTATGCCCTTTTCAATAAAACAATTGGCGTAAACGACCAAATCAATATCGGTGTAATAGGAATCAAAGGCATGGGATGGTCGGACCTCAAAGCAGCCCTCAAAGTACCGGGAGTAAACCTGATCGCCCTGTGTGACAGTGATGCCAATGTCCTTGATGAAAGGATGGCCGAATTAAAGTCGATGAATGTTGACGCCGCAAAAGTAAAAAGATATAAAGATTACCGTGCGCTGCTCGATAATAAAGATGTCGATGCAGTAATTATCGGGACACCCGATCACTGGCATGCCCTGATGATGATTCATGCAGTACAGGCAGGTAAAGATGTATATGTAGAAAAGCCGGTCGGCAACTCTATTGTCGAATGCAGTACCATGGTCAAGGCACAGGAAAAATACAATAAGGTTGTACAGGCAGGTCAATGGCAGCGCAGTCAGCAACATTTTAAAGATGCTGTTGATTTCGTAAAGAGCGGCCAGCTGGGAAACATCAGAACTGTAAAAGTATGGTGTTACCAGGGCTGGATGAAACCTGCTCCCGTAGTACCGGATACCTTACCCCCTGTAGGAGTTGATTATGCCATGTGGCTTGGGCCTGCGAATAAAAGAGCATTCAATGCCAGCAGATATCACTTCAATTTCCGCTGGTTCTGGGATTATGCCGGCGGGTTAATGACCGACTGGGGAGTGCATTTATTGGATTATGGCTTGCTGGGTATGAATTCACCTGTACCAAAAACCATATCTGCATTAGGTGGCCGCTTTGCCTATCCCGATCTGTATGAAGAAACTCCTGATACACTAACTACCTTATATGAGTTTGACAAGTTCAACATGGTCTGGGACTCTGCAATGGGCATCGATAACGGCTCTTATAACCGCAACCATGGGATTGCATATATCGGTAACAACGGCACGCTGATCCTCAACAGGGAAGGCTGGGAAGTCATTGAAGAGAAGGTAAGCGGCAATAAAGTTAGTAAGCCCTTTATTAAATCCTCAGATAATGGACTGAACAATCATATGGTCAATTTCTTTAGTGTGGTCAGATCCAGAAAAAAAGAAGAACTGAACTGCTCTATACAAGATGCTGCCCATGTAGCTACCGTTGCACAAATGGGAAATCTTGCCTTCAGAAGCGAACAAAAATTATCATGGGACAATGCCAAACACCAGTTTACAAACCAGCAGATCAACGATAAATACCTGCTGGCCCAGTACCACAACGGTTACAGCTTACCCAAAGTTTGATCCGACTAATTTATAGTTTTGTTATTTCCGGGATGACAGTAATCCTCAAGAAAATATTAACTTTATATAAAACATAAACACATGAAAAAGTTCGTGTTATCTTTATTTTTATTCATTGCCGGTATTTCGAGCTATGCGCAGACTTATCAGCCTGTTACCAGCAAAAATAAAACCTACCTGGCGACAGTCAAGGGACTCAGTTATACCTATGATAACGGAGTGGTTACGTTAAAAAATAACGGCAGATATAACTTAGGAACTGTAAGCATTATTGCCCGTTCTAAAATCGACAGCAATTTGTTTGGCATTGCTCTATTTGAAGATGGACTGAAAAAAGGTTCAACCAATAAAGCCACTGTTTATTTTACCGGGGGCGTTGGAAAGGATTCACATGAGGTTCCTCTGAAAGAAATCGATCAGAAAAAGCTGGTCTTATCCTTTGATAAAGCTACAAGGGCAAAATAGCTATCGTGTAAAGGTGAAAAATAACATTCAAGGAAATATTACCTGGATTTAAGAGTTGTTTATAATTGATCAGCGATTTGGCTTTATCGCCCTGATTCAAGTAGGCTTCCGTTAAACTGTCGAAGATTGCCTTATTATTTCCTTCTTTTCGTGCTATACGGGAATAGGCAGAAGGTTATCAATAGGGAACCTTTTCTTTTGCGGCTTCGATCAGCTTATCCTGAATATGCTGTTGGGCGGAACGCCTGGTCTCACCTCTCAGTCTTCAGAGCTTCGTTTAAATACACCAGTACATTTTCCAACACCCCATCACCTGTTGTACCAGGCTTCTTCTTCATCAGCACATCAGGTTCCAGTACACGTGTTGACTTGTCGCCATTTGGCCGAACAATGAAGGCTTTCGGGTAACTAACCTCCATGCCCGTATGCGGTAACTTGAATTCATGAATAGCCGCATAAGTGGTAGGCACATCCGAAGTCGGCTCCCCCATCAAGGTTCCCCAATGATAATCTTTGATCGTGGCCGCAGTGGTAACCGCATTAGAGTAGGAATAACGGTCAATCAGCACATATACCTTACCCTTATATTGCAGGCTATCAGCCACTGGCTGCTGCTTGATCACCTTGGTCTGAAATATAGTCCCATTTGGTTTATTTAAAATACTTTTTTTCAGCTCAGCTAGAGAGGTGTCGGCAACGTCTCTCCAAAAAGACTTCGTCAGGGCACTGGTCCTTACCGAAAAACTGGAACAAAAAGAAAAAGGTTCCTTAGCAAAGTAAGCCAGCATATGGTCACTAAAAGAATTATCTCCCCCTGGATTCCCCCGCAGATCGATGATAAGTTGCCGGGTTTTGGATTGCCGGATTTGATAGAAAGCGCTGTCTATAAACTTCACGAACACGGAATTATCAAAGGTTTTGTGATCCGAAGTATTACCGTCCGATTCACTATTTGTAAAAGCTCCAGGCCGTAAATAGGCAATCTCGCCAAGATATTTAAACTCCCGTGTAGAGTTAAATATGGATTTCTTTTTAGCAGCATATTCTTCCAGTTTTTCGGCTGTGATGCCCTTCAATACACCTTCATAAGTTGATCCGTCCGGTCTTTTCAGATGCAACCTAAAAATATCTACCTGCCCAAAGACCAACCAATGTAGCCTGGAAAAATGGTACAGGTCAATCAGCGTATTTTTGAAAGGTTTGTTTTCACCTGAGAGATAGTTATAAACCCGGTCTAAGGTATAAATCGCTGGACGGCCGTTAATCTGAACGATCTCATCACCTGTTTTCACAAGCATACTGCCACTATAGTTATCCGCAACATACAGATGCCCCTGGTCGACGTTTATATCAAGCGGAAAAACCTTCCCCCCTTTCTGCAGATATTCAAGGTAGGCCGGGCGAAAAGGAAAAGCAATGCTACAATGCGCCAAGCCGGAAAGTGCAGTAAAGGGCTGAAAAAGCCTGTTAACATCCATTAGAGACATATGCTCTTTGATCTTTCTCTTAAGATTTTTATAAGCCTGGTCGTATCTCGACTTGCCTTCATGTACAAAAAGGTTGTAATGACTTTCTTGTAGTGTGGTGTACAAATAGTTCAGATCTTCCCGGACTTCTTTCGCAGTATAGGAAACCTGTTTGAGTTGTTGTGCATTTGTTATTGGGATGCCTAACCAAAACATGCCGCTTATTGCCAGGATCAGTTTGATGTATTGAGTTATGCTTATACTCTCCATTGACCTTTTTTTTTGCTGTCCGAGACTTTTCATTTTAGCTTACCCCGCTTGTTAGAGGAAGCTCCGGAGCACGCAGGTTGATAATTTTTACCGCTATACGCGGATACTTTAATAGAATTCCTAATTGTCAAAAAGTAGTCGCTACTATAATTTAGCGCGGACAATCAACTCGTCTAATTTTTTATAAACCTCTGTCTCACTTTCATACAGCCCAGCCTCAGGACACTTCCCATCAGGACACAATGTCCAGTCAAGTTCCGTATAGGTCGTATCACCATCATATGCTACAATCTTAAAAGCATCGCGTAATTCTGCCTTATAATCCAGAAGGTCTTTCTTTCCTTTCTTTTTCAGCGCTGAAACCTTCGTAGTAAATAATTGCTGACTGGTGAAAACCTCTCTTTTTTTAAAGGAGATCTTTGAGAACCCTAAACAAATTAATGCTGCAAGGATCAATACCAAATGAGAAGTGTTAATTTTCATATCAAATGCTTTGATTTAAATATAACAGAAATGGGAGTCATTCCCAAGCCAATATTGATGAGTTTTTCAACCCAAGTAAATCACTACCTTCCCCGGATTTTTCATTGACCATTATTTTAGCTTTTCAAGACTCTTTATTTTTTCGCTCGCACCCCCATTAGACGGATCGCCACCGCATTAAACTCCTTAGCAATAGAGCCAATATGGAAGCGGTATTGATCCGTTAAAGAAGTTTTACCAGAAGCATCAGCATATCCAATCGATTTACGGTAAATCTCTTTACCCTGATCCATGACCAGCAAATTCCCACTGAATAAACCCAGCTGGTGCGAACGTTCGATGAGCGTATCTACAGCCCTATACCTGCTTTGAGCCTCGCAGAAACCAGTAATACAAAGAAAGAAAAGAAGAAAAAAGCTCAATCCCCTCGGTACATCCCCTCATTACCAGTTGTTTATATTTTTAGATTTTTCAATAATTTCTTTTATAAGCGAATTAAAATGATTGTTTAATCCAGTACAGGCATCTTCAAATCTCACTTTTCCATCATCTTCAAAAAGATATAATTTAGATTTTCCGACCTTCACAAGTTTTAAGGTAACCCATCCACCCTCACTCCAACCACTTGAACCCCTGTATTTACTTTCAACATATCTTTTAGCTTCAAAATCAGGACTGTTAATCCGAATTTTGCCATCTTTAAAAAGAAAGGTTAATTTGTACGACAGATCATATTTAAAAATTTCTTTTCCAAGACCGTTAGAAAGCTTTATAGGTAGAACTTTATCTTCATACGCCGTTATACTGATGCTTTCACCTTCAACAACACTAAGCCCTTTTTGTGGATTTTTAAATATCGAATTAATGGCATTAAGCACATTTTTATATAGATCTTTTTGTTTTACGTTTGGAACATCCACAACCGTAAAATCCTTATTATCACTGGAAACAAATCCATTCGGAGTTAGGTTAAAATATTGCGCGAAACATAACTGTGTGACAAGCAAGAGTATGGCAATACTTAGTATTTTTTTCATGTTAATAATATTTTATAACCTCATCAGGTTGTTTTAAATGCAAAATTGCTTACCGTTTTAGTGCACTAAACTAATAAAAAATAAGACATAACAAACAAGCCCCTGAGGGTAAAAATGAATAAAATCAACCCGTATGGTAATCTATTTCATCCAGATTGTTTCGGTGATTGTAAATTGATATTTATATTTAGATCACCAACCATTTGTTATTATGCGCTCTATTAAACAAATTACCTTCTCCATCTTATTAATCGCCGCTTTGGCACTTGCGATATTCATCTACAAGTTTAAGCCACCCGATTCAGAATACGAAACAACGCTTACCAGAGAGGAAAGCCTCGCAATGTTTAGGAAACCAAAAAGCAACTTGCAATTATTGGCTACTATCTCATTTCAAGTATCAACAAACAATACAAAGGATTTTAAAGACAGGGTTGATCCCTGGCCTGGAGACATACCACATCTTGTAGATAAAAATAAAGCAGTTATTCCCTGGGCTAGCCTGGAGAAACCCGAAGAAGACATACCACATCTTGTAGATAAAGACAAAGTCGTTATTCCATATAACCACATCATCGTTATCATAGATTATCCTTTATATAAAAAGTATAGCTTTGAATTAAATGCACCTAAAGGCTTTACCAGAGAAATGCTGTTGCGGGAAATCAGCAAGCATTACCACCAGTTTTATCAAGAGGAAGAAAAAACAGCCAAAATCAAAACGGTTCCACTTAAAAAAAGGAGAGAACTCGCTAAAAAGAACAAAAAAGATCAAAATTACGACATTGGGGGGCACTATTTAGAAGGTCTGGTCATCACACAAGTTATTGTAACTAAAACTCCAGAAGGTACAATTCAAGTACTACCTAGTGTAGATTCTTACCTGAATTACTCCCTTACCCCTGTCTAAAGTAGACTTATCCCTCACCGTCATCTCGAAGGAGGCACGACGGAGAGAACTGTAAATCAAAAACCCTGCACCTCTTTTCACACCTCAGAACCTGAAGCCCTTCGCGGAAGGTTCAGTGAGAAAAGAGGTGCAGGGTTTTAAAGATTAATTTGCTTCTAAGGTCAGTTCAGGAGCCACTGGCCAGTCAACCGGAATATCAGTCAATGCATGAAGATAGTTCGTAATGATCTTGTCCCCTATTACGATCACCACGTCGATCAGGCTGCCTTTCGAATATCCCGCTGCAAAAAAATTATCCAATACTTCAGCCGAAACATGACCACGGTTTTCCGTAGTACTTTTAACCAATTTGGCCAAAGCATCGAGTTTAGAATCGAAAGGGATATCGGCACGGCGAACACTTAATATCTGCTCATCGGTAAAACCATTCATTTTGGCAAACTGCGTATGCGCACTAAGGCAGTAAGAACAATTGTTCACCTGGCTGACCACTAAATTAATCACTTCACGTTCTTTAGCCCGGATAGATGTTTTGCCATTTTGAAGTGCCAGGTAATTGCTCAGTCCATTTTCTGAATGCGCCAAGATCGCGTATAAATTAGGCACAAAGCCAACCATACCTTGCAAATTATCGAATATATTCTGGTTAACCGCCGACACTTGTTCTCTTGTAGGAATTGGGAAATTTTTCATGAGTTTATCTATTTAATTATTTTGATGTCCATTGACAACACAAAGGTGCATCAGCAGAACAACTGAATACATAGAGAAACTTCCCGAAGGCATGTAATTTTTACCTCAATTTTTGTATCCTGAAATCTGTGGGGGCCGAGCCGGTCTGTTTTTTAAAGAAATTACTGAAGTATGCTGCATCCTCGTATCCAAGTTCAAAGGCAATCTCTTTGGCCGACTTGTCAGTATACATCAACAGCCGCTTAGCTTCCAGAACAATCCTGTTCTGAATAACGGCCAGTGGCGACATATTGTTGTAAAATAAAAAATAATTGGCCAGCGTTTTGGAAGATTTATTCAATTGGGCTGCATAGAATTGTACAGTATGTTCCTTACGATAATTATTTTCAACCATCAGATTGAATTTGCGAATGACATCAAGCTTATCATCTGGCAATGCAGTAGCCGGGATGTACTGTTTTTTGCCTAAACGGGTTATAATGATGATCAGACGCTTTAACATCATTTGGAGCATATCGTGTTGTATGATGTCTTTATCTTCAAATTCATCTATAAAAACCTGTAGCAATAGGTTGAGTTTGTTTTGATGTTGTTCGTCCAGCTTAATGAACATCGTTTCAGCCGACCCATAAAAAAGAAAACCTACGCAACTAACTTCCTTGTCATGGTCTACAATACAATAGAAGTTTCGATTATATTGCCAGGCAATAAGTTGTTCTGGCTTTTCAAAACTGAACGTCTGGCTCACCATCAAAGGCAAAATAGTTTGGGCGGGAAAATCATACTCGATCCCGTCTATGGTCACCTTCTGCTGAGGCCCATCATTCCAGGCAAGCGTCAGGAATTTATCTTTCCGGTCGCGCTGAAAAAACCATCGGTCAAAAGTTGCTTCATGTATGGTTAGGTGAAGTTCACCCGCAGAAACCGGATCAATATGACTTAGCTTCATATTATTGTTAGGCTAATTAAAACGTAAATATAGCCAATTGTTGTAGTCTTAAGATTTAACAAAGACCTCATTTGCAAACATTCAATTTAGCAACACTAAATATGAACCACTTAAAAGTTCTGATATATTAGAACAATCGTTTGCGCTAATTTTTTTCTTATTTATTTATAATTGTATAGATAAATTCATCAAATTTTAATGGTACTATGGATATGATTTCAAGTTCGGTAACCCATGAAATAACCGACACTTATGGGAATAAATTAGACTTAATAACAGATGTACACTAAACGATATATAAATACATGCATAATTATTATGTTATGTGCTATTCATCTTTTACTTTATGGTTTTGATCCATTTCATAAAGGAAAGACGAGCCCAATTTTTGTTGTCCCTTGTTTAATACTGATTAGTTTTCTCCCACTTAAATATAATCTAAAAGTCTTATTAATAACTGTTCTGTCATTAATATCTTTCTTACCTTATTTTTTATCTTAAGCTTAATTAAAGATGTTTTTCTTGAAGCCAGAAAACTATAACAAGCAGTGGCTCGTGGAAAATAGCGATACCGCCAGTATAGTTCTATTTAACTTTGGCTATAATATCGAATATCATTTCAATCTGAAAAAGGAAAACAATACCTGGAAAATAGTGAAACATAACATTCTTATGTATTAATTTTCACTAAATAAACATGTTTATACCGGCCTAACCATTAAATATTTGGAGATTTCTTCTCCTGCTGTAGGAGATGGCGGAAGCACCCCAACAATCTGCCATCCGGTCTCCTTAGTAATTTTTAATGCAGCTTTATTTGTTGTCACAACATGCCCTATGATATATTCCAGAGCACTTTTCTTTGCTTCTTCTATAGCGTAATTCATCAGCATTTGGCCCAACCCGCCAAATCTATAATGTTTGCTCAGGTATGTACTAGATTCAGCAAGTGCATTTTGTCTAAAAGGATGATAGGAATTTCTAATCAAGGATTGCCACCCAACAATTTTATCATCAACAATGGCTACCCAGAAATTAAAAACCCCATTTCTACACTTAAAATTCGATTTGAAATTCTGCGCTGCTTCTATCAAATTTACCTTTTCCAGGTCAAATGAGATTTCTACTCCTTCCATCCATATCTGATAAATACTGTCGTAATCGGAATCCAATGCTGGTCTAATCGTAATATTAGGTGTGTTGCTCATAAAATGATCATTTGTAATAATTTTTATTCATTAGCACGGCTTCGCCGGTTACTTTTAACTCCAAAAAACGAATACCAAAAATGTAGCAAAACTGGTTTCCTCTGCGTTAAAAGGCAGGAATAAAGCATAGTTAATTGATCACCTGTTTTTGAAAAGGTATTTTTATGTTAAAACAGGCACCAGATCCTATTTCATTATAAATTTCCATCGTACCGCCCAAGCCCTTGACCAGGTGCTTAACCAATTCAAGGCCAAAACCATAGCCTTTCTCGCCGCAAGTACCATTCGTACTTGAATTGCTGCCCAGTTCTAAATGTTTAAGCGCCTCTTCGCTAATACCTGCACCGGTGTCTGAGATTTTCAAATCGAGCAGATGCTGGTCCTGCTGCTCAATTAAGCTCATATCAACTTTAACCACTCCGTTTTCCGGGGTAAACTTAATGGCATTAGAAATCAGATTGCCAGTAATTTGCAGCAATTTGTTCTTAGGGAAAGGCGATAAGGTATCACCTTCATTAAGCTCGATAAGCAGGTTAATGTTTTTATTTTTTGCCTGGCCATTATAGAGATCCTCCAACTTACATTTAAACACACTCAAGTTCAATTCATTATCTGTCAGTCTCCTACCCTGCTGATCTTCTGTCAAAATCTCATCGGCCAGTTCTAACAAGGACTTACTGCTTTTATGGATCAGTTGAATAAAATCCAGTACTTCGCTCAGATCATTGCCATTCCCTTGCTGTACAATAATATTAGACAAGCCAATAATCCCTGCCAGTGGTCCGCGAATATCATGTGCAACTTTACTTTTTGTTTGGTTCGCATTTTTAACCTCGCCCTTCAATTCCTTTATAGCCCGGTAGGTATTGATACGGTTGATCACCTGACCCGCTATAATTTTCAGCATTTCAATCTTTTCAGGGCTCAGATTTTTAGGAACCGTATCCACTACACACAGGGAGCCAATCTGCTGGCCATCGGGATCTGTAAGCGGCACCCCCAGATAATACCGAAGCGACAAAGGCGCCTTGGTAAAATCTTTGTCCTCAAAGCGTTTATCCAATAAAAGATTTGAAACTTCAAATTGCGGCTGCCCCATAATGGTATACTGGCACAGAGACTCTTCTCTTGGTGTTTGCTGTACTTCCAATCCATACCCGGAAATGGTCCAGGTAGTATAGGAATCAATCAGGTTGATCAGCGAAATATCAGTACCAGCTACTTTAGCAGCCAGCATGGCCAGGTCTTTAAATTCTTCAGAAAGTTCGGAATAATCCAGATCAAGCTCAGACAAATTCAACAATCTTTGCATCTCATTTGCTGGCACGGGGAAAGTATCTTCTAACATCATTTTTTAAAAATACAATTATATTACGCTCGGCACTAATAAACAAACGATGTAAGTTAAATTACCGACAAATCTATCATTGTTCCCTTGTTAAGTACTGAACGACATATCTCCTGGAATACTTCAGCAACACTGTAGAAAGCAATACAAAATAGTTCCTATCTTTAAGCCCCAAACGAACTCTCTAGATGAACAATTATGGTACTTATCCTATTAGACCATATACCAAAGCAATTGAAGGATGTTAAAAATGCAAGATTTACCGTTGTTCAATCAGTTGGTTTACAATAATAAAATTATTGCCACCGCGGTCAAGGATGTGAGCTGTCTCTTATACACATCTCCGAGCCCACGAGACAGGCAGCTCTATCGCGTATGCCGTCTTCTGCTTGAAAAGGGGGGGGGGGGGGGGGGGGGGGGGGGGGGGGGGGGGGGGGGGGGGGGGGGG
>NZ_JAELTV010000490.1 GCF_016429005.1 Pedobacter sp. ASV19
TGTGTAGAACTCATCAGATCCCCAAGCATATCACCTATAACCTGACCAAAATCAACTTTCAATGCGGGCTGAGTGGTCTCAATTTTTGTCCTGATGTCTGCAATAACTTCGTCGGTTGTTTTACTTCTGTTCTTCTTTAACTGAATCAGGTAGTCGCCGGTATTGGGCTCAGTGATGAAAAAGCCCATTTGTGTACCGGTTCTTCTGGAATATGCTTCTACTTCTGGAATTTTAACGAGTTGTTTCTCCACTTCCCGTAACGTCCGGTCTGTTTCGGCAAGTGAAGTTCCCGGAGGGGTGCTATAGTCAAGTACAATACTGCCCTCATCCATTTCAGGCAGGAATCCAGTTTCCAGATGGGGAAAAACCAAGATAATGGAGGCCACGAGCACTAAAATCGTGATCAAACTGATATATGGCCTGCGAATAAAATATCCTATCCATTTCTGGCTTTTTACCTGATGAGCCTCTTCCTGCTTTCCTACAGTGTTGAGCTGACTGTTCCGTGTTAGGAACAGGTAAATTACAGGCAAACCAATCCAGGTTACAAAAAAAGAGCAAACAAGTGTAATGATCATGGTATTGGTCATCACCTGGAAATAGGATCCGGCTACGCCCGTCATCAAGACAAATGGTATAAAAATAACAATCGTACTTACAGATGATCCAAGCATTGCCGGAAATAAGTAGTCTACGGCTTTCTTCAATAAGTTCACTGTTGGCTCTTCGGGATGTTCCTCATGAGTCCGGTGAATCTGTTCAACCACAACAATAGCATCATCTATGATCAAACCTATTGCGGCTGCAATAGCGCCTAATGTCATGATATTTAAAGAATATCCAATAAAATACAAAACGATAATGCTTAGACAAAGCGTTACAGGGATGGTAATAAGGATAGTTGAACTCGCTTTTAACGATCTCAGAAAAATAATAGCCACCACAATGGCAAGTGCCAGACCTACAAGTAAACTATCCCGTACACTCTTAACTGATTCATTTACAAAGTCGGCCTGTATGTAGTAAGGTTTAATAAATACGCCAGAAGGAAGAATTTTTCTCAACTGGCTGATTTTCTGATCCATCTGATCTGACAAGTCCACCAGATTTGCATTAGGCTGTTTAATTACCGCAATTAAAATCCCATCTTTCCCATTGGCGTTAATCCTGGTGTATTCCACCCCTTCCTGAATATTTACGTTTGCAATGTCTTTAACTCTGACAATCCGGTTTCCATTTTTTGTCAAGGTTAAGTTTTCGAGATCTGATTTTGTTTTAACTGTTGCATCAGTTATAGAAAGATACAAATAGTTATAATCGGAAAGATAACCATTGGATTTTATGAAATTGGTTTGAGACAAAGCGTTGTTGATCTGGTCTGGTGAAATACCCAGTGCCGCCATTTTTTGATGATCAAGTTCAAGCCAGTATTCCTTCGTTTTTCCGCCGATAACGCGGATCTCAGATACACCACTAACCTGTGAAAGAAAAGGCTTAACGGTGTAAGTAGCCAACTGCTTCAATTCAATTGGAGATTTTGTATGGCTTTCCAGACTATAACCACTTACCGGTAATATCGAAGGATTCATCTTTTCTACAGATACATTTACGCCTGCAGGCAGACTATTACTGATTTTTTGAATCTGTGATTCAATTCGCTGCTGACTTAAATCTATATCAGCACCACCATTCATATAAGCTGAAATCTCGCAGCTCCCCCTGCTTGTTACACTGCGAATCAGCTTAAGATCGGGTATCTGTTTGACCGCATTTTCCAGCGGACGGGTCACCGTGACCACCATTTTATCTACCGGCTGGAGTTCTGCGTCTGCAATGATCTTTATTTTCGGAAAGGTAATTTCCGGAAACAAAGAAGTCTTCAACTGCGTATAAGAGAACAGCCCCCCTGCAAGAATAAGGATGAGTACAACCAGCAAAGGGTTTTTGTGTGATATAAAAAAGTTCTTCATAACTACTTATCGACTTTAACTTTTGCCGTATCTGCTATTCCATAATTTCCTGTAGTAATGATCCGGTCCTTTGAGTTAAATACGGGGTCAATGATTTCAATTAACTGCGTGTTCTCTAAGCCTTTTTTTACCGGAACCTTAATCGCTGTTGAATCGTTTATAAGTTTCATCACCCAAAATTCATCTTCTGTTTCATTGGCCAGAACAGCTGATTTTGGAAGCGTCTGCGCATTTGATTTCGCTTTCCTGGTAATTCTAACTTTTGCAATGAGACCTTCAGGAATAGTATGCGATGGATTTACCCTGATCATAATTCTCTGTGTTTGTGCAGCAGAATCTACAGATGGCATTGCCCCACCTAACGTTCCCTTCAATTTTTCACCATCGGGTAAAACAAGCTCTATATCCTTGTTTTGATCAACAACCGAACGGAGTTCATATGGAAGATCAAGTAAGAACACAAGGCTATTCCGGTTGCTGATCACAGCTAAAGCTTCACCGTCCTGAACATAATCTCCCTTTTGATGATTTACCTGCGTGATAAAGCCACTTTGCTCAGCGCGTATTTTTGAAATTCCCGAAAATTTAAAACCAGGATCTAACTGGTTTACAGCATTTCCAATTGCTCTTGCTTCCTTGGTAATCAAGGTAAACAAGATCTCATGTCCACTTACCTCTTTACCTTGTTGTGCATCGGAAAACTGAACATAGCCGTTAATATTTGCCTTTACATAACTTTTTTGTAAATAAGAGCTTACTGCATTCAGTTCAACAAAATCTGAAAGTGGGTTGGTCTCTACATAAGTTACCTGTACCGGCGTAACCGGGGCAGCGGGTTCTGAGGCAGCTTCTTTATTTTGATTACAGGCAGTTAAAAACCTGTCTCTTATACACATCTGACGCTGCCGACGAACGTTAGCCGGTGTAGATCTCGGTGGTGGGCGGATCATTAAAAAAGGGGGGGGGGGGGGGGGGGGGGGGGGGGGGGGGGGGGGGGGGGGGGGGGGGGGGGGGGGGGGGGGGGGGGGGGGGGGGGGGGGGGGGGGGGGGGGGGGGGGGGGGGGGGG
>NZ_JAELTV010000491.1 GCF_016429005.1 Pedobacter sp. ASV19
AGATGTGTATAAGAGACAGTCAAAAATCAATAGGTTACAGCTCACTAGAAGGCAACAATAAGATACCGGCCACGTCAGTTACACTTTACAGGATTGGCTCGGTGACCAAAATGTTTACTGCAACGCTGGTCTTTCAACTTATTGAAGAAGGCAAATTGTCTCTGGATACTAAGCTCTATAAGTTTTTCCCACAAATGCCAAATGCAGCGAAGATCACTATTGAAAATCTGCTCAACCACACCAGTGGATTGGCGGATTACGTGAATGACACAGACAATAAGACCTGGATTCTCAACCCGCATACTAAAGCTGAATTATTACAGAGTATTGCAGGAAAGAAAGTACATTTTGAACCAGGTGCCAAGCAATTGTATTGCAATTCAGGGTATTTATTATTGAGTTATATTTTGGAAGATATAACGGGTAAGCCATACAGCAAGCTGATTAAAAATCGAATTTCAGGTAAGATAGGACTACAACATACATTTTCTTCTAAAGCCAACGAATCAGAAAACGCGGAGGCCCGGCCTTATCAACATACAACTTCTTGGGTTAAGATCAAGGATATTTATTTTCCGAATATAATTGGTGTGGGTGATATGCTGTCAACGCCTACAGACATGCTTACTTTTATCAATGCATTGGCAGCGGGAAAACTTGTTAAACCAGAAAGCTACAATCAGATGAGATTATTCAAAGATCAGGATGAATTTGGAATGGGTTTGACAAAAGTGCCTTTTTATGGGAAAATTGGTATTGGACATGGTGGCGACACTTATGGAAGCCACAGTGCGGCCGTCAGATTTGATGACCATGTTTCCTTTTCATACTGTATAAACGGTGCAAATTATCCTGTTAATGACATTAGTATTGCTGTTTTAAGCATTTTTTATCATCGGCCGTTTAACATTCCCGACTTAAAACCGGTAGAGATTACAAGTGAAGACCTTGATGCTCACCTTGGTGTCTATGCCTCTAAACAGATCCCTTTAAAGATAATATTTACCAAACAAGGCACAGTACTTATGGCACGGGCTACCGGGCAGTCTGAATTCCCTCTGGAAACAGTAACAAAAGATAAATTCAAATTTGATACTGAAGATATTTTAATTGAGTTTAATACGGACAAAAAAGAAATGATCCTTAAACAAAGTGGAAAAACGACACTCTTTGTAAGAGAATAAATAACCATAAAAAAGGCTATTCCCTATTAAGATAATAGCCTTTTTTATGGTCCGATCGTTAAATATATTTACCAGATTTTCACTCGTTTATCAGGGTCAATCCACATCGCATCACCTTTCTTTACTTTGAAGGCTTCATAGAATTCAGGCACATCAGCAAATGGACCATTTACCCTTAAAAATGCAGGAGAATGAACATCTGTCAGGATTTGACTGGCCAACTGCTCATCTCTTTGATGCCCCAGCCAACCCAAGGCATAGCCCAAAAAGTAACGCTGCAGCGGTGTCAATCCATTGATCTTTTTATTCTCTTTGTATTGTTCAGTTTTCTTAAATGCGTCAAGCCCAAGAACAATACCGCCTAAATCGGCAATATTCTCCCCGAGAGTTGCTTTTCCGTTCACGTGCATACTGTCCAGCACTTTATAATGATTAAATTGGTTGACAAGAACCTGTGCCCTCTCTGCGAACTTTACAGAATCCTGTGGCGTCCACCAGGCTTTTAGGTTTCCTTTTGCATCGAACTGGCGCCCTTCATCATCAAAACCATGTGTAATTTCATGGCCAATGGTAGATGCCGCCGCATAACCGTAAACTACCGCATCATCCACATCTTCATCTTTTACGCCTGCTATGCTAAATATCGCCGCAGGCAATACAATTTCATTATTTGAAGGGTTGTAGTATGCGTTATAGGTTTGAGGTGTCATGTCCCATTCGGTACGGTCAACGGGTTTACCTAATTTATTCACTTCTCTGTTATACCACCAGGCCTGGGCACGCAGTACATTCAGCACATAAGATTTACGGTCTATCTCCAGCGTAGAAAAATCTTTCCATTTATCAGGGAAGCCAACTTTTGGATTTATCTTTTCCAGTTTATTAAGCGCCTTTTTCTTGGTCTCAGCACTCATCCAGTCTAGTTTTTCGATATGCTCTTTGTAACTGCTGCGTATAGCAGTGACCATATCTGAATAGCGTTTCTTGGCGGCCTCCGGAAAATAGGCTTTAACAAACAACTGTCCCAGCACCTCTCCCATTAAAGCATTTTCAGCATCAAGCACACGTTTCCATCTCGGCAATTGCTCCTTTTTCCCGGCAATAACTGTCCCATAGAATCTAAATCTTTCTTTATCAAGATCTTTGTTCAAATAAGGAGAGGTGGAAGAAATCAGGTGCCAGCGTAAATAAGCCTTCCAATCCTTGATCGGGAAAGTTTTTAATGCCTTGTTCAAGGCCTGGTAATATTCGGGCTGGCCTACGATAACCGTATCAGCTTTATTGATTTTTAATTTCTGAAAAATCTCTGTCCAGTTCATTCCAGGTGTCAGCTCGTTCAGTTTAGCGATTGACATCTTGTTATAGTTGTGATAGGGATCTCGCAGGTCTTCCAGTTTACGTGAGCTGGCAGCAAGGGCTGTTTCAATAGCAAACACAGTCTTTGCAGCCGCTACTGCTTCCTGATCTGTCATTCCAGAGAGCTTCAATACAGCAGGCAAATGTTTTCCGGCGTAATCATTCCGGATATTTTTAGTACGGGTATCTGTATTGAAATAATAGTCCCTGTTGGGTAAACCAATTCCACTTTGACTGATATGGAGCGCTATTTTATCGCTATTTTTTTCATCCTGACCGATCGCTTAACATTAAAAGCAAGTACTGGTAAGTTCTATCAGTTTACCAACCGGGTTATTAAAGAAGACATTCTTGCAGGAAGCCGGGATTTCTGGGTGCTTTCTAATGGAAGTACAATTCC
>NZ_JAELTV010000492.1 GCF_016429005.1 Pedobacter sp. ASV19
GTCCAGGCCTCAGAACCAGCTTATGAAGCGTTGATTGAAACTGCATTAAAATCTAAATAGACGCACAATTATTACAAACTAAACCATCATTAAAATGAACAAATTGTTAAGACCTTTATGGTTCTTGTTGCTACCGCTTTGTTTAAATGCGCAGCAAAAAACTGGCTTTACAGCAAAAGAAAAAAAAGCGCTCTTTGAACACCACCCACAAAACTGGCACTTGCTTTCTTTTGAAACGGACGGGGTATATGGAACCGGAGTTAACAAGGCTTATTCAGAATTACTAAAAGGTAAGCAGGCTAAGAAAGTAATTGTAGCTGTCATTGATGCTGGAGTAGACATAGCGCATGAAGATCTAAAATCGGTGATCTGGACCAATACCAAAGAGATTCCAGGTAATGGAATTGACGATGATCATAATGGTTATGTAGATGATGTTCATGGCTGGAACTTTTTAGGATCTGCAGATGGGAAAACGAATATAGAATTTGCCACCAGCGAAGATGACCGTGAATATGTCCGTTTGAGTAGAATATATGAGCATAGAGATACAACAAAACTGAATGCAGCCGATCTGAAATACTTTAATCTGGTAAAGCGCAAATCTGCCTTGGCTCAGGCCAAAAGGAATACAGAATTAGTGACTAAAATGGCAGCAAATATCGATTCAATCGATCGCTATTTAAGAAAAGTATATCCTAATAAAGTAATAACGATTCAGGCCTTATACGATACTAAACCTGAATTTGCTGAAGACAAACAAATGATTTTACTATACGAGCTTTTGAAAATGAGGGCTCAGGGCAACAAATACAGTAATGATCTGCCGGCAAACATCACCTACAAACTGGGGCCCTTTATGGTTAGTAATTCCATCAACAATTATCAGCAGCAATTGGTTACCTCTTCAAAAGACGGACGTGCAGTAGTGATGGCCGGACTAAAACCAGGGCAAAACTGGGGCAATAACCAGCTGAGTTTCAAAAATTCAGACCATGGTACACATGTAGCAGGGATTATCGGGGCCGACAGGACCAATACTATTGGAGTTGAAGGAATTGCAGATCACGTAGAAGTCATGCCAATCCGGGTAGTCGTTCCCCAGGGTGATGAGTATGATGAAGATGTAGCCAAAGCCATCCGTTATGCAGTAGACAATGGAGCACAATTGATCAACATGAGCTTTGGAAAACGACTTTCGCCACATAAGGAATTGGTGGATGACGCCATTCGATATGCAGAAAAGAAAGATGTTTTAATTGTGCGTGGTGCTGGAAATTTCACAGAGAACACAGATCAGTATGTTTTTTATCCTTCGCAGTTTTATAACAATGGTAAAAAGGCGGAGAATGTAATTACGGTTGGCGCTACCAGTCCATTTGGTGAGATTATGGGATTTTCCAATTTTGGAAAGAACTCTGTTGATCTCTTTGCACCCGGTTTTGATCTATATTCTACCATGGTGGGTGGAAAGTATTCTGGCATGCACGGTACCAGTGTAGCTTCTCCTGTAGTTTGCGGTATTGCGGCCTTGATCCGTTCGTACTATCCAAAACTATCCGCACCAGAGGTTAAAAATATACTCATGCAAACTGTAACCAAGGTTCCGGAAGAGTGGCAGGATAAACAAAAATTACAGAACATTTCTATTTCAGGTGGAATTGTAAATGCTTATGAAGCATTAAAACTAGCTGGGGAATTATCTAAACAAACCAAATAATCAGGATGAAGAAGATATTATTTATAGGATTCTTACTATTTGTACAATATGGCTTTGCCCAACAGCAACCCACCGACGTACAGATCAGATATGCATTGAACCTTTTTGGACAAAATTTAAAAAAACACAACATCAAGAGCATTTCAGATGTCTTGGATGAAACCTTCCACGTTGCGGAATACCGGGACAGGGACCTGACCAATGTTTTACCACAACTCATTAACCCGGTAGTTCTGGATACGGTTTATTTTGAACCGATTGTAAAAAAGAACGATAAAATTTATGCTAAGATGGTGGCCGTTCCCAAAACTGGCCCAAAAATGCAGTCCTGGCTTAGGATGAATAATTTTTTAGCTTTTGAAAGGATTGGTCATTTTGAGCAGTTAATGGGTTTACGCGACCCGGTATTCCAGGAGCTCCAACCCGCAAAACTACTGGCAAAAACGGCTATTAGCCGTTCCTCAGGCCTAATGTTTGTAGAAGTATCTATTACAGGAAGTGACAAAAAATACAACTTCCTGTTTGATAGTGGAGCAGGGGCAACCACCTTAAGTGAAGGTTTGGCTACCAGCTTAAATCTCAAAGTCAATCAGAAAGCAATTGATATTAAAACGGCGGGTAACGCTGGCCAGTTTAAGACGATTGATACGCTTGGATTAAACATCGCGGGTGTAAAAGTGAGAGGGAAACAAGTTGTTATTGCAAATTTAAGCAGTTTACAAGCAGCAGTTGGGCATCAATTAGATGGAATCATTGGATTTGATCTTTTAAAAGATTACCAGGTTGCCGTAAATCTGGATGAACGTGAAATGAGTATTTACAATTTTGGCCACTTTGAACATATAGGGAAAAACATATTGCCCATACAATTAACCAATAACATTCCCAAAGTGAATGTAAAATTGAAAGTAGATGGAGTGGATTATCCAACCAGATTAACTTTTGATACCGGTGCCGGAGGTTCTATCTATGGTAACTATTTTCTGAATGCCTATACTGATGGACTTGTAGATAAATTGAAATATAAAAGCACCTCAGCTTCAATGGATTTAAACAGTCAGATCAGCAAATCCGAAATAGGGTTAATTGATGAGATTGAAATTGCTGGTATGCCTTTATCCAATCCCAGTATAGCTTTAGATTTGCCTGCTGAGCAACCCGCTTATGGTTTCACTCAACATGGCTTATTAGCTGTCTCTTATACACATCT
>NZ_JAELTV010000493.1 GCF_016429005.1 Pedobacter sp. ASV19
CCCCCCCCCCCCCCCCCCCCCCCCCCCCCCCCCCCCCCCCCCCCCCCCCCCCCCCCCCCCCCCCCCCCCCCCCCCCCCCCCCCCCCCCCCCCCCCCCCCCCCCCCCCCCCCCCCCCCTTTTTAATCACCCGGCCCCCACCGAGATCTACACCGGCTAACGTTCGTCGGCAGCGTCAGATGTGTATAAGAGACAGGATTTACATCTATTAGTTACTTGATGGATAAATGCATAATATATAAGCAAAAAGGATATCGAGGTTAAAACTTTCAGTACCGGAAGTTTGTCTGTTAAATAAAGGGCTTTAGTCATTTCGTAGATATATGTAGTGGTAAAATAGTAGGCTTAACCAGACGGCGATAAAAGGGAGGAGTACGAAGGAAAAAAATGACCAAATCAAAAATTGGCCAATTAGAAAGACCAAAGGAATATACAATATGCATTTATTGACATTTATTCTTCGATAAGGAATAAATGGAAAGAATAAAATGGCGATGTTGGAAAGGAAAATCGATAGCCATAAAATAATAAAAATTACATTTATAGAATGGTTTTTAATGGCAATAAATATCATCTCCGGGCCCGACATAAATGTAAATTGATAAGCCAATGACCACACTCCATTGATGGGAATTCCAGAAATTAAGCTCAGTACAGCAAGTATTACCAATCCTAGTCTGGTATTTATATTTTTCATAGAAGAATAGTTTTAATGTTCTCAAAACTATTCGTTTAGCTTCGCCTGGTTTTTGACAAAAGTCAAAAAATCAGATCTGCTTTCTAATTCTGCTTAAGGTTTCTTGGGAAATGCCCAGGTATGAAGCAATATAACCAAGAGATACTTGCTGAATGAGCTGTGGGCTACGTTTTAACAATTTCAAGTAGCGTTCTTTGGCACCCAGTATACGAAGATCGTTGGCCTGCATTTCATTTTTGATATAATAGGATTCGGTTAATTTACGGCCTATATAATTGAATTCCAGGAATTGATTGTAGAGCATGTCTAGTTTTTCTTTTCTTAGAGCAATCAGAACACAATCTTTTAAAGTTTCTAAATATTCGAAACTTGGTTGCCTGGAATAAAAACTATATACCGAAATGAGCAAATCGTTTTCAAATAAAAACCAATTGGTGGTTTCTGTGCCTTTTTGATCCAGATAGTAGACTCTGGCGGTACCTTTGACGATAAAATAGATGGTATTGGCTATTTCTCCTGCTTGCAGGAGCTGGGTTTTCTTCTGTACTTCAAGAATAGAGGAGTTTTGAATAATAGCGGTCTTAAGCTCATCACTTACTGGGTAGATTTGATTAAAGACTTTGAATAGTTGCTCGAAGAGATGATCATGATTTGGGTTGCTCATATTACTTAGCTAATACCAACACATGAAAAAATGAAAGTCGTTGTTCTTGATTTTGAGATTTGTTTTCATGGCGTTAATGTTGATATTGTTATTCTAATATAGATAGAATGTTTTCTAACTTCAAAGAAGTTAAGATTATGTTCTTGTAAATTCGGTAAAGCCGGTGTAGGATCGTGATGAGAAATTCTCAAAGAACGTGAATTTTTTATCAAAACCCCGGTTTCAGCATTTGCTAAAAACCGGGGTTCTGATGAAATGTGTATAAAAAGTTATTAGTTTATCATGCTTCCTCGCAACTGCTTTTAAGTCCCGGCTCAGCCAACATTTCTGTCACCAATTCTTCTGCTTTCTCCATCCATGCGCGGCACCTGCGGTGCAGCAACCCTGTATCCGTAGGATCAATGCTAAATGGAACCCGATATCTCGTATCCTTTACGGAATCAATCAGTATATCAAATACCAACCGATCATCTTCGGTGTCTGTCGGAAATACCTCATCAAATATTGGGCTAATGCAGCGGCAAATGTTAACCAGGTGTTTTAAAGATTGCTGGTTGGGTTTATAACCTGTGATGGCGTATATAAACCCTAAGCAAAGTTGTTCCATGGCCTGATTTAGGAGAGAAACCTCTACAATTACAGTTTCGTGCTCACTTATATTAGTTGCCGCGTCCAGCAAAGCTTCCGCTCTCCATTTTCGTTGCTGCCAGTTAAAACTTGCCCATGAAAGCCCTTTTATGCTATCGTATTCTGGCAATTCTATTAATCCTGAAAGGCTTTCATCCTGGTAGACGAGCTGATCAGAACGTAAAACTTCATGAAAAAACAGGTTGTTGTCCAATAGAGCTTCATTGACTTTCTGTATGCTATGCACTAATAAGGTAACCGTTGCAGGAACATCCGGGCTTTGATTAATGCTATTCTGTACGGCAAAAGAATCGATATTACAGGACTCTTTTGTGATCACTAAAAGCAAAAAATGCTGGCTTTTGTGCTCAATAGACTCTTTTAGAAATATTCCGCTTTGCATAGATGACTTATTTTTGCAGTTGATACAGTAGATGCGCTCAACGGTTAAATCTTTTGTAATCCTATGGACAAGATCAACAGCGTACAGCTCATCAAAAGCAAAAGGAAGCATATTCTTAACTACTTCGGTTTTAACGGCGGGAGCAATTACCGGAACTGCTTTTTTACCTTGTAGCTTTTGATTGAAATCACTGATCATTTTCTTATAAATCTCATGAACTATTTTTTGAACCTGTTCTGCCTTTTTCATCGCGATTAAAAGCTTGTCTTTATTGATCTGGTAATTGTCTTCATAACGTACTGCCAGATAAGCATCATCCAGGCGCTGCAGGAGTTTATTTTCAAAATCCTTGGATTCATCAAACAATTTGCCCAGTACCGGCAGATAGGGGCCAACATGTTTTTGATGGACCCGAATAGAATGGGTTATCTTGTCCTTACCCTGTCTCTTATACACATCTGACGCTGCCGACGAACGTTAGCCGGTGTAGTTCTCGGTGGGGGGGGGGTCGGTGTAAGGGGGGGGGGGGGGGGGGGGGGGGGGGGGGGGGGGGGGGGGGGGGGGGGGGGGGGGGGGGGGGGGGGGGGGGGGGGGGGGGGGGGGGGGGGGGGGGGGGGGGGGGGG
>NZ_JAELTV010000494.1 GCF_016429005.1 Pedobacter sp. ASV19
CCCCCCCCCCCCCCCCCCCCCCCCCCCCCCCCCCCCCCCCCCCCCCCCCCCCCCCCCCCCCCCCCCCCCCCCCCCCCCCCCCTTTTTACTGATACGCCGACCACCGATATCTACACCGGCTAACGTTCGTCGGCAGCGTCAGATGTGTATAAGAGACAGGATCACGACATCTGTCATTTCTTATGGACAGAACAGTGTAAGCAACAATATACCTTCGAAATTACAGGCAAAGATCCCCTTTGAAACAGAGCACGGTTCAATTATCCTTAAGGTCAGGTTCAACAACAGTTCCAGAATCCTGAGGTTATTGTTCGATACTGGTGCAGATGGGATGGCAATAGACCAGTCAACAGCAGACTCAATTGGCCTAAAAATAAGCAGGAAACAGAATGCCACCGTAGTGGGTGGAAATACGGAAATCCAGGTTTCTGATGGCAATACCGTTCATTTAGAAGATTTTGAGATCAAAAACCAAAGCATTGCCATATTTAAGGAAGTGCACAAGGATGTGGATGGAATTATTGGCAATAGCCTTACCCGAAACTACATTACCAGGGTTGACTACGACAAGAAAGAACTGTCCTTATACAATTTTGGCGATTATCAATATGAAAAGGAAGGCACCTCTCTGCCTTTTACTATACCCGCTGGTATATTCCTTATCCCGGCTTCCTTAAGCATCACTACCGAGCCCATGCATACCGGTGATTTCGTTTTTGATACCGGGGCCTCTTACAGCGTGATTTGTTTCAGGCCCTTTGTAAAGAAGTATAAACTATTGGTTAGCGGCTTTAAAGCAGAATACAATGGTAGTACAAGTGGCATGGGAATGATTACCCCCACTTTCAGTGGCAGGGCAGCGGCATTTTCCATTTCCAATATGCCCCTGATCAAGAATATACCCGTAACCCTGATGGCAGGTGGTGGGCAAAGCGAAAGCTGGAACCCAGGTTTTGACGGTTCCATAGGCGTCCGGTTGATCAGCCGTTATAATTTTACGATCAATATGCAGAAAAAAGAAATCCATTTTTCACCCAACAAAACTTTCAGCTATCCCTATGATTTTACTTTAGGAGGCTATATTTTTGGATTTGATCCAGACGGGACACTTGTCGTACAGGACTTCACCACAGCTGAAGACCCGAAAATAAGCCTGAAGCCAGGAACCAAAATAGAACGGATCAATGGCCTTTCAGCGCAGGTGCTTTTAAAAGACAGCAAACAATTAAACAAACTCACAACATTGCCTGCCGGAACAGCATGTATTATCGAATCCGTCCAGAATAAAACCACGTTCAAAGACACAATTATAAACAAGAATAATTAACGCATCTAATGCCGGGTACACCCATTATGCAGTGCATTTACGAAAACTTTCTGTTTCCACCAGACCAGCCCTTTACCATACAATCGGAAATACTAGAAGCCAAAAAATGTAATTCCTTAAGATCTCATAAGTATTTTGAAATTGCCCTGATCGAAAATTACTGTGGCAAGCATTTTATTGGAGACAATATTCTGGACTTTAAAGGAACACAACTCCTGCTCCTGGGCAGCTACCTGCCCCATTACACCAGTTATGATAGAAAACAAGATCCAACGGCTCCATCTCAGGCCATTATAATTCATTTTTTCCCAGATTTTTTAGGAAAACAATTATTGGAAAGCCCGGAGGCAAAACCATTGAATGATCTCTTTAACAAAGCTTCCAAAGGAATTTCATTTTCCAGACAAACTGTTTTAAAGGCAAAAAAACTGATGCAGAAAATGCTCGTTTCGAAAGGAATGACAAGGACTGGACTGATGTTACAGTTGTTAGATATACTCGCGCGGTCAACTGGCAACCAGGTATTATCTTCCTCTTACTTCAGTATTGCAGAAAGTGCCGATGAAGGACAAAAAATCAGCAAAGTATACGACTACATCTTCCAGAACTTCAGAGAGAACATATCATTGCCGCTCATTGCCGATATTTTGCCAATGGCCCCTGCAGCATTCTGTCGCTTCTTCAAGAAAAAAACCTCACAGACTTTATTAGAATTTGTAAAAGAAGTGAGAATTGGTCATGCAGCAAAGCTACTGCTGCATGACCAACATAACATATCTGAAATCGCTTTGTTATGTGGCTATAATAATTGCTCTAATTTCAATAAACAGTTCAAAGAACTCATCGGAGTATCTCCAAGAGAGTTTCAAAAACAATATCAAAGTTAGGCTTATCTATCAAGATTGCCATCTATAGCAAAATTATCGATGATAAAAATCCCATCTCCTTGTTTAGTTATGGAGATATAGTAATCCTCGTAATTTGCTGTGGTAAATTCGCCCGAAAAGGAAGAAGCTCCATCAAGCGGACTATCCATCAGCACTTTATTATTTTTTGCAGAGTGAACAACCACCCTATAAACGCCTTTCACTGTTGATTTATAATCAAATTGAACTTTATACCTGGAATTTGGCTTAAAACGAATCATTGCCGGAGAGGTACGATAAACCTCTCCATTCCCCTCCCGCCAGGTTTTTAATGAAAAATGACCATCTATGGTATCATCTGTATACCCGGCATGAAGTTCGGATAAATGGGTTGTATAAGAACTTGGTTTGCTGGAGATAAATGGCCCCCAGCCTTCATCTATATCCTCAAAATCTTCAAAATAAGCATGCGATGTTTGTTTTCGAATTGATTGTTTCACAACTCTTGCATCGTCAAACTGTACCTGAGAACCAACTGACAGGTCTTCAAAAGATAATTTTAGGTTCGCATTTCCACTACGGTGTGTATAAGGTATCTTTATACGTTGAAAATTTGTTTTATAGCGATCCGTATTGTCAGTAAAATTGGTCACATTACTTTCTGATATTGAATAGGATTGATCACCTATTGAACTGTCTCTTATACACATCTAAAAGGGGGGGGGGGGGGGGGGGGGGGGGGGGGGGGGGGGGGGGGGGGGGGGGGGGG
>NZ_JAELTV010000495.1 GCF_016429005.1 Pedobacter sp. ASV19
CCCCCCCCCTCTTCCCATCCCCCCGCCCCCACCCACACCCACACCGGCTAACGTTCGTCGGCAGCGTCAGATGTGTATAAGAGACAGGCAGAAATAGTTCTGATTTTTATTTCTATGCAAATCTGGACAACAAAATCAAGTCTATAGACCTTAGCTTTGGTTTTTATGTGAATGCGAATGGAAATACTTCTTACAACTATTCCAATACAGAACTGAACAAAACGAAATCTTATACTTATTCAGGAGGGATCAGCGTTTCCAAATACAAAGAGAAAAAGTATAGTTTTTACTTGAACATTGGGCCCAATTACAACACCAGCGAATCTTCTCTACAAAAGAACTTAAACAATAACGGCTGGGGATGTAATGGTAGTTCTTCCTTTGCTGTCTTTCTGCCATTTAAAATGGAGCTGGGATCGGATGGGAATTATGAATTCAAAGGAAAGACGGAATCATTCAACGAAAACTTTAGCCGTTTTATCTGGAATGCTTCGATCACCAAAAAGTTCTTCAAAGAAGAGAATCTGCGGCTGTCCTTTTCGGGAAAAGACCTTTTGAATCAGAATACCGGTTTTAACCGCGGCGCTTATGGCAATATGATCACCCAAACCAATTATACCACTATAAAACGATATTTCTTATGCTCTCTGACTTGGGACTTTAACAAAATGGGAGGTGGAAAAACACAAAAATAATGAAGATGAAACTGATCTATATCACTCTTATGATCCTGCCGCTTTGTTTTGGAAACAGATTGTCAGCACAGAATGCCAGGTTTATTCATCAGGGGACTATTGAATATGAAAAGAAAGTGAATATGTATGCCCTGATCATGAAGAATATGGGCAAAACACCCAATAGTTTTTATGAACAAGCTTTTGATGTCTTTAAGAAAAACCAGCCACAGTTTAAACTATTGAAAAGTGTTTTGAATTTTTCAGATCAAAAAACACTGTTCACACCAGTTGATGCTAAAACTACATCGCAGGGATACTTTTTTAGCGATGAACCTTCCGCGCTTCAATCTAATATTATTTATAGTGATTTATCAGCAAGAACAAGCACCACACAGAAAAAGGTGTATGAAGAAACCTTTTTGATTAAAGATAAGACCAGGAAGTTTACCTGGAAAATTACCGATGAGAAACGTGACATTCTGGGATACAGCTGCAGAAGGGCCAATGGGATAATGATGGACTCTATTTACGTAGTTGCATTTTATACCGATAAAATCCCTGTTCCTGGTGGACCGGAATCTTTTTCCGGACTTCCTGGAATGATTCTTGGCGTCGCTTTACCACATGAAAACATCACTTGGTTTGCAACTAAAGTCAGTGATGTACAGGTATCTGCAGATGTGGTCAAACCACCTGTTAAAGGAAAACCAATGGATCTCGAAGGTTTTAAGACTTTTTTGGGGACGGCATTGAAGGACTGGGGCGATTATGCTAAAGCAGCAATGAAAGGTTTCATGATGTAAAAGAATTGTGTAAAGTCTTTTTTGAGTTAAAAAGCCATATTTTCCTTGTAATCTCCGATTTTTTTTAGATTCTTTACCTTGAACATGAATTTATTAATCGTAGAAGATGAGCCAAATGTGGTCTCGGTAATTTCCCGGGGCCTTACCGGTGAGGGATTTTCGGTCAGTGTAGCACCCGATGGACTGATTGGTGCCCAGATGGCTAAAAATAATTCTTTCGATCTGATTATTCTTGACATCATGTTGCCGGGTATCAATGGCCTGGAGCTTTGTAAAATCATTAAAAATGAGAAACCCGATGTCCCTATTATTATGCTCACCGCTCTGGGTACAACGGAGAATATTGTAACTGGACTGGACAATGGTGCAGATGATTATATTGTTAAACCTTTTAAATTTGAAGAACTCTTTGCCCGCATCAGGATGCTGCTCAGACGTTACAGTGGGATCGTAAATAGTGACCAGATCATAAACATCGCTGATCTGTATATCAATATAACAGCGAAAACCGTGAAGAGAAATGATGTTGAGATCATTTTAACTGCTACGGAGTATCGTTTGCTGGAATTTATGGCAAAGAACAAGTCTAAAATCCTATCCAGGATAGATATATTGGAAAGTGTCTGGGATATCGACTTTAACCTGGGTACTAATGTGGTGGACGTCTATGTAAACTACCTTAGAAAAAAAATAGATAAACCCTCAGATCAGAAACTGATCCATACAGTTGTGGGTTTGGGTTATGTTTTAAAAGATAAATAATGCAGATCGCCAAGAAAATCACCTTATTATTTGCCATCTTATCAGCCATTATCATTTCATTGCTGAGTGGCTTTGTCTGGTATTTTTCTAATGAATTCGCCTTTGAAGATTTTTACAAAAGACTGGAAGCAAGAGTCAATATTGCTGCGCAGATTAAACTGTATGATGATGGCAATAATGAGGCCTATGCTAAGATCAGGAACCGTTATCTGGAACGGCTGCCTTCAGAAAAAGAATACATTCAGGAGGCTGATAAAGGCAACAAGGGTACAATTAAAACGGATTTGGGCCTTCCTAAAAGCTTCTATGACCAGATCAATTCCGGCAAGATGGCACGTTACCGCGTGGAAAATCATTTTTATGCAGGGAAATACTTTCAGGGGCCCAGTCAGGGCTATATCGTGATCATCTCTGCCAATGACCCATTTGGCTTCAGAGAGTTAAAATATCTTCAAAAGATATTACTTGCCGGCTTTCTTTTGTCTATTGTATTATCCTTTGTGGTGGGATGGAAATTCTCGGATTATATGCTCAGGCCTCTGCGTAACATTATAAAAAGTGTGAAAAAGATCAAAGCAGAAAATCTCCATCTTCGTTTAGATATTAAAAATGGAGGCGATGAAATGACCCAGCTTGCACCTGTCTCTTATACACATCTAAAAGGGGGGGGGGGGGGGGGGGGGGGGGGGGGGGGGGGGGGGGGGGGGGGGGG
>NZ_JAELTV010000496.1 GCF_016429005.1 Pedobacter sp. ASV19
GGGAAAAAGGTTGGTATTTTGGGCATAGGCGGCTTGGGCCACGTGGCAATCAGGATCGCAAAGGCACTTGGCGCAGAAGTTACGGTATTGACCGGGACACCGGCCAAGGCAGAAGATGCTGCCAGACTGGGCGCAGATCATGCGGTTATTACCTCGGATGCCGAGCAGATGAAAGCGGCCGCCGGTTCCCTGGATATCGTGATCGACACGGTGTCAGCCAAACATGATGTGAACAGCTACCTGAATCTCCTGCGTGTGGATGGTTCTGTAGTACTGGTTGGCCTGCCTCCCGAAAACCTGGAAATTGGGGCTTTCAATGTGGTGATGGGCAGAAAAAGCTTCTCGGGATCCAACATCGGCGGCATAGCAGAGACCCAGGAAATGCTGGACTTTTGCTTTGAGTACAACATAGTAGCGGACATCGAACTTATAAGACCCGATTACGTCAACGAAGCATTTGAACGGTTGGAAAAAGGAGATGTCAAATATCGTTTTGTAATTGATATGGCTCCTTTAAAAAATTAATTTAGCCTAGTGGTCTATGGAATCCATAGACCACTACAATTCTTTTAGATTTCAACGAACCAAAACCAGCAGTTGTAAATGTAAAGCCTGTTCCATCCGTACACAAGGGAAACAACTTGGATTTTGGTGTGTATTTTTTCATCATAACGTACACGCTTTTTGGAGTTGAAGAACCTAAACAAAGGGGGAAGGATGGTAGTTTTTAACAACTCGAGATTTGGGATTATCTTCATTAAGTAATACATCGAAAATGGGTTCCAATTCAAGAAGAAGGAATAGGAATGTCATCAACTTCACTGCATTTTTCTTGCTACCGAATTCCGAAATCGAGCCATGCAGTATTGCATGCCGGTTCAATTGGTTCGTAGATTCACTTTCATCTTTGTAATAACCATAATAATGATTCGCAAAACGAACAAATGAGCTCAACAATGGTCCGACCATCCCCAAATGTGTCTCTTTGATATGATTCAAACTCTCCCAACCAGAAAATCTACCAAATTCTTCCCTTTGTTTTCCCATGGCGTGAACCATTGCGGTGTGGTACATCAAATGTTCAGGATTTTCAGCACCATAACCGCAGCTTTCAAAAAACTTACAAAGTTGCTTTACATCCTTTGTGAGCTTGGTAACCTTCAAAAACCGTCTTGCGATGTGATCTAGCAATGGGAATAAGGTAATAATTGTCGCTGAATAAAAACCTTTGCGATAAGCCCCAAATATATCTGACAAGATTTTCTGCTTATCCCATAGATGTGGGTTATGTTTCAATTTTTGCTCAAAACTTGAAGGATTCGTCTATATTGCGCGGAAAATCTCTACAATATTCTTTCGGTTTTACCGGAATAAGCGTTTGGAGGTAGACAAAATTTTCCTGGAAACGTTCAGGTGTGATCATTCCAGCTAAAGACTTTTTTCGACAGAGCTGTCAATCTAGACAACCTATTATCAAACATGGAAAACGTTGTTAATCTGTACATTAACGCGGATACAAGTGGTAAGCGGCATATCGTAAGCTCCGTTTTTTCGGGCAAATGGGTTTTCGACGGTGAATCACATCGAACTATTGAACTGAACCGTGCGGCTTCACTTATCTATCAGTTAAACAACAGGTTACGGCATAAAAAAAGCGGAGCCAAGATTGAAAAAAACTTGAACTCCGCGGAAGTACCCGAGAGCAAAGTATTTATATGCTCGTACTAGTTTAAAAATCAGTTATTTACAAAAAATGTCGGAGTTACCGTCGGAGGAATTGAATTCATTATTAGATATTTATGGGTAAAGTATGCTTAAAAGCTAATAGACTTGGTTTTTAATGTCTCATTAAAATTTAATTGTTATTTCCGGTCATAATAAGGTAAATCCAAATTTCGACGCTTCCATAGAAAGATTTTTCAGGAATTCAGGAAAATTTTTTGCATATGTAGTTATCTCTGCAGATAAATTTATACTCATAGTGACGTTTTCCGATTTAACTTTTGTTTTCGGTGGTCTTTCACTATGCTCAATATTTTGAAAATCGAATTTAGATTTTTTGTTTTTCAGATACTCCGTTACAAAATCAAAACTAAGAATTTCTGATGCCCGTACAACTTGTTGAAGAGTTAAGTCTGATTTTTTAAAAAGATACTGCAGGTTTCTATCTGTAATACCAAACTTATCAGCAAAAGAAACAAAAGTCATCCCCTTTTCTTCTATTTTTTTTCTAATTGCATCCCCTATTATGTAATCCATTTCACAAAATGACAAAATTTTTTTCTATTGACAATCAATAGATTATGTCGAATTTTAAGTTATTTATAGTCGATTATTTGTATTTGATACAAATTTGTATCTATAATTGTAGAAATTATTTAAGACAAATTACAGACAAATAAACGACAAATAAAATCCCATTTAAGTGTGATGCAAAAGAGATTAACAAAAATAGAGCTAAAAAAGCTTAGAAGATCCTTACCTGCAGGATCCGTAGAACTAATCTCATGGAAGACTGGGCTAGCTGAATCATCCATAAGACAAATCTTACTAAAGTCGGATCGGTTTAACCCTATTGTAATTGCAATAGCTATAAGTATAGCTGAAAAGTCAAAAGCACAATTCATTGAATTAAAAAATAAACTTAAAGCAATCGCCTAATGAACCTAATTGACCAAAAGCAAATACTTCCAGCTGGATTACTGGACAATGCAGTAGAATTTTTTATACATCATCATGAGGTTAAAGCATTGTATAAAGGTAAAATTTGGTCATTCAATGACCTGTCTCTTATACACATCTGACGCTGCCGACGAACGTAAAAAAAAGTGTTTTGGGGGGGGGGGGGGGGGGGGGGGGGGGGGGGGGGGGGGGGGGGGGGGGGGGGGGGGGGGGGGGGGGGGGGGGGGGGGGGGGGGGGGGGGGGGGGGGGGGGGGGGGGGGGGGGGGGGGGGGGG
>NZ_JAELTV010000497.1 GCF_016429005.1 Pedobacter sp. ASV19
CCCCCCCCCCCCCCCCCCCCCCCCCCCCCCCCCCCCCCCCCCCCCCCCCTTTTTAGATGTGTATAAGAGACAGACACCCAACAGCAAACGTGCAGGATCTTCCAACAATTGTTTAACTCTTACTAAGAATCCTACCGATTCACGGCCATCAATGATTCTGTGATCATAAGATAAAGCCAGATACATCATTGGACGTACAACCACCTCACCTTTTTCAGCAATAGGCCGCTCAATGATATTGTGCATTCCTAAAATAGCCGACTGAGGAGAATTGATAATTGGAGTAGACATCATCGATCCAAATACACCACCGTTAGTGATTGTAAAAGTTCCACCAGTCATTTCTTCAATAGACAATTTACTGTCACGGGCTTTAGTTGCCAGTTCAATTACAGTTTTCTCAATCTGGGCAAGGCTCATGCTTTCCGCATTACGAATAATAGGAACAACCAAACCTTTAGGTGCAGAAACTGCAATAGAAACATCAACAAAATCGTTATACACAAGCTCTTCACCTTCAATTCTTGCATTTACAGCAGGGAAATCTTTTACAGCTTCACATACCGCTTTGGTAAAGAAACTCATAAAACCAAGCCCTACACCAAACTTTTCTTTAAACTGGTCTTTGTACTTGCTGCGCAAATCCATGATTGGCTTCATGTTTACCTCATTAAAGGTAGTCAGCATAGCTGTCTCATTTTTAACCGCAACCAAACGTTTTGCTACTGTTTTACGAAGCGGAGTCATTTTCTGTCTGCGCTCATTTCTTGATCCCGCAACTGCAGAAGCAACAGGCGCAGCACTTGCTGCAGGAGCAGCAGGTTTAGATACCGGTTTTTGAGCCCCTAAAGCATCTTCTTTTGTAATACGTCCATCTACTCCCGAACCTTTAACCGAGGCAGGGTCAACACCTTTCTCTGCTAAAATCTTGCCCGCAGCCGGAGAAGGCGTACCTGTAGCATAACTTTCTCCATTTTTTTCTGCAACAGGAGAAACCGATTTTTCTTCAATCACTACTTTCTCCGCAGCAGGAGCTTCTTCTTTTGCTTTAGGCGCCGCAGCCCCTCCATCTTCAATTTTGCAAACAACTGCACCAATAGGTAATGTATCACCTTCATTGGCCACAGTTCTTAAAGTTCCCGCTTGTTCTGCAGTTAATTCAAAAGTTGCTTTATCTGATTCCAGTTCAGCAATAACTTCATCCATTTCAACTGCTTCACCATCATTCTTTACCCAACGGGACAAAACAACTTCAGTAATTGATTCACCTACCGGCGGAACTTTTATTTCTATACTCATAACTGATGTATTATAATTATCTAATCTACATTAAACACTTTATTCACAGATTTTTTAGCAATCTTCTTTTCTGTCTCTGTTACCGGAACCTCAAAAGCTTTAGCTAAAATGTAAGCCTGCTGATCTGCATGCTGTTTTGCAAAACCAGATGCCGTACTGCTGCTTTCTTTTCTGGAAATTATTTCAATCTCACTAAAGATCGTCCTTCTCATTTTGCGAAGCAGATAAGGCCATGCCCCCATATTTTCAGGCTCTTCCTGAACCCATATGGCTTCGTTTGCATTTTTATATCCGTTATAAACAGTCTCCATCTGCGCTAATGGCAATGGATACAATTGTTCCAGACGTACAATAGCTACATTTTTGATCTTATCGGTCTGTTGTTTCTCCAGCAGTTCATAATAAATTTTACCACTGCAGAACAATACCCGTGTTACCTCTGCAGGTTTCACATTCACATCATCAATTACCTCATGGAACTTACCATTGGTAAACTCTTCCAGCTTGGAAACACACAAAGGATGACGAAGCAAACTTTTCGGTGTAAATACCACCAAAGGTTTTCTAAAATCTCTTTTAAACTGTCTGCGCAGTGCATGGAAGAAGTTTGCTGGTGTCGTACAATTCGTTACCTGCATGTTATAATCTGCACACAGCTCCATAAAACGCTCAATCCTTGCAGAAGAGTGCTCCGGTCCCTGTCCTTCATAACCATGAGGCAACAGCATCACCAAACCATTTTCTCTCTGCCATTTGGTTTCCGCACTGGCGATATACTGATCCACTACAATTTGAGCACCGTTAAAGAAATCGCCAAACTGTGCTTCCCAAATGGTTAAAGCATTTGGATTCGCCATGGCATAACCATATTCAAAACCCAAAACACCATATTCAGACAAATGCGAGTTATAGATATCAAATGGTGCCTGCTGATCAGAAACATTTGCTAAAGGGATATACTCCTCTTCAGAATCTTCAAGTGTCAATACCGCATGACGGTGAGAGAATGTTCCACGCTCTACATCCTGACCACTTAAACGAACCCGCTTACCTTCTGCCAATAGCGTTCCATAAGCCAGTTGTTCACCCATTGCCCAATCAAATACATGTGTAGTATTTGCCATTTTGCTTCGTTCATCAAACAACTTCTCAATTTTCTTAAAGAAGCGTTTATCAGAAGGAAGCGTACTTATTTTTTTCGCGATTTCCAGCAAAGTAGATTTCTTCACTGAAGTATTAGGTGAAGTTTCGAAATCCTTTTCTGTAGCGATACGCATATCTGCCCATGCACCTCCAAACTTCACATCCTGATAAGTGGAAGTAATCTCCTTAGCCTCATTCAGTCGCTCCTGTAAAATTCCACGGAATTCTTTTTCCATTTCCTTTGCCAGGCTTGCCTCCATTTTACCTTCGCTGATCAGTTGTTTGATATAGATGTCACGCGGGTTCGCATGTTTCTCTATCGCTTTATACAACAATGGCTGTGTGAATTTAGGCTCATCTGACTCATTGTGTCCAAACCTGCGGTAGCATAAAATATCAATAAAAACATCGTTTCTATATCTCTGACGATATTCCATAGCCAGATTAATCGCATATACAAGAGCTTCTACATCATCCC
>NZ_JAELTV010000498.1 GCF_016429005.1 Pedobacter sp. ASV19
TCGTCGGCAGCGTCAGATGTGTATAAGAGACAGGCTTTGAGTGTTCCGGTTTAAAGGAGATAAACGGGGTAAAATCCGTGAATCGGATCAATTTTCAAGCTGCATTTGCTGATCTGGAATCACTTGTGATTAAGTATGGATCTACTACGGTGACCATGAATGCAAGTAACTTTGCAGCAGCTGACACTACTGGTACAACCTTTCCAACAGGAACTTCTGATGCTACTGTTTTAATTCAATACTTCCGCGGTAATTATACCCTGAGCAAGGATTTCGATATTGAACTTGGAGCCTTACTGAATGATATCATCTTCACTTCAAAACTTGAAACACTTGGTTTTGACTTTGTCCTGGGGACAAATCCCAAAGCTATAGTTGAAAATAAGATTGCTGGGGTACTGGCAAAGGATCGCCCAAATTATGGGGTATTGTTTAGACTCTATTGCCAGGATATCACAGGTGGCAGTTTTATCAAGATCTACGATAACCGGCTTCCAATAATATACAATTCAAACAAGGCTGAAATATACATTGGAGACAAGCTGCATGATTTATTGACCAAAGAGATCCGGGAAAATATGCCGGATATACCGACTACTACCCACCTGGTATGTAATAAGACCTGCAGGAAATATTACTTTGAGTTTGCGGAGAGTTATGGGGATCCGATCAATACATTCAGGATCTATAAGTCGGATACCTTTACAATTCTGCATGGTGGACTTTCTACTTTAGGTGAAGCCACCAAGACCATAGCCCAGCTGCTTGCTCCCGGACCAGACAGAACTGCTGATCGGTTCTTAAAGCAAGGACCACCGGCCGTTGATACCAGGACAGATCAGCCACAGTATTTGTATTTCTTTAACACCAGGGCGGCAACTACTGTGACTGTGAACTGCAGGTATTATTTCAAGGACGGATCTATTGCAGTAATTGCCTTGGAAACATTTTCAATGGCCGCATTGCAAAAGGTGGGGTTAAATGTTGGTTTTGATCACATCTATATCCCAGATGACTATCCAAGCAAGAAAGTAGATAAGTATGAGATCTGGCTTACCGACAACCTTAGCAATATTATATCTGAGAGCCGGTTTTATATTCTTGATTACCAGTTTAGGGAGTACTTCAAGTACTTTTTGAATTGGAGCAGCTGGGGTACAATGGATACACGAATGTTCTATGGTAAAGGAAGTGTTGAATTTGACCTGGTACAATCTGAAGCGGATAAGATCCAGAATCCGCAGAATATCAGTTATGGAAAATCACTGGTATATGATACCAGCATCCAAACCAAGCTAACAACCACAACCGGTTTTATTAAAGACCGCACCCTTTTGTTGTTTAACAGGGATTTCTATTTGTCTCCATTAAAGTATATTCTTTTCGCAGGTCAGCTGTTGCCAATAAAGGTTACTTCAAAGACCATTTCAGAGATCGTCGATGGCGAGAACCTGTATGCTCAGAAATTTGAGTACCAGTATCTGTTCGATGATCAGGCCTATACGGAAGGTGATGTGTTTACACCACCGGTCATTTTACCGCCTATAGTTGGCAGCGTTTATTTTGGTCCGGTAGTGGTCAAACCTACAACACCAGCAGAAATAAAAGCTTTAAATAGTCAGTCAGCCGGAATATATCTGTTCCCGGTTTCTACTGGTATGAGCAGAATAATCGTAGTCGCACTGCCACCAGGTAAGTTAATTGGGACGGTGTATGACCAAACCAATGACGAAAACATCACTTCTGAATTTAAAGCGACTAATATGACCATTGATGCAATGGTCTATAAAATAAACACCATGGAACTGGCAGCGGCCTATTCCACAAGTCACACATTTATAATCTCATTGATCAATGGCTAGTACAGAAATTGCAAAGAATTTTAAGAATCTTAATCCTGGTCCTTTGGATGCACTTTGGGGGCCTTATCCCGATATGGCGGCTGCAAATGCCGCAATCCCAAACACTATTGTAGCTGGAAAGTCGTATAGGGACGGAAAGAAAGTCGCTATCGGCACTATTGCTCCTTATAAGGAATATGTATGGGGTGGCCCAGACTATGTAAATCTTGTTGAATATTTTGGCGATTTAGCAAAAAAGTCGGATGTATATTCAAAGGCAGATTTGAACGGTAAAATTGGGGATATCAATGTAGGAGATAACTTATTCAATTTTCAGGACAACGGAGGTAAACTAGTTGGATTTATAAATAGTGATGCTGAGCTGGATATACTGCTTACGGAGAAAACAAAAGCAAATGCGAACTTTATTGTTAAGAAAGATGTCCCGGGTTATATGTTTCTTTTAACTGATGTTAATAATAAAGTTTACTTTGGCATAAAAGACAATGGATCATTGCTATTTCAGCAGAGCAAATCTGCAAATTTTAGTGAACTGACAGCAAACGAATACCCGACGAATTATCTGTCTCCCCTTTCTATGTCATCCGTTGTTACGGTATCATCTGGAATATCACTACCAACAACTGCGGTTGGAAGAAAGCCAGTAGGCGGAGGGGTAGCTCCAACCGTACCGCTTACTACAAACGGGCTAGCTCACCCATCGGTTGTATATGTCCCTGCAGGGTGGAACGGATATAAATACTGGATGGCTTTTACCCCTTATTTTAGTGCTGCTTTTGGATCAAATCAATCAGATTTTGAAAACCCCCACATTATGTGTTCTACAGATGGTATAACATGGAAAGAGCCTACAGGAATATCAAACCCATTATCACTACCTCAGGACGCGGCAGATGGAGGTGGATACTGGTCTGATACTCATATGAGATTAGGCAATGATGGATACATGCATTTATGGTACAGGGGCTGTCTCTTATACACATCTAAAAGGGGGGGGGGGGGGGGGGGGGGGGGGGGGGGGGGGGGGGGGGGGGGGGGGGG
>NZ_JAELTV010000499.1 GCF_016429005.1 Pedobacter sp. ASV19
AGATGTGTATAAGAGACAGCTTTAAAAATGAGGCATTACTGACTTATTTATTCATTTCTTTGCAAAACATCAGTTCAGGAATGTTAAATATCACCTATTAAAACCGTTCCAAAATTAATCTATAATATAAAAACAACTTTATGGTCTATATTTATTCCTCCAATCTGACAAAAAATAGTAATCTTAGCAGAGCGAATAAAATAAAACCGTCATATTAATTTATTGAGAATGTCCAACTGGAATTTAAGTTCAATTAAGTCTAAAATACAAAACAAACATTTTCTCTCTTTAACAGGGAATGGCATTATGTCCATTTTAGGGATGGTCACTTATTCCCTATTATATCATTCGCTGACCTTAAGTAAAATGGGTATATGGGTATTTTTTACGACAGGCTTTTCCTTATTGGATACTTTTAGATCTGGCTTTTTAACCACTGCCTTTATTAAATTCTATTCCGGTTCAGAAGAAATGAGGGAAAGGGAGGTAATCGGATCAACATGGTATATAGCACTTTTAATTACCGGTGGATTTATTCTATTGAATGTTCCAGCCTTTCTACTTGAAAGGTATATAGGTGATGTTGGTTTCTCAATGTTGCTTAAATGGTTTGGGCTGACCTATATCCTTACTCTTCCATTTTATATGGCTACAAATATTGTTCAAGGGGAACAACGCTTTGACAGATTGCTTTATATCAGACTTGTTAATGTGCGTTCATACAATCAAAATTTTAATGAAATGATTTTTGAATCATCATTTTTAAAATGGAATCATCTCAAGTTTTATATGTATAGCGATCATCCACATTTGAGGAGATCTACCTTCTTTAACAGATTTGGGAAATATGACGAAGGTATAAAGCCAGATTCAACAGAATTTAATATGGCACTTTCTTTTATAAAAAATAAAGGAAGAGGATTACTGGTGAAAGACATATATGGCATTTTTGACCAAAAGAATTCTGCTGATGAGCCTAGTACAATTAACAGAAGTTCATGGAGAGAACAAGATTCTTTCGTTGTTAGATCTATGAGGAGGCTATTTTTAGTTTATAGATATATTAAAAATACAATCCAACTGGCAAGAAAATAGTTGATGATTTAATAGCTGAAAATACATGTTGGTTTCCATAATAAGTGTGAATTTTAATCAGCCTGGTGTCACAATTGATTTCTTAAAATCAATAAAAGACCAAGGTTCCGTTGAACGTATAGAAGTTATTCTTGTGGATAACGGAAGTACAGAGAATCATAGAGAGGCTTTTCTCGCTACATTTCCTGAGCTGATATACATTCGTTCTGAAAAAAATCTCGGATTTGCGGGAGGAAACAATTTAGGTATTCAGGTAGCTAAAGGAGAATATATCTTGTGCTTGAATAACGATACAGAGATTACGACAAACCTGATTGATACTTTGGTGTCCGAGTTGGAAATTCATCCGGAAGCGGGTATGATCTCTCCGTTAATTCTTTATTTTGAAGATCCACAGGTTATACAGTACGCCGGTTTTACTGAGATGAATTTTCTCACAGGTAGGAATAAAACAATTGGCTACAAGGAATTTGATACAGGTCAGTACGATTCTGACAGCAGAGAAACTGGTTATTGTCACGGAGCAGCCATGATGTGCCGCCGAGCAGACCTCGAGGAAATAGGGCTCATGGCGGAACAATTCTTCTTATACTATGAAGAGCTGGATTGGTGCGAACGATTTAAAAAGGCTGGTAAAAAAATCTGGTTCACTGGTCGAACAAGGATTTATCACAAAGAATCGATGAGTGTAGGAAAAGAAAGCAGTATTAAAACGTATTTTATGACACGTAATAGATTGCTATTTATAAGAAGAAATACAAGTTATTCAAATACCGTTTTGTTTTGTTTCTTTTATGTTTTTCTGGCCTGTCCGAAACAAATTCTTGTCTATTTGAAAAATGGTAGAAAGGATTTAGTAAAATGGGTTGTTAAAGGATTGGCCTGGAATTTCGTAAATAAATCTAATAGTACCAAGCTTGGGTATAAACTTTAAAATTTAAAAATGATAATAATCTTTTGGACCAGTTTGTTTTTGATCATCTATACTTTTGCAGGTTATGGGTTTGTCCTCTTTTTCCTGGTAAAAATCAAAAGGCTTTTTAGAAAGCCCGCATCATATACAAATATCACTATTATGCCAACGGTTACGGTGTTGATTGCGGCTTATAATGAGGAGGATCTTATCGAAGAAAAGGTTTTAAATACCATTGATCTCGACTACCCGAAGGATAAAATACAAATAATCTTTATAACAGATGGTTCGACAGACAGAACCGCAGAGCGAATCAGGAAATACAATGGTATAACTGTTTTACATGAAGATCAGCGAGCTGGTAAAATGGCCGCTATTAAAAGAGCCATTCCTTTCATCACAGGAGAAATTACAGTATTTACTGATGCTAATACATTTTTAAATAAGGAGGCACTTCTGGAGTTGATTAAACATTACCAAAATCCAAGTGTTGGTGCGGTGGCTGGAGAAAAACGAATACTGGTAGATGAAAAAGCAGATGCGAGTTCTGCCGGCGAGGGATTTTACTGGAAGTATGAATCCTTGTTGAAGAAATGGGATTATGAACTGTACTCAAATGTAGGGGCTGCTGGTGAGCTTTTTAGCATCAGAACCGCACTATATCAACCTGTAGAAGCAGATACTATTATTGATGATCATATGATTGCTATGCGTATAGCCTGTCTCTTATACACATCTAAAAGGGGGGGGGGGGGGGGGGGGGGGGGGGGGGGGGGGGGGGGGGGGGGGGG
>NZ_JAELTV010000049.1 GCF_016429005.1 Pedobacter sp. ASV19
CCCCCCCCCCCCCCCCCCCCTCTTTTAATTACCCGCCCACCACCGAGATCTACACCGGCTAACGTTCGTCGGCAGCGTCAGATGTGTATAAGAGACAGGGTATCTCCAACATGGATATCCCGTCCAATTCCATAAGGTTGAGCAATGGCCTGCAGTTTCTGTATAGCCTTTACCGGTGCCAAATTCTCTCCGTCAATTCCAACCAGTTCCCCTTTTTCAAAACGCAACTCCACTTTACGTGGCGCTGTTTCTGAAACCTGGGTTGGCCAAGCTTCTTCAGGCAAGGTCTCATGAGAAGTTAAAGTCTCTTTACCGCCCACTGAAGTACCCCAAAGGCCTTTATTAATAGAGTATCTCGCTTTTTCTGCGCTATATTCTACACCATGTTTCTGTAAATATTCTATTTCCGCTTCGCGGGATAATTTCAAATCCCTGATCGGCGTGATGATCTCCACATTCGGTATAATGATGTTAAAAATCATGTCAAAACGAACCTGATCATTACCTGCACCTGTACTTCCGTGAGCCACATAATCCGCACCGATCTTTTTTACATAATTTGCAATAGCAGTTGCCTGGCTTACACGCTCCGCACTTACGGAAAGCGGGTAAGTTGCATTTTTTAATACATTTCCAAAAACAAGATATTTAATACATCCCTCATAATAGTTGGCCGTTTCATCAACAACAGCATGAGAGGCTACACCAAGCGCATAAGCCCGTTTCTCAATTTCCTGTAATTCGTTTTCAGAAAAACCACCTGTATTTACAATTACAGAATGCACTTCCAAACCACGGTCCTGTGCTAAATAAATACAGCAAAATGAAGTATCTAAACCTCCGCTAAAAGCTAAAACTACTTTCTTCTTCATGAGTCTTTATTGTGTTTTAAGGGTAATGGACCTGCATACGCAAATCCTTCGGCAACAATTATTTAAATAAAACTGGGATTAACATCAACAGGGATTTAAAGCCCTTATTCGATTCTTTGGGTTTCAGCACCAATCGTTGTTTGATGCGCATAAAACGCTCGTACAACTTTGGTTTCTTTTGCAGTTCCTCTGCAAATTTCTTGGCCACGTCGTGTTTCTTGGTTTCCGGATCATAGAGCATTGCCGTACACATACAGTTTTTGCGCTCTTTCATGGTCAGGATTTCAAAATTCACACAACTCTGACAACCTTTCCAGAATTCCTCATCCTGAGTAAGCTCAGAATAGGTAACAGGTTCATAACCCAGATCTGAATTGATCTTCATTACAGCAAGACCTGTGGTTAACCCAAAAATCTTGGCTTTGGGATATTTCTGTCTGGATAATTCAAAAATCTTGTGTTTAATGGCGTTGGCCAAACCGGCTTTTCTATACTTTGGACTTACTATGAGACCAGAATTGGCTACAAATTGTCCATGGCTCCAGGTTTCAATGTAACAGAAGCCAGCCCAGGAGCCGTCTTTATGAAAAGCAATTACAGCCTTCCCGTCCGACATTTTCCCTGCAACATACTCCGGCGAACGTTTTGCAATACCCGTACCACGGGCTTTAGCAGACTCCGCCATTTCCTCACAGATTTCTTCTGCAAAGACACGATGTTCAGGAAGTGCAACCTGCACTATAAAATCGTTTATATTCATTAATAGGATAACGAAAAAAGATAAAAATTTTGATTAATTGTTTTTTGAGAGGCAATCCTCTATGACTGAGTAAAGATATCACTCAAATACGGGGTGTATAATTTTGCCGGTTTGTTGTGACAGAAAATATGGGTCGCAGACGTTCAATAAACAAGCTTCTGGAAGCAATATTTTTTGCTTCTAAGATGGAAAGTTTATGGAGATTCGTCTTGATCATTTTCTGTATATATTCCCGCTTTAAATTACTTGAGGCGCAAAGGTTTAAATAAATATTGAGTTGTGCAATAAGTTTTTCATTTTTTTACATTTTATCTGTCATTTTAAGCTCAAAAAAAACTTTATCCCCCAAAGTTTTAAAAAACCTCTTTTCACCTGCTATTTTCAGTCGTTTATTCAAAGGGTCAACACTTGGGGAGATTTCGTCATTTTCAGTGAATAACACTCAATTTATAAGCCAAAACTTCCGCAATACTTAAAAATGAATTTCTGCTTACAATAGCACCTGAACAAATGTAATGGTGAGTTGTTAGATTTACATAAAAAACAAGTTATGTCTTTATTATTTTCTCCTCTGCAACTCAAAAATATCCGGCTCAAAAACAGGATCGTCACCTCACCAATGTGTCAGTATTCTGCAAAAGACGGCTTTGCAAACGATTGGCACCTGGTTCACCTTGGAAGCCGTGCCGTAGGCGGCTCTTCTTTGATCCTGCAGGAAGCCACCGCCGTTTCCCCCGAAGGCCGAATTACCGCGGGCGACCTGGGCATATGGAAAGAGGAACACCTGCCCATACTCAAAAGAATAACCGGATTTATTCATTCAAACGGAGCAGTTGCAGGTATACAACTTGCACATGCCGGACGCAAATCCAGCTTTGAAGTTCCATGGAAAGGTGGCAAACAAATCAAATGGAGCGAAGGTGGATGGAAATCTTTCGCCCCAAGTGCTATTCCCTTTCATGAAGGTGATGAGCCGCCTGAAGCACTGGACCTGGAAGGCATTAAAAAAATAAAGTCCGATTTTAGAACCGCAGCCATTTATGCCATTGAAGCTGGTTATAAAGTTATAGAAATACATGCTGCCCATGGCTACCTGATTCATCAGTTCCTTTCGCCGCTAAGCAATATTAGAACAGACCAATACGGAGGAAGTTTTGAAAACCGGATCCGCTTTCTGCTCGAGGTGCTGGACAGCATTCGCGAAGTATGGCCAAAAACAAATCCACTTTTTGTACGGATATCTGCTACAGACTGGACAGTGGGCGGATGGACGCCCGAAGAATCCATCAGACTGTCAGGCATCCTGAAAACTAAAGATGTAGATCTCATCGACTGCTCCAGCGGCGGGCTTTCAGAACACCAGCAAATCCCCGTTGGGCCAGGCTACCAGGTTGGTTTTGCCGAACAGATCAAAAAAGAAACCGGCATATTGACTGGCGCAGTTGGTCTGATAACAGACAGACAACAGGCCGAAGACATTCTGGGCAATGACCAGGCCGACCTGATCATTATGGCCAGGGAATTGCTTAGAAATCCTTATTTTCCATTGCAGGCCGCTCTTGAATTTGGAGACGAGATCAAATGGCCGGAGCAATATGAAAGAGCCAAACCAAGAAAAGCGCATTAACCAAATCTAAATTACAACAGAAACTTTAAACTAAATTCCCTTAATTTCGTTTAAAATATAAAACACAAATACTATGTTCGATAAACTAATGGCCGCACAGCAGATGGCGGGTGAGATCAAGAAAAGATTAGATACCATCTCTGTATATGGCGAAGTAGAGGGAGGAGCAATTAAGGTTACCGCTACAGGCAATAAAGCGATTACAGCTGTAGAGATTAAAGAAGAGTTCTTTAAAGAGGCTGACAAAGAGGAATTAGAGGAACTGCTATTGACCGCGATCAATAAAGCTTTAACGCAGGCAGATCAGGTGAGCGCAGCAGAAATGCAAAGTGCAACCCAAGGCATGTTGGGCGGCCTAGGTGGAATGTTTGGAAGTTAATCTAAAATCATGAAATATACCTATTATGGACAATCCTGCTTTTTGCTGGAAGCAGAAGGCAAAAAGTTTCTTTTCGATCCTTTTATCAAGCCTAACCCTTTAGCCAGTCATATTGACACCACAGCTATACAGGCAGATTACATCCTGGTAAGCCATGGTCACGGAGATCATATTGCAGATCTTGTGGAACTGGCAAAACAAACCGATGCAAAGGTAATTGGAATGGTTGAAGTGATGGACTGGGCGGGGAAGCAAGGCGTCAAAAACATTCACGCCATGAATTTCGGAAAGCAGAAATTTGATTTCGGAAACCTGAGAATGGTTTGGGCTACGCATTCCAGCTCTATGCCAGATGGCAGCTATGGCGGAAATCCAGCGGGTTTTGTACTGGAAACCGGCGGTAAAACTATTTATTTTGCCGGAGACACTTCCTTAAATGCGGATATGAAGATCCTGGCGGATTTATATAAAATAGATTATGCGATTCTTCCTATCGGAGGTAATTTCACCATGGATGTAGATGATGCGCTGTTGGCTACAAAGTACATCAATTGCGATCAGGTGATCGGTGTTCATTACAACACTTTTCCGGTGATTGAAATTGATACAGAAGAAGCCTTGTCTAAATTTAACAGGGAGAATAAAAAACTGTTCTTACCAGCAATTGGCGAGACCATAGAATTATAAACACCATAAAAAAGCCCCGCTTCTATTTGAAACGGGGCTTTTTCCTTACACTTATGGCTTAGTTCTTTTTTACCACAACTGTTGTTTTCTTGTTTGCTTTATAACGCATATCAGCAGTTCCGTCCTTTTTTAACGGACCTGCAGCCGCTGCTGCTTTAGCTTTGTTTTCTTTAAAGCGCATATCCGGTGTACCGTCTTTCTTTACCGCAGCAGCTGTAGCTTTAGTAGACGTCACCGTTTGCGTAGTCGCTGCTTTAGTTTCTTTTTTAGCACCGGCAACCGTGGTTGTGGCCTTAGTTTCTACTTTTTTAGCTGTCTTTTTTACGGTCTGCGCAGGTGCAGCAGTCTGAGCAAAGGTGGTACTTAAACCCAGTAAAGCCACAGCAACAAAACTTAATAATTTTTTCATGTTTTTCTAGTATTTTCTTTAATCCAATATTGGTTAACGAAAGTTAAATAAAAATATTTCAATTTTAATGTGCTTCAAGCCAATTATTTCCTTCCCCAATTTCCACCTCTATCGGCACTGCGGTTTTAATGGCTGTTTTCATCCGGTAGGCAATAATTTCTTTCATTTCCGCTACTTCAGAACGAAGCACATCAAACACAAGCTCATCATGTACCTGCATGGTCATTTTTGACTTTAGCCCTTTTTCCTGAATGTCCTTATGAATATGAATCATAGCCACCTTGATCATATCTGCTGCAGAGCCCTGTATCGGCGCATTGATCGCATTTCGCTCGGCAAATCCCCGAACCGTCTGATTTGCAGAGTTAATGTCTCTCAGGTATCTCCTCCTGCCCAGAATGGTCTCGACAAAGCCATTTTCCCTGGCGAAATTCATCGTATCGCTCATATATCTTTTAATACCCGGATACTGTTCAAAATATTGCTCTATGATTTGCGCAGCTTCCTTACGGGGAATACCCAGGTTTTGCGACAGGCCAAATGCAGATTGCCCATATATGATCCCGAAATTCACGGCTTTAGCATTTCTTCTTTGCGTCGAGTCAACTTCTTCAATAGGCACTCCGTATACTTTCGCAGCAGTCGCCGTATGGATATCAATTCCCTTGCTAAACGCATCCAGCATATTTTCTTCCTTGCTGATCTCCGCAATAATGCGGAGTTCGATCTGAGAATAATCCGCAGATAAGAGGATATGATCTTCATCCCTGGCAATAAAAGCCTTCCGCACTTCCCTTCCCCGCTCGGTACGGATAGGAATGTTCTGTAAGTTGGGATTGTTGGAGCTGAGCCTGCCAGTAGCTGCAACAGCCTGGTTATAACTGGTATGCACTCGGCCTGTTTTAGGGTTTACCATTAAGGGCAAGGCATCTACATAAGTCGATTTAAGTTTCTGCAACTGACGAAAATCCAGGATATCCTGCACAATATCACTTTTGTGTGCAAGGGCAAGCAATACATCTTCTCCGGTCTGATATTGTCCTGTCTTGGTCTTTTTTGCCTTAGGATCAAGCTGAAGTTTATCAAACAATACCTCTCCCAGTTGTTTTGGAGAGGCCAGATTAAACTGTACACCGCATTTGTCGTAAACGTTCTGTTCAAACCTCCGGATGTCTGTTTCCAATTCTTTAGAATAATTCAGTAAAGTATCTATATCGATCCTGACCCCCTCCTTCTCTATATCAGCCAATACATATACCAGAGGGTTTTCCACTTCTGTAGCCAGCTTTGATGCATTCAGATCTTTCAGCATGGGCTCAAAAACATTAGCCAGCTGCAAGGTCACGTCTGCATCTTCCGCAGCATAATCTACTACTTTTTCTACAGGGACATCCCGCATATTGCCCTGGTTCTTCCCTTTGGCACCAATGAGCGTGGTAATGGACACCGGCCTGTAGTTCAGATAATTTTCAGAAAGGATATCCATATTGTGCCTGGTATCCGGATCAATCAGGTAATGTGCCAGCATGGTATCAAATAACCGCCCCTTTACCTGCACATCATACCATTTCATCACCAGGATATCGTATTTTAAGTTTTGACCAGTCTTTGCAATCTGCTCATTCTCCAGCACGGGTCTGAATTCATCAACAATTTGCTGTGCTTCTGCTCTCTCCGCAGACAGCGGGATATAATAGGCTACGCCAGGTTGTATACAAAAGGACAGGCCAACAAGGTCAGCAGTATTTGCATCAGTACCTGTTGTTTCCGTATCAAAAGAAATACTCTCCTGTTTCATCAGCAAATCAATCAGCTCTTTACGTTGTTCTGCAGTTTCTACAAGCAAATATTGGTGTTCCACGTCCTCTATCGTCTTAATTTCCGGCTGTTCAAAAACCGGTGGTGGTGGAGAAACGACAACTTCCACCCTTCGGACCGTTTCCACCACATTTCCAAACAGATCTGTTTGTTGTGACACCGTAGTGGTTGAACTACCAACTGTAAAATCTTCTCCAAACACCCGTCTGCCCAGTGTCCTGAATTCCAGTTCGGCAAATAAAGGTTCCAGCAATTCTTTGTTTGGTTCACCCATCTGCAATGCCTGGTCATCAAACTCTACGGGAACATCGAGGATAATTGTCGCCAGCTTTTTAGAGACCAGGCCCTGTTCAGCAAAATTCTCTACATTTTCACGCTGTTTACCTTTCAGTTCATGTGAATGGGCAATAATGTTCTCCATAGATCCATATTGCCTGATCAATGATTTGGCTGTTTTCTCCCCAATTCCAGGAATACCCGGAATATTATCTACTGCATCACCCCAAAGCCCCAGGATATCAATGACTTGTTTTACATCTTCGATCTCCCATTTGGCCAGCACTTCCGGCACCCCCAGGATCTCCATTTCATTTCCCATTCGTGCAGGCTTATAAATGAAGATATTATCAGACACCAGTTGCGCAAAATCTTTATCAGGTGTCATGCAATACACTGTATATCCACGTTTTTCACCTTCCTTGGCCAGCGTTCCGATGATGTCATCTGCTTCAAAACCATCTTTAGTGATCACCGGAATATTAAACCCTTCAATCAGCTTAAAAACATAGGGTAACGCAGCAGAAAGATCTTCAGGCATCGCCTGACGGTGTGCTTTATAGGCTTCAAAGTCCGTATGCCTTTCAGTCGGTGCTTCTGTATCAAACACAACCGCGATATGACTTGGTTTTTCCTTTTTTAAAACTTCCATCAAAGTATTGGCAAAGCCCATCACCGCAGATGTATTAATTCCTGTAGAAGTAAATCTTGGGTTTTTACTTAAGGCAAAATGTGCCCTGTAAATCAGCGCCATACCATCAAGAAGAAAAAGTTTTTTCATCATTATATCATTTGTTTTTTATCGGTAATGAAGCTTGCAAAGCTCATGCATCTATTTTAAAAAATATAAGCTTTGCAGGTTTCATCATTATATCATTATTAATGCTTTGTTTATTATTCTCTTTTGTATTAATGAGCTCGTAAACTCGGTTTGTTTTTTATCGGTAATGAAGCTTGCAAAGCCCATGCATCTATTTTAAAAAAAAGGCTTTGCAGGTTTCATCATTATATCCTTTGTTTTTTCAGTAGTTTTTGTTTCTCTTAAATGTCTTCAAGCTGCTTTCAGCGGTTTAATGAAGATAAAGCTATCAAGAGTTTATTTTGTAATGGGCGTGAAATTGCCTTAATTCCAGCCGGGTCAATCAAAGTTAACAATAGGGATGCAAACTGTCCTTATATTATTTATTTTTGTTTATATAACAAACACAACACAAATTACGTTAGCTGAATAAAGTCATGAAGTCAATCAAATTATCCATACTATTTTTCCTGCTGCTTGGGGTCACAGCAAGTGTGTCTGCGCAGGATGCTGTTATCATATCGGAAGGTAATTTTGTAAGAGGAACTGTCCAGGGCACCAACAATGCGGTAGTTAGGATTAAACTGGATGACGAATCGATAGCAGAATACAAAGCGAAAGACGTGCAGGAGTTTTTATGGAATGGAAACACCTATGTAAGCAAGCCAATCCTCATCCGGAACCATACGGAAATCCGTTTCTTTAAAGTGGAAGAGCTTGGGGCGGTGAATCTGTATTCTATCAGCAGCAGTAATACGATGGCAGCAGCGCCTAGAAAACGGTCCCGTATATCACCTTCATTAGGCGTTGGAGTGGGTACAGGCACCTACGGAAGTGGCATAGGCTTTGGAGGCGGAATCTCTATCGACCTGAGCAAGCACCGTCAGGATGATTACGTCCAACCTGTGGGCCGCGATTTTTATTATCTGGAAAAACCAGGTACAGGGCCAATGATCGTCGTTCCAATAAATAGTAACGCTGATGATAAAACCGATCAGATCAGAGCTGCTCTAATCCAAAAACTAGGCGATGACCAGGACCTTGCCGGACGGATCAATCAGACAGAGGATTTTGACATTCAAGGCGTAAAAGCATATGTCAACGCGTATAATACAGCGCACAAATAATTTTAACGACTGATACAGTCTGCAAGATGGTCATTGACCATTCCCGTGGCCTGCATATGCGCATAGCAAATCGTTGTACCAAAGAACTTAAAACCCCTTTTTTTCATGTCTTTGCTAATAGCATCTGAGATCTCTGTGCGTGCCGGCACATCGCTAAGTGATTTTACCTCATTCAGGATCGGTTTTCTATTGGGCAAAAATCCCCATATATAATCAGAAAAGGACCCAAATTCTTTCTGAATATCGATAAACAAGCGTGCATTGGTAATGGCGGCATTCACCTTTAAGCGGTTGCGGATGATCCCCTCATCCTGCATCAGCCGTTCCACATCCGTTTCATTAAAAGCCGCAACCTTAGCCACATCAAAACCGGCAAAAGCTTTCCTATAGCCTTCCCTGCGTCTCAAAATGGTGATCCAGCTCAGGCCTGCCTGCGCACCTTCAAGAATCAGAAACTCAAATAAGACCTGGTCATCGTACACAGGCTTGCCCCATTCTTCATCGTGATATTTTTGATATAATGGGTCAGTTCCGCACCAACCACATCTGATTACTTCTTTCATCCTCTGTTAAAGACTAAGTTCATCCCAATATTCAACAGCCCTGCGGTAATGAGGGATAACAATAGATCCCCCCACCAGATTGGCAATCATAAAAACCTCGTTGATCTCTGCATTGGAAACCCCTTCATCGTAACATTTCTCCAGGTGATATTTAATACAGTCATCACAACGTAAAACCATCGAAGCGACTAAACCCAGCATTTCTTTTGTTTTCACATCTAAAGCACCTTCCGCATAAGTAGTGGTATCCAGGGCAAAGAAACGCTTAATGTTTGTGTTTGCGGTTTCCATGATCCTATCGTTCATTTTAGAACGATAGTCGTTAAATTCTTCTACTAATTTTCCCATTTTTAAGGATTTCTGAATTATAAAATATCTATTTCTGTCAGCGGATTCCAAAACACCGTCCTGAAATTCTGAACTTTATCATTTTTAACAACAATGCCCTCTCTTTCGAGTAGCTCCACCATGTGTTCAGGCGGATTAAAATGGAATTTTCCAGTCAACAAGCCACTACTGTTCACCACCCTATGCGCGGGTATAGAAGGTTGGGCCTGGCCTGCATGCCTCATGGCATAGCCCACCATACGGGAAGAACCACCAGCACCAAGACTTTTCGCTATGGCTCCGTAAGATGTCACTCTTCCCTTTGGAATCAACCTCACTACTTCAAAAACCTGTTCATAGAAATTCTGGTCCATCAGACTAATGCAAATTGTATATAATTGATGTTTTTATCGTGTTTCAAATAAATGCGCTCATAATGGGTCTTAATCGATAAAACTTCATCATAAAACTCCGACTGATACAGGTGGTCTGTCTTTTTGTAACAAGGCAGACCAAGTTCTTCAACCTTTTCTACCGTATACTGATACAGGCCATCATTATCCGTTTTCAGGTTCACCTTACCACCAGGTTTAAGAAAAGCCTTGTATTTGTTCAGAAAACCGGGAAAGGTCAATCTTTTCTTTTCCCTGCTCTCCTGCGGCTGCGGATCGGGAAAGGTAATCCAGATCTCATCCACTTCGTTTTCAGCAAAATATTCCATGATATCTTCAATCTGTATCCTTAAAAAAGCCAGATTCTTAATTCCTTCATCCACTCCGGTTCTTGCACCACGCCAGATCCGGTTTCCCTTCAGGTCAATTCCGATGAAGTTTTTCTCCGGGAAAAGCCTGGCCAGGCCTACGGAATACTCCCCTTTACCACAAGCCAGCTCCAGCACCAAAGGGTTTTCATTTTTAAAGTGCTGACGGGCCCATCTTCCCTTCAACTCTTTTCCGGCTTCCAACTGATACACATTATCAAACGTGTCTATCTCCGCAAACTTTCTTAATTTATCTTTACCCACTACTTAAATTATTTTATACAAACTTAGATAAAATACAATTAATTCCATGTCCTGTGCAGCATGCTTTCAAATTCGTACTTTTGTATCCTTAAATTCGTACAATTGGAAAAGCACTCAAAAATATATGTTGCCGGTCACCGTGGAATGGTAGGCTCTGCGATCCTCAGGAAGTTAGAAAAAGAAGGCTACAGCAATCTCATCACCAGAACCTCTTCTGAACTGGACCTACGCGACCAGCAAGCAGTAACCGCTTTTTTTGAAAAAGAAAAGCCGGAATATGTATTTCTTGCCGCAGCCAAAGTAGGCGGTATCGTGGCCAACAATACCTACCGCGCCGACTTTTTATATGAAAATCTGTGCATTCAAAACAATGTCATTCACCAGGCTTACAAAACAGGTGTCAAAAAACTGATGTTCCTGGGCTCCAGTTGCATCTATCCTAAACTCGCTCCTCAGCCACTAAAAGAAGAATACTTGCTGACCGGCCTGCTGGAAGAAACCAATGAACCTTATGCAATTGCCAAAATTGCAGGTATTAAAATGTGCGATGCTTACCGTGCACAATACAACTGCAATTTCATCTCCGTGATGCCGACCAATTTATACGGCTATAACGACAATTACCATCCACAAAATTCACATGTACTACCTGCGCTGATCCGCAAATTCCATGAAGCAAAAATAAATGGGACCAGCGAAGTTGTTGTCTGGGGTTCGGGCGCTCCTATGCGGGAATTTCTTTTTGCTGATGATCTGGCCGACGCCTGCTATTTCCTGATGCAAACCTATAATGAAAACCACCTGATCAATATTGGCACAGGAAAAGACCTGACCATAAAAGATCTCGCTTTACTGATCAAAAAAGTAGTTGGATTTGAGGGCACTTTAACCTTTGACAGCAGCAAACCGGATGGTACACCCCGCAAATTAATGGACGTATCCAAGTTGCACAACTTGGGCTGGAAACACCAGGTGGAATTGGAAGAAGGCATCCAGCTTGCCTATAAGGATTTCTTAAATAAACACCTATAATTTCTTTGACCTGATTCTCAACACCCTGAAGTCAATTTCAAAACAAAAATCTTCAGCCCCCCCCCTGTTCTATAGTTAGAATTGATATATTTGTTACAACAGATCAATTCTAACTATATGACCTTAGTACAGCTTGAATATATTGTTGCAGTAGATACTTACCGAAGCTTTGTTGGTGCAGCCGAAAAATGTTTTGTTACTCAGCCTACATTAAGTATGCAGGTACAAAAACTGGAAGAGATGCTGAACGTTAAAATATTTGACAGAAGTAAGCAACCAGTCATCCCTACAGAAATTGGCGCTCAGATTATAGAACAAGCCCGTGTGGTTCTTCAGGAAAGTCATAAGATCCGGGAAATCATCAACAGCCAGCAACAGGACGTTGTTGGCGAACTGAAAGTTGGAATCATCCCCACCGTCGCCCCATACCTTCTTCCACAAGTGATTGCAGCGATGATGGAAAAATATCCGGGCTTAAAGCTACTGATCTGGGAATATACTACGGAAGACATTATCCATCATTTAAAAACAGGGGTTTTAGATTGTGGTTTGCTGGCTACACCGCTTGCGGATGAAGCCATCCTGGAAGATCCACTGTATTACGAAAACTTTGTTACTTATATCAGCAAGAACAGCAAATTATTCAAAAAGAAAGCTATAGATGCAGAAGACCTGGAGTCTGAAAACATCTGGCTGCTAAACGAAGGGCACTGTATGCGCTCTCAGGTTTTAAATATCTGCCGTTCTACCAAAGAAAACCGCCTGCAGGGTCTAACCTATAATACGGGAAGCGTAGAAACGCTGATCAGAATGGTAGACATGAACAATGGCGCCACCCTGTTGCCTGAACTGGCCTTAGCAGAACTGACCAATAAACAACTCACCAAGGTAAGATCTTTCAAATCACCTGAACCAGTAAGAGAGATTAGTCTGGCCACCCATAAAAACTTCATCAAAAAAAGAATGTTAAATGCATTTAAAGAAGAGATCCTGACTGTGATCCCCAAATCGATGAAACAAAAAAAGAAAAAAGACGTCATCGGTTTATAACCGCAAGCGTACCAACTCTTACCGCTTATGGGTAAGTGAAAGACAAAAGGAGGCAAGTAGTAGATGAATCCGCATATACTCCGCATATAGTCCGCATCTAGTCCGCGTTTTCACGCAAAAATGCGGATTAGATGCTCATTTTTTACTCTGTTCTTGCACAGTCATATATACCCAGTCTGCCACTTTGTACAAATTGTTTACAACTCTGCCCAATCCCGGCAAATACCCGGTCTTTTCCGCACCATACCCGATCCCCTCCCCCTCTGCAATGTGCTAAGGAAAATCCTTGTACCCTATGGAAACACCTCAGAGATCTGTCCGCGCCTTCAGCAGACCTGATATCGTTAGTCTTGAAGCGGCTGTACAGAATTTTCCAAAAAATTCATCCCTCTCTCTCTCAGAAAATGTATTTTTACCCGTTAACGTTATTATTTTTTATACAAAATGGAAGAGATTAACTGGAGCGATTTTGAGAAGGTAGAACTTAGAGCCGGTACTATACTAGAGGTTTTCGATTTTCCGGAAGCCCGGAAGCCCGCCTATAAAGTACGGGTTGACTTTGGCGAACTGGGTATAAAAATGAGTTCTGCCCAGATTACAAAACATTATACAAAAGAAGAATTGGTTGGCCAGCAAATTGTAGCCGTGGTCAATTTCCCCAAAAAACAAATTGGCAAATTCATGTCAGAATTCCTGGTTACCGGCTTTGCTGATGAGAATGGAGATATTGTACTCACCGCTTTAAGAGGGAAAGTACCCAACGGCAGTAAATTAATTTAAATGAGCTATTACAATTTCACCGACGAAAAAGACCCTGCACAGGAAGATGAACATTACATGCGTCTGGCCCTGCAGGAAGCACAACGAGCTTACGACCTACAAGAAGTCCCTATCGGAGCAATTGTTGTATGCCAGGGCAAGATCATAGGCAGGGGGCACAATTTAACAGAACAGTTGAATGATGTAACCGCACATGCCGAAATGCAGGCCTTTACCGCAGCCAGCCAAACTCTGGGTGGAAAATACCTGAAAGACTGCACGCTATACGTCACCATTGAACCTTGCGTAATGTGCGCAGGCGCAAGTTACTGGATGCAGATCAGCCGGATCGTTTTCGGGGCAAAAGAAGAAAAAAGAGGCTTTACTACCAAGGGAGCAAACCTTCTTCACCCCAAAACTATTTTAAAAGGCGGAATCCTGGCAGAAGAATGCGGACAGCTTATGACCAGTTTTTTTGCCTCCAAAAGGGGATAACTTGACAAAGTATTGAACAAAACTTAACCTTTGAATGTTATATTTGCTCAGCCCTACCCTTCAGGACTTCTAAACGAACGAAAGATCAAGCCGGGCAACACAATAAGAAATAAATTTTAAACTTAAATTATAATAGTTATGGCTTTTGAATTACCTGCGTTACATTACGCAACAGATGCATTAGAACCGCATATCGATAAACAAACCATGGAAATCCACCATGATAAACACCACCAGGCTTATGTTACCAATCTGAACAAAGCTTTGGAAGGTAAACCTGAGGCTACACACAGTATCGATGACATCATCAAAAATATAGATAAATTTCCTGCAGCAGTTAGAAACAATGGTGGAGGTCACTACAACCACACTTTGTTCTGGGAAGTTATCGGTCCAAACAAAGGCGGAGAGCCTAAAGGTGCCCTTGCGGATGCAATCAATGCTGCATTCGGTTCTTTCGCAGATTTCAAAACTAAATTCGCAGAAGCAGGCGCAACCCGTTTTGGTTCAGGATGGGCCTGGTTAAGCGTAGGTGCCGATAAAAAACTAATTGTTTCTTCTACTCCAAACCAGGACAATCCATTAATGCCTGTAGCAGAAGTAAAAGGATTCCCTATTTTAGGAATGGACGTATGGGAACATGCTTACTACCTGAAATATCAAAACAGACGTCCTGATTACATTGCTGCTTTCTGGAATGTAGTAAACTGGGATGCTGTTGCAGAACGTTTCAAAAAAGCAACGGCTTAATTATATCACTCCGTATTGTACCTGAGCCATTTCAGGACAACGAAAGATAAACAAACGGCCTGGAGGATGTTTCCTTCAGGCCGTTTGTTATTTATTATTCCCTTGTTTCGCTTACCGGATTCTCCTCCCGAAAAATTTGGAGTCTGTGAGAAGACCTCAGGACCTAAAAGGTCCAGTCTTCGAATAGACACCAAATTTTCCTACTTTTGCACCATGATTGATGTAATACTAAAAAAAGGCAAAGAAAAAGCTGCATACCAGCACCATCCATGGATCTTCTCCGGCGCATTGGACAGGATCAAAGGAAGTCCCGAAAACGGCGAAGTGGTTAAAGTATATGCAGCTGACAAAGAGTTCTTAGCCTATGGATATTACAATGCACAATCAAGAGTGGCCATCAGACTAATTGAATGGGATGAAAACAAGACCATCGATAAAAACTGGTACCAGGAAAAACTGCAAGCTGCCATTGCCGCACGTCAACATGTTTTAAAAGACAAAAACACCAATACCTGCAGGCTGGTCTTCAGTGAAGCCGATTTCCTTCCCGGACTGATTGTAGACCAATATGCAGACTTCCTTTCTCTTCAAATCCTGAGCGCCGGGATAGAAAACAATAAAAACGACATCATTGATATCCTTAGAACAGAACTACAACCAAAAGGAATCTTTGACAAAAGCGACGCTAATGCCCGCACCCACGAAAACCTTGAAGTTACCCAGGGATTGCTTTGGGGAGAAGCACCGCCGGAATTTATAGAAGTCAAAGAAAACAACATTCGCTATCATATCAATATAGCAGATGGACAAAAATCAGGCTTTTATTGTGACCAGCGGGACAACCGTCGGATCCTGGCCGAATATACCCAAGACAAACATGTACTGGACTGTTTCTGTTACAGCGGTAGTTTTACCCTGAACAGCCTCGCTTTAGGTGCAAAACATGTTACCAGTGTAGACAGTTCTGCCCTTGCGATGGAGACCCTTAAACATAACATTGAACTTAACGGCTTTAAAGAAACACAACAAACCAGTATACAGTCTGATGTGAACAAGCAGCTTCGGGCTTTTAAAGAAGAAGGAAAAAAATTCGATGTTATTGTATTAGACCCCCCAAAATATGCCCCGTCAAGATCGGCATTAGATCGCGCTGCACGGGCTTATAAGGACCTGAACAGGTTAAGTATGCTCCTGTTGGAAAAGGGAGGCCTGCTGGCCACTTATTCCTGTTCCGGAGCAGTTGATATCGAAACCTTTAAACAGATCATTGCATGGGCTGCTTTAGACGCTGGAAAAGAAGTGCAGATCATTAAACAATTTACTCAACCAGAGGATCACCCCGTTAGGATTTCCTTTCCGGAAGGCGAATACCTCAAGGGATTATTGGTCAGAGTACTTTAAGCAAAAAATTAAAGCTCATCTGAGGGCAAACGATCATATTCTCCTTTTAAAGCATACCAGCCAAAAATAACCAGTCCAATGGCTATAGGTATGAATATAAAGAGAATGATTCCCCATTGCAGGGCTGTATTTGTTTTTGCAGCTCCTTCAGCGGCAAGTCCGATTTTTTCTATCGCCTGCATAAACATCAGCACCATCGCTAAAGGTCCGATAATGATCCATAATAAGCCTAAGGCTCTTTTTATTCCGTTCATAACAAAATTTCTTTAGTTGATTCTTCATGGCCTTCTCCATGATCAGGTTTGGTATTAGATAAATAGACCGCTCCAATGATGAAACTGAGTGCCGCAATTCCTATGGGGTACCACAAGCCGGATAGTGGTGTAGAGCCAGGGAAACTGACAATAAGCGTTGCAATGAAAGGTACAAGCCCCCCAAAAACACCATTTCCAACATGATAGGGCAAAGACATAGAGGTATACCTGATCTTGGTGGGGAACAATTCCACCAGGAACGCCGCTATAGGACCATAAACCATGGTGACCAGCAGGATCTGGAAAAAGATCAGCCCCACAAATTTCCAGAAGACAGGCGTAGCTAACTTTTTATCTTTATACACATCTGGCCCAGCCACCACCCCCCTCCCCGGATCCTCATATTTTGTGTATGACTGTACCTTGGTATAAGATCCACCGTTAAGCAATGTTACAACGGCACTTGTGGTGATCAGACTGTCTTTTGTATTTTCCACCGCAAGCCTGCTCACCACCGGGACACTAACCTGCAGGATGTCCTTTTGTTCTGTTTTGGTCATATCTGTGTCGTCCAGGAAGATTTGATAAACCGGCCGGTAGAAAACAATACCAAGCAGCATTCCGCCCAGCATGATCCATTTCCTGCCTACACGGTCACTCCAGGAACCAAAAATGACAAAGAAGGGTGTAGCAAACGCAATACCCCATAAAAGAATATACCTGGAGTCATTAAAATCTACCTTACAGGTATTTTCCAGAAAAGACTGCGCGTAGAACTGGCCTGTATACCAGATCACCCCCTGTCCCATCGTTGCGCCGAATAAGGCCAGTAAAACCATTTTGAAATTCGTTTTATGGCTAAAGCTTTCCTTAAGTGGATTCTTTGAGACTTTTCCTTCCGATTTAAGCTTACTGAACATGGGCGATTCGTGCATCTTCATACGGATATAAATCGAAACACCAACCAGCAGGATAGACAGCAGGAAAGGCACCCGCCAGCCCCAGGCCGCAAAGTCTTCCGCACCAATCAGGTTTTTCGTCAGAACAATGATCCCCAGCGATAGAAAAAGACCTCCGGTTGCTGTAGTTTGGATCCAGCTGGTAAAAAAACCTCTTCTTCCGGGTGCGGCGTGTTCTGCTACGTAAGTTGCTGCACCTCCGTACTCCCCACCCAGTGCAAGTCCCTGGATCAAACGCAGGATCAGCACCAGAATGGGTGCTGCATATCCAATTGTGGAATAAGAGGGAATCAGTCCGATGAGAAAGGTGGACCCTCCCATAAGCACAAGGGTTAGCAGAAAGGTATATTTCCGCCCGATCAGGTCTCCAAGCCGTCCGAATACAAGCGCTCCAAAAGGACGGACAATAAATCCGGCAGCAAAAATAGCCAGTGTATTGATCAGCGCAGAAGCGCCTGCATCAGCTGGAAACAGCTTAGCACCGATAATGGTGGCCAGGCTTCCAAAAATATAAAAATCATACCATTCGATAAGAGTGCCGAGTGAAGACGCACCAATCACTTTGAAAATAGAATTCCCGTTGGTTTTCAGACCCATAAGTTGCTAAAATATTTGGCTATAGAAATAAAGCTACAATTTATTATGAATTACAGCGAAATATTTTAGCTATAAATGAGATAAATTATTGTTCTTCCCGAAAATAGACTTTATAGTAATTCATAGACTTATCATCATCGAAGCCTTTCTCAATCAGCTCTTTATTTCCATGAATATAAATATGGAAGTTTTTGTCCAGTTTCAATACGCTTTTATAATCACGGGCCTGCTTTTTAACTGCCGCGTCTGAAATATCAAAGCTGTCGGGAATGGCGGTATCAAATTCCTCCTCATAGCTCTTTTTGTAGTTTTTAAAGGATTCAATGCCTTCCGCATTAGCGATCACCTCGCTAGAAAATTCATCCAGGTCAAAACTATCCTTTTCTTTAAAATACTTAATAGACCTGTTCAGCAAATCTATTTTATCTGCTTTGGAGATCTCAAAATCTTCGTCCAGCTTCTGGGTCACAAAATTTTTATAAACACCAAGCACATTACTGGTTTGATGGTAATTGTCATTTCGGATCCGGAGCTTTAGGAATTCATCTTTCCAGTAAACCGCTTCTGCACCGCGGTTGGTCTGATCTATTACTGCAATTTTATAGCCCTGATCCTTTTCTGTATTGATGATCAGGCATCCTTTATCCAGCTTGCTGATGTTAATCGCTTCCCGCTCATAACTCACGTTAAAGCCGCTATTTTCCGGATATACTTTCAGATAGGTTTCCTTATTCTCTGACTTAAAGATTCCGATCGCATCATGTAGTTCTCCTTCTATCTGTACATTTTCAAAATATGCGACATACAATTCTCCTGATTTAATTTTGGGATGATTAGAAATCTCATACAGATACTTGGCCAGTTGCTGGCTGTTGTCGTGAAAACCCTCTCCTTTTTCAAAGATGGATTCTGCAAAATGATAAACTTCGTTCAGGTTCAGGTCTTCATTGGGATGAAAAAACCTGTAGATCTCATTTACCTTGCCATAAGGCCCCAGAAAATACTGCAGCAAGAGGTTCTTAAGCTGCTCATCTTCTATCACAAGGGATTGCTCTGAAAGCACATAAAATTCGTCTTCAGACTTATTACCTATCCGGTGTATAGAAAGTTCGGCCAGTGAGGCTTCAGAAAATGAGATCATAATATATTTTGCCTTTTAAATTGAGGGCAAAAGTACCTTTTATGATTTAAAATTTTCAATTGAAGGGAATAAATTCCCGTTCTGAAATTAGTGTATCCCCTCTTTAGGCGTATCCCTGAGTTCAAGCGGCTTTTTTGCATTCCGCTTCATTCTCAGATTCAACATCTCTACCAATACAGAAAAAGCCATAGCAAAATAAATATAGCCTTTAGGGATATGCTGATCTAAACCTTCCGCCAGCAACGACACCCCAATCAGCAACAAAAAAGACAATGCCAGCATTTTCACTGTTGGGTGTTTGTTTACAAAATTACTGATGGCCCCTGAAGAGATCATCATAATGATCACCGCAATCACTACTGCTGCAATCATGATTTCAACATGATCTGCCATACCAACGGCCGTAATAACCGAATCCAGGGAAAACACAATATCAAGCAGCAGGATCTGTACAATAACCCCATTGAACGTATATACCTTAGCATTGGCTCCTCCTTCCTCTTCACCTTCCAGTTTCAAATGGATCTCATGGGTACTCTTATAGATGAGGAATAGGCCCCCTACAATCAGGATCAGGTCTCTACCGGATATGGCCAGTTTTTCCAGCCATTCCTTATTATCAATACTGAACCAATCTCCTATATTGAACAATGTAGTGGTTAGGGTCATTACCCAGCTTAAAGATAGCAGCAAGAGTACTCTGGTGATCATTGCCAGCCCCAGGCCCAGCTGGCGCGCTTTTTTTTGCTTCTCCTGGGGGAGTTTTGAAGACAGAATAGAGATAAAAATGATGTTATCAATCCCTAAAACAATTTCCAGCAGGGTTAAGGTGATCAGAGAGATCCAGGTTTCGGGGTTGTTTAAAATTTCCATAGACAAGCAGGTAAATACGGTTTGCTAAGATATAAAAAAAGCCTGCTGATTCCTCAGCAAGCTATCATTTGTTTGGTTTTTAGTTATTATTTAAAAGTAACATTCCCATAGGAAGACTTGATCCTTACCCGGCTGCCACCCCCTCCACCGATCTTACCAGTATAATTTTTATCCTGAGAATGGTCGTCTTCGCTAGCCGCTCTGGCGGTAACCCCACTGCCATATCTGAAAGAAGAATAACTTGTTTTTACATCCAGTTCTCCGCTGTATTTTTCGGAAAAGCCGATCCCAATATTCACATATTCTGCATCCACCACCAGTGACCGGACGTTTTCATTCACCTTTTGAATGCTGAGTTTATCGTAGGCCATATCAAAGGTTGCATCGCCAAAAAGCGTCCCTATAGTAACTCCTGTATATTGCGTTTTAACGGTCAGACCTCCACTGCTTCCAATATCCAAACTGCCATATTGCTGCTTAATGACCGAATTTCCCCGTTTAATCGCCTGTATATTCACCTTGGTATATTGCGCATCCAGCACCAGGTTCGATACAGTTCCCAGGGTTAGGCCGGAACCGTATTGCTGCTTGATCAGTGCGCTCTCCTTAACGGTACCTACGTTAACATCGACATACTGTGCATCCAGGTTCAATTCAGAAGCCGAGCCAATAATAAGCCCCGAACCATACTGATGTTTTACGATCCCCTTATTTATTTCCGCCACATTGGTCTTTCCATACTGCACGTTGATGTAATTATTAGCATTGGACAGATTTCCGGCAGTAAAATTGCCATATTGTACTTTTACCGACAAGGGACCACTCTGGTCGGCCATATCTATGTTTCCATATTGCTGAGAAAGACTCAGCGCTGAATTGGAAGGCATATATACTACATAACTGATCTTTACTTCCTTTCTTCCCCGCTTTCCGTTTCTGATCCAGCTGCCCCAGTTTCTGCTGCCTTCATTGATCTTTGTCCGAAAGAAAACTCCATCAGAACGTTTTTCTGCATCAATGCTTACCTCATCCAGTAGTTTTTGCGCTTCTGTGTCGCTGTTGCTGTAGGCCCGGATATCAATATCAACTTTAATTTCTCTTTTATCCCAGTTCTTGATCAGGATAGCTCCGTACTGATTGTTCAGGTTAACCTTTTCTCCACTATTTAATGGAAAGCTCCTGCTAAATGATTTCGATTTGGCGCCATCATCGTCCGGTTCACCCTGAAACAGGCTGACCCCAGAATGGATAGATGTTATAGGTGAAACACTTGCAATAGACCCTTCAGCCTTTGCGCTGATGTGGCTGGCCAGCAGAACAATGCCTGCTAGACCCATTAAAGTCCTTTTCATATTTGATTTTCCTTTTTATACTGATTTACCTGATTAATGATCATTAATTGCTGAGTAATCACCTGCAGCTGGAGTTCCAGATTTTTAACCATAGCCCTCACCACTAATTTCTGATTCGGACTGTCTGCCAGTTCTTTTTTCAGTTTCTGATAATCTGCATCCATATGCTCCATATCCTTATTAAACTTAGAATAAAGTGCTGGATTTACTTTAGACAAAACTTCCAAACTGTCCTTTTTTTCTTCAATCATACTGGCAAAACGGACCTGTTTCTTTGCATAATCAGGATTCACTTCCGCAACCATCATCGTGTTTCTTCGGCCGTAGGTAAACAGCCCCGCCGCAAATCCCACCACCAGTAACACGGAAGCCGCAATTCCGATCCATAAGGTCATATTGATTGGTTTTGAAGGTTTTTTTTTGTCCAATCCTTTTTCTATTCTGCTCCAAAGTTCTTCAGAGGGATTCTCCGTATCAAATGCCTTCTTGTTCTCCCTGATAAATTCCTCTAATTTTCTGCTCATCATTGACTCCTTTCTTTTTCCATTAAGCGTTGTAATTTTATTTTAGCCCGCATATACTGACTGCGGGATGTATTCTCCGAGATTTTCAAAATATGGGCAATTTCCTCATGGTCATAGCCTTCCAGCAAATACAAGCTGATCACCACCCTGTATCCGTCAGGGAGCAGCTCCATTGCTTTTTTTATTTCCTCTACTCTAGGTTGCAGTTCGCCGTCTTCCTCCTCTTCTTCTTCTGGCACATCTATCGTATCTGTACTCACAAATTCCATTTTTCTCTTACGAAGATAATTGATCGACTTGTTGATCACAATCTGTTTTAACCACAGCCCAAAAGTCGTATCTCCTCTAAAGTCTGTAATTCTGCTGAAAGCTTCCAAAAATGCTTCCTGCAATACATCCTCTGCCTCTGCAACATGACACAATATCCTTTGGGCAGTATTGTACATCGCCTTTGCATACAGTTTGTACAACTCAAACTGCGCTTTACGGCTGCCAAGTCTGCATTCTTGCACCAAGGCCTGATGTTTATCTATGTATAAGGTTTCCAATAGCTGCTTAATTCGTCTATATGACAACCAAACTTCAGAAACGTTGCACGGATATGAAAAATAAATGAATATTTTTACGGCCTAATTATTACAATAATGTTAAGAACAACAACTTGCGGCGATTTAACGATTAAGAATCTAGGAGAAAATGTGGTCTTGTGTGGATGGGTACAGAAATCCAGGGACCTTGGTGGAATGACTTTTATTGACATTCGTGACCGGTACGGAATCACTCAACTGGTTTTTAATATGGACGACAACCGCGAGTTATGTGAAGCCGCCCGTAACCTGGGCCGTGAATTTGTAATTAAGGCCAGCGGTACCGTTGTAGAGCGCTCTAACAAAAACGCTAAAATTCCAACTGGTGACGTAGAAATTAAAATTACAGCTCTTGAAATACTCAATGAAGCGAAACTTCCACCGTTTATGATCGATGACGAAACGGACGGTGGCGACGACCTTCGAATGAAATACCGTTACCTGGATCTGCGCAGAAATCCGGTAAGAAACAATATGGTTCTTCGTCATAAAATGGCACAGGCCGTTCGACGTTACCTGGACGGGCTGGACTTTATTGAAGTAGAAACCCCGGTATTGATTAAATCAACACCAGAAGGAGCAAGAGACTTTGTCGTACCCAGTCGTATGAATCCCGGTGAGTTTTATGCGCTGCCACAATCTCCGCAAACGTTTAAACAACTTTTAATGGTTTCTGGCTTCGACAGATACTTTCAGATTGTAAAATGCTTTAGAGATGAGGATTTACGCGCTGACAGACAACCTGAATTTACCCAGATTGATTGTGAGATGTCTTTTATTGAGCAGGAAGATATTCTGAATACTTTTGAAGGGTTGATCCGGACCCTGTTTAAAGACATTAAAGGCATTGACCTTCCGGAAGTACCCAGAATGCAATATGCAGATGCTATGCGCTTGTATGGTTCCGATAAGCCGGATACACGTTTTGAAATGCAGTTTGTGGAACTGAATGACCTGGTTAAAGGTCATAATTTCCCTGTATTTGATCAGGCAGAATTGGTTATTGGAATCAATGCCAAAGGCTGCGCAGGCTATACACGGAAACAAGTGGATGAGTTGACCGATTTCATTAAGCGTCCCCAGATTGGTGCAACAGGGCTAATCTATTGCCGTCATAATGAAGATGGTTCATTAAAGTCTTCCGTTGATAAATTCTACAGCGAAGATGTCCTGAAAACATGGTCGTCCGCCTTACAAAGCGAGCCAGGAGATTTAATGTTGATCATGGCCGGCACAACGGACAAGGTACGCAAACAATTGAGTGAACTTAGGCTGGAAATGGGCAATAGACTAGGTCTTCGTGATAAAAATACCTTCAGCGCCCTTTGGGTTCTGGATTTCCCTTTATTGGAATGGGATGAAGAAACGGAGCGTTATCATGCCATGCACCACCCTTTCACCTCTCCTAAACCAGAGGACATCGCATTATTAGATACCAAACCTGGAGATGTAAGAGCAAATGCTTACGACATGGTAGTCAATGGAACTGAAATTGGGGGGGGATCGATCCGAATCCACGACCGAACTTTACAGGCCCTGATGTTCAAACACCTTGGCTTTTCTGCAGAAGAAGCACAAAAACAATTTGGTTTCCTGATGGATGCTTTTGAATATGGCGCACCTCCTCATGGTGGTATTGCCTTTGGTTTTGATCGTTTATGCTCTATTTTTGCTGGTCTGGATAGCATCCGTGACGTCATCGCCTTCCCTAAGAATAACTCTGGAAGGGACGTGATGATTGACAGTCCTTCTACTATAGACGAGAAGCAACTGACAGAACTTAAAATAAAATCGACCCTTTAAGAAGGGATAAATCAGTATAAAAAAAGGGAATCAAATTTTGATTCCCTTTTTTTATACTAATAAGTCTCGCTGTCTGGCGGAATGCCATAATCTATAGCGGCAACTGCTTTTTCTTTTTTCTTTGATTTACCAAACCAGCCCTTTACTGTATTAAATATAGCCGATAAATGTTCTGCATCCAGGGTTTTACCTACTTTACTTGTTGCCAAACCCACAAAGGCCTTTGTCAGGAAGCCTGAGCCCCTGAACAATGTGCTGTTCATTAAAACGGGTAAAACCATAGACATCAGTTTACTGCTGATGTTTAATTTATCATCCATTTTTATAAAAGCAGAAGGTGTAGCATATTTTCTAATCAATGCCCCAAAAGTAAACTGCTTCAGATACAACCGGGTATCTTCTTTTAAAGTATCTCCCTGCATCTGATAAGCGGCCCTTAAGACCAGGATCTCTCTTTGCAGATCTTCTATGTTCTGAATGTTATTTTTCCTCATCGTCCTTGTCTGCTAGTTTGTTAAAAAATTTGCGGATAGAAAAATTGATAATAGCCTTTTCAATATATTTATCCTTTGTAAAATAAACAATCACTGCAAGAAGAATATAGATCAGCGATACGCAACCAAAACCTCGCGTATAACTCCCAAGCACATCAGAGAGAAACAAAGCCAGTGTAACCGTTCCGAATAAGAAAGCCAGAACAAAGCAGATAATAACGGTTGTGGTGGTCACCAGATCAGCAAAGGTTCTGGAAACTTTCTCAACCATATACAGTTTTGTATACTCGATCCGGTTATCTAAATAGCCCTTTGCCTCTGAAATGATATCTTCAATATTTTTCTCTTTATTTTCCTGCATTACTTATACGGTTATACAACGATTGGTTTAATTTTTGATTTTAAGCATGCTCAGTTTCATCTGCATACTCTTCTTCCTGGTTAAATTTGTTTTTTACCGAACTCACCACTTTATCTTTCAGATTAGCCAGATTATTGATCTCATCAGCAGCTTTATCTTTAATGGAATCACCAAGGTCTTTTAAAGACTGGCTTAATCTGTCTCGCGTATCTGTTCCTTTTTCAGGAGCAAATAACAAACCCAAAGCTGCACCTGCAGCCAAACCGGCTAATAGCCCAATTAAAACTTTTGAATTATCGTTCATAACTTTTAAATTTTATTTAACACTTAAATAACTCTGGATACTTCAGCCCGTTCCCTGTCTCTTATACACATCTGACGCTGCCG
>NZ_JAELTV010000004.1 GCF_016429005.1 Pedobacter sp. ASV19
GTGATCCCTCCATATGAAGAATACCTGAAATTGGTAACCGTTACTAAGCCTGAACTGGCTCAGTCACCTAATGAGGCTAAAAACCTTGTAGAAGCTTATACTGCTTTAGGATATGCTTACACGCCAACGGATAAAGAAAAAGCAAAAGATAATTTTAACAAAGCTTTAGCTTTGGATCCTCAGAATGCAAATGCACAGAATGGATTAAAATATCTTACTGCTCCTCCGGCAGCAGCTAAGCCAAAAGCACCAATCAAGAAAAAATAATCAGTATAAATAACTATTATTGAAAAGGCAGGGTTGTTATCCTGCCTTTTTCTTTTAATTTTGTACCAAATTTATATTATGGAAACGCAAAGTATACCTTCAGATTTTCTCCCTATTATATTCCAGGTTGTGGTAGCGCTTGGTTTTGTGGTCACAACATTGATCGCAACGCACTTGCTGGGGCCTGCAAGGAAAACAGAAGATAAGTTATCTACTTTCGAAGCCGGTATTAAGGTGGTGGGTAATGCCAGACAGCCTTTTTCCATTAAATATTTCCTGGTGGCCATTCTGTTTGTTCTGTTTGATGTGGAGGTGATTTTCATGTATCCATGGGCAGTGAACTTCAGAGAACTCGGGTCGAGGGGAATGATTGAAATGTTCATTTTTATGGGGACTTTACTCCTGGGCTTTATCTATGTCCTGAAGAAAAAAGTACTGGATTGGAACTAATTATTTAGATTGGTTCTAAATGCAGGAGTACACTCCAATTCCTTCTAAAATATTGTAAATTTGTGGTTCATTCTTTACCTGAATGAGCCCTTTTTGTTTATATCATGAGTGACATCAATATAGTAAACGCGCCTCCAGGCATTGAAGGATCTGGCTTCTTCGCCACCTCTTTAGATAAAGTTATCGGCCTGGCACGTTCCCATTCCTTGTGGCCATTACCATTTGCAACTTCCTGCTGCGGAATTGAGTTTATGGCAACCATGGGTTCGCATTATGATTTCGGACGTTTTGGTTCCGAACGTTTAAGTTTCTCCCCGCGTCAGGCAGACCTTTTAATGGTGATGGGTACCATCGCCAAGAAAATGGCTCCGGTATTGAAGCAGGTGTATCTGCAGATGGCAGAACCCCGCTGGGTAATGGCCGTTGGTGCCTGTGCATCAAGCGGAGGTATTTTTGATACTTATTCTGTTCTTCAGGGAATCGATGAGATCATCCCGGTTGATGTATATGTTCCGGGCTGCCCGCCAAGACCTGAAGCGATTTTAGATGGTTTTGGTAAAATACAGGAGCTGGTTAGAAATGAATCTTCAAGAAGGAGGAATTCTGATCAGTATAAAGAGTTACTGGCTTCTTACGGAATATTATAATGGCTGAGAATAAGAATCAAGAGCTGATCCAGGTGCTGACTGAAAAGTTTGGCGATAAAATCACAGGTGTTCAGGAGCCTTATGGCCTGCTGACCTTTGAGACCACAAAAGATGTAATCTCTGACGTTTTGAAATTTCTTAAAGAAGGCAAAGCGACGAACTTCAATTTCCTGACCGATATTACGGCTGTTCATTATCCGGGTAAGAAACACGGTATTGCAGTTGTATACCACCTGCACAGTATGGTGAACAGGGTGAGGGTAAGAGTGAAGGTGTTCATCGACGAGCAGCATCCGAGCATTCCTACAGCAACCACATTGTGGAACGGTGCCAATTGGATGGAGAGAGAAACTTATGACTTTTTCGGGGTTAAATTCGAAGGTCATCCGGATCTGAGAAGAATATTGAATATGGACGATCTTGGGGTACACCCGATGCTGAAACAATATCCTTTGGAAGATCCAAACAGAGTGGATAAAAAAGACGAATACTTTGGTAGATAGAATATATGAATAATCAGCCGGTATATACAGATAACGACCCGCAGAGTGAGCTGGTAACCCTGAATTTAGGGCCCACCCACCCAGCTACGCACGGGGTATTTCAAAATGTTCTTCAGCTGGATGGTGAACGTATCGTGAGTGGGGTTTCTACGATCGGATACATTCACCGTGCTTTTGAGAAAATTGCAGAACACAGACCTTTTTACCAGATCACCCCGCTTACCGACCGCTTAAATTATTGTTCTTCACCGATCAATAATATGGGCTGGCATATGACAGTAGAGAAACTACTGAACATTGAGATGCCTAAACGGGTAGATTATCTGCGGGTGATCATTATGGAGCTGTCCAGGATCTCTGACCATATCATTTGCAATACCATTATTGCACAGGATACAGGGGCTACAACAACTTTCCTTTACTTATTTCAGTTCAGGGAACATATTTATGAGATCTATGAGGAGATTTGCGGAGCACGTTTAACAACTAATATTGGTCGTATAGGTGGTTTCGAAAGGGATTTTAATGATATCGCTTTTGCGAAGATCAATAAATTTCTGAAAGAGTTTCCTGTGGCATTAAAAGAGTTTGAAAACCTGCTGAACAGGAACCGGATCTTTATTGACCGTACAGCTGGTGTAGCAAAGGTAACTGCAGAAACGGCTTTGAGTTACAGCTGGACTGGCCCTTTATTAAGGGCTACAGGTGTAGATTATGACGTTAGGGTAAGCGAACCTTATTCTTCTTACCAGGATTTCGATTTTGAAGTACCTGTTGGAACCAGCGGTGATATTTATGACCGTTATCTGGTTCGTAATGAAGAAATGTGGCAAAGTGTGCGCCTGATTGAACAGGCCATGCAGAAACTGAAGAATGAGCCTGCAGGTATTTTCCATGCGGATGTTCCGGATTTCTATTTGCCGGCTAAAGAAGAAGTGTACAACAACATGGAGGCATTGATCTATCACTTTAAGATTGTGATGGGAGAGATTGATGCGCCAAAAGCGGAAGTTTACCATGCGGTTGAAGGTGGTAATGGAGAGCTGGGCTTTTACCTGATCAATGATGGTGGAAGAACACCTTACCGTTTACACTTCAGAAGACCAAGCTTTATCAATTATCAAATGTTTGCGAAAATGAGTGAAGGTATGCTGTTGTCAGATGCCATTATCAATATGAGTAGCATGAATATTATAGCAGGAGAACTAGATGCTTAGAGTAGAAGAACAACAACCTGTAGATTTTTCATCGGCTTTGCTGGCAAAGTTTGATGAAATTGTAAAAAGATATCCTGAAGGCAAGCAGAAATCTGCTTTGCTGCCGATTTTGCATGAAGTACAGGCCGAGCAGGGCTGGCTGAGCACCTCGGCGATGAACAGGGTAGCAGATTACCTGGATATCCAGGATATCGAGGTCTATGAAGTAGCATCTTTCTATACCATGTACTTTTTAAAACCGCAGGGCAAATATATGCTGGAGGTTTGCCGTACAGGACCTTGCTGTTTAGTTGGAGCTGAAAAGCTGATGAACCATATTGAGCAGAAGCTTGGGGTTAAAGAAGGAGAAGTAACGCCTGATGGCTTGTTCAGCTGGAGAGGTGTAGAATGTCTGGCCGCATGCGGTTATGGACCGGTTTTACAGATTGGCCCTGAGTATACATTCTATGAGAATCTGAATGAACAAAAGGTAGACGATTTAATAGAGGACTTACGTAAGAAATAATGGCCCGTAAACTATTATTAGAACATATTAACGTACCCGGCATCAATACTTTTGATGTGTACCGCCAGAAAGGTGGTTACCGTGCTGTGGAAAAGGCTTTGAAGATGACCCCGGACGAGGTTGTGGAAGAAGTAAAGAAATCAGGATTACGCGGTCGTGGTGGTGCAGGATTCCCTACGGGAATGAAATGGAGCTTTCTGGCGAAGCCGGAAGGTGTGCCACGTTACCTGGTTTGTAATGCGGATGAATCTGAGCCTGGAACCTTTAAGGACAGGTATCTGATGACCTATATCCCTCATGCTTTGATTGAGGGGATGATCGTATCCAGCTTTGCACTTGGGGCTAAAACGTCTTACATCTATGTAAGAGGGGAAATGATGCCTCAGATCCGTATTCTGGAAAGAGCGATTGCTGAAGCAAAGAACGCAGGCTTTTTAGGTAAGAATATTTTAGGCTCAGGCTATGACCTGGAACTATATGTTCAGCCAGGAGGCGGTGCCTATATTTGCGGGGAAGAGACGGCTTTATTGGAATCTTTAGAAGGTAAAAGAGGAAACCCGAGGATTAAGCCTCCTTTTCCTGCGATTGCCGGATTATATGGCTGCCCTACGGTAGTAAATAACGTAGAATCAATTGCGGCTACAGTTCCGATCATCAACGATGGTGGCGAAGAGTATGCTAAAATTGGTATAGGCCGCAGTACCGGAACTAAACTGATCTCTGCTTCAGGTAACCTGGTGAGACCGGGTGTTTATGAAATTGAGTTGGGTTTACCCGTAGAAGAGTTTATTTATTCTGATGAATATTGTGGGGGTATTGCCAATGGAAAAAGATTGAAGGCTACTGTGGCCGGAGGTTCTTCTGTTCCTGTTTTGCCAGCCAATTTAACTTTAAAATTAGCGAATGGTGATCCAAGGCTGATGAGCTATGAATCTTTATCTGAAGGTGGTTTTGCTACAGGTACCATGATGGGATCTGGTGGTTTTATTGCTTTTGATGAAGACCAGTGTATCGTTAGAAATACCTGGAATTTTTCAAGATTCTATCACCATGAAAGTTGCGGACAATGTTCACCTTGCCGTGAAGGTACAGGCTGGATGGAAAAGGTATTGCACCGTCTGGAATACGGACATGGTAAAATGAGTGATATTGACCTGTTGGTGGATGTATCCAGGAAGATAGAGGGGAATACCATCTGTCCATTGGGAGATGCAGCGGCATGGCCGGTGGCGAGTGCCATCAGACATTTCAGAGATGAGTTTGAATGGCATGTTAAAGAGCCGGTTAAATGTCTGGATACAAATTATGGTTTGGCTAATTATGCCAATCCGATTGCGAAAGCAGAAGTGACTACTGAAAATTAAAGAATAGCTGCAACAATGAGTGATAAAGTTAAGGTAACCATAGACGGGATAACTGTTGAAGTAGATCCTGGTACGACGATCCTGAATGCTGCAAGGCAAATAGGAGGGGATATTGTACCTCCGGCAATGTGCTATTATTCCAAGCTGGAAGGCAGCGGAGGTAAATGCCGTACCTGTATTGTTAAGGTAAGCAAGGGCTCTGAAAAGGACCCAAGACCGATGCCTAAACTGGTGGCTTCCTGCCGTACAACGGTGATGGATGGGATGGAAGTGCAGAACATTACTTCTCCGGAGGTTTTGGAAGCTCGTAGCGGGGTTGTAGAGATGTTATTGATCAACCACCCGCTGGATTGTCCGGTATGCGATCAGGCAGGAGAATGCGATTTGCAGAACCTGGGCTATGAGCACGGTTTGCAGAAAACGCGATATGAATTTGAGCGCCGTACTTTTGAGCGCATCGATATTGGAGATAAGATCCAGCTGCACATGAACCGTTGCATTTTATGCTACCGTTGTGTATTTACAGCAGATCAGATCACCAATAAACGTGTTCATGGTATCTTAAACAGGGGCGACCATTCGGAGATCTCTACCTATATCCAAACGGCTGTAGACAATGATTTCTCCGGAAATGTGATTGATGTTTGCCCTGTGGGTGCTTTAACAGACAAAACTTTCAGGTTTAAAAACCGGGTTTGGTTTACTAAACCGATTGATGCACACCGCGACTGCCCTACCTGCAGCGGTAAAGTAACGTTGTGGTATAAGGGAGAAGATGTACTGAGGGTAACTGCCCGTAAGGATGTGTATGGTGAGGTGGAAGAGTTCATCTGTAATACTTGTCGTTTTGATAAGAAAAAGACTGCAGACTGGGTAATTGAACACCCTACGCACATCAGTGATACTTCAGTGATTTCTTCTAATCACTATGAAACCATGAAACCTTTACCTGTAATTCAGGACAATCCTAAATTGCAGCTTGCAAATAAAATAGAACTAGAAAAAACCACTAAATTCTAATGGATATCTCGTTTGTTATAGAAAAATTTATACTGGTGGCGATCATTTTCGGGATCAGCTTACTGATTGCGATGTATTCCACGTATGCTGAAAGAAAAGTGGCCGCATTTTTACAAGACCGTTTAGGACCAGACAGAGCAGGTCCCTTCGGGATTTTACAGCCGCTTGCGGATGGGGTAAAGATGTTCATGAAAGAAGAGATCGTACCAGCAAATTCGAGTAAATGGTTGTTTATGGTGGGCCCTGGTCTGGCCATGCTGACGGCCTGTATCGGTACAGCTGTAATTCCTTGGGGATCACCGGTCACGATAGGTGGCCGCATTATTCCTTTGCAGGTAACAGACATCAACGTAGGTATTTTATACATTTTTGGTGTGGTTTCTTTAGGGGTTTATGGTGTAATGATCGGAGGCTGGGCATCCAACAATAAATACTCTTTATTGTCTGCGATCCGTGCGGCTTCTCAAAACATCAGTTATGAAATTGCCATGGGTTTATCCATTATCGCTTTATTGCTGGTAACAGGTACCATGAGTTTAAAAGAAATTACAGAACAGCAGCACGGCTGGCACTGGAATGTGCTGTATCAGCCGGTTGGCTTCATTCTGTTTATGGTTTGTGCTTTTGCAGAAACCAACCGCGCACCTTTCGATTTACCGGAATGTGAAACGGAGCTGATTGGTGGATACCATACAGAGTATTCTTCCATGAAACTGGGCTTTTACCTGTTTGCAGAGTACATCAATATGTTTGTGTCTTCGGCGGTAATGGCTACGCTTTATTTTGGAGGCTATAACTATCCGGGTATGGATACGATGGCAGTATGGCTGGGGCCGACATGGGCGCCGCTTTTTGGCACGGCAGTCTTCTTTTTTAAGATCTTTGCATTTATATTCTTCTTTATGTGGGTGCGCTGGACCATTCCGCGTTTCCGTTATGATCAGTTGATGCACTTGGGCTGGAAGATGTTAATTCCGCTGGCTATTGCGAATATTATTGTCACAGGACTTGTGATTGCTTATATAGAAAAGTTTTAACTCCCGCGAAGCGGTAAAAATAAAAGGAGGTTTAATGGAACCATTAACCAGTAAAAAGAAAGTATTAGAACAAAAGCCCTTAACGTTTGCAGAGCGTATGTACCTGCCGGCGATTATGAAGGGGATGTCTATCACCATCAGTCACTTCTTTAAGAAAGAGGCAACGATACGCTATCCTGAGGTAGAAAGGGAATTTTCGACCAACTTCAGGGGAATGCACTCCTTAAAAAGAGATGAAGACGGAAGGGAACGCTGCACGGCCTGTGGTCTATGTGCATTGTCCTGCCCGGCAGAGGCGATTACTATGATTGCTGCTGAACGTAAGCCTGAGGAGAAAGAATTGTACAGAGAAGAAAAATATGCTGCAGTATATGAAATCAATATGCTGCGTTGTATTTTCTGCGGTTTATGTGAAGAGGCTTGTCCTAAAGAGGCCATTTACTTAGACGGTCCTATTGTTCCGGCTGATTATCTGCGTAAGGATTTTATTTACGGGAAAGATAAACTGGTAGAGGCACCATTAGAGAAAAAATAAATAGTTTGATACATTTGTCGCTTTTAAACGGCTTTAAAACAAAATAATAAATGGGTACATCTGTATTCTATGTAGTCGCAGCTTTAAGCATCTTCTTTTCACTGATGGTGATCTTTTCGAAGAACCCAGTGCACAGTGTGCTTTACCTGATCGTTACTTTTTTCACCTTCACGGTTCATTACGTTTTATTGAACGCGCAGTTTCTTGCCGTAGTGAATTTTATCGTGTACATGGGGGCCATTATGGTACTTTTCCTTTTTGTACTGATGCTATTGAACCTCAATAAGGAAAACGAACCTTCCAAATCCAACCTGATCAAGGTGGTGGGGATCATTGCCGGCTGTTGCCTGGTGGTGACGCTGATTGGTTCTTTCAAAGCAACGACACTTTCTAATCCCCTGGTTTTGCAGAACCCGGACCTGGGTCTGGTGAAAAACCTGGGTAAAGAATTATTTGGTCCGTTTATGCTTCCATTTGAATTGTCTTCCATTTTATTGCTGACAGCGATGGTAGGAGCGGTATTGTTAACTAAAAAAGAAAAAGTATAGTGGGAAATCTAACGCAAACATTGCAGGGAGTGCCGCTTAACCATTACATCTGGCTGAGCGCTATTATTTTCACCATTGGTGTTGTTGGGGTATTGACCCGCAGAAATGCCATTGTGATTTTTATGTCGGTGGAGTTGATGCTGAATGCAGTTAATTTACTGCTGACCGCTTTTTCGGTACACAGTAATGATCCTTCAGGACAGGTATTTGTGTTTTTTATTATGGCACTTGCCGCTGCCGAGGTTGCTGTGGGCCTGAGTATTATTGTAATGGTTTACAGGAATACCCAGAGTACTGATGTTAATGTATTGAATCGCCTTAAGTGGTAATTATTAAGAATAGAATTATAAAATGATAGATTTAGTTTGGCTGGTTCCGTTGATTCCTCTTTTAGGCTTTGTAATTAATGGCCTTGGAAGAAATACATTATCTAAAAACCTGATCGGGTTTATTGGAAGCGGAGTGATTTTCATTTCATTTGCCATTAGCTTGGGGATCTTTTTTGCATTGGGTGCTGATGCGAATAAATCGCATGAGATATTCCTTTTTGACTGGATCAATGCAGGTAGTTTACACATTCCCCTGTCTTTTTTAGTTGATCCGTTAAGCAGTATCATGTTGCTGATCATAACTGGGGTAGGCTTCCTGATCCACGTATATTCTATTGGATATATGCACAGCGATGAGGGTTTTGGTAAGTTTTTCAGCTACCTGAATCTGTTTATCTTCTTCATGTTATTATTGGTCCTTGGATCAAACTATATTGTCATGTTCATTGGCTGGGAGGGTGTAGGTTTATGTTCTTACCTGCTTATCGGCTTCTGGTTCACCAACAGCAGTTATGCTTCGGCAGCCAAAAAGGCTTTCGTGATGAACAGGATTGGTGACCTTGGCTTTTTGCTGGCCGTGTTCCTGATCTTTACCACTTTTGGAAGTGTAGAGTTTTCAAAAGTATTTCCTCAGGCGGCGAATTTGATGCCTGGTCATTCTACTGTGGTATTGATTACCCTGCTGCTGTTCATCGGGGCTTGCGGTAAATCTGCTCAAATTCCATTGTTTACCTGGTTGCCTGACGCGATGGCAGGCCCAACACCGGTTTCGGCTCTGATCCACGCAGCGACGATGGTAACGGCAGGTATTTATATGATTGCAAGATCTAATGTCCTGTTCGATCTGGCTCCTGTGGTCCAGCATCTGATTGCCATTATTGGTTTGGCTACAGCTGTTCTGGGTGCGCTGATTGCGATTACACAAACAGATATTAAAAAGGTACTGGCTTATTCTACGGTATCTCAACTGGGTTATATGTTCCTTGGTCTTGGTGTTGGTGCTTATGATGGTGCCTTCTTCCATGTAATTACGCATGCTTTCTTTAAAGCTTTATTGTTCCTGTGTGCAGGTTCTGTGATCCATGCAATGCACCATGAACAGGATATGAGGCATATGGGTGGTTTACGTAAAAAATTACCGGTTACTTTTATTACGATGCTGATTGGTACTATTGCTATTGCAGGTTTACCGCCTTTTTCTGGTTTCTTTTCTAAAGACGAAATTCTGGCGCATGCTTATCAATACAATAAAGTAGTTTGGGCGATTGGTGTATTTACCGCTTTCCTTACAGCCTTTTATATGTTCAGAATGTTGTATTTGACTTTTTATGGTAAATACAGGGGAACACATCATGCAGAAGAGCATATTCATGAATCGCCTTCGACCATGACATTGCCATTGATCGTTCTGGCTGTTTTATCTGTGATCGGTGGGGCATTGAATATCCCTGAATCTTTAGGAGGAAATCAATGGCTGGCACACTGGCTAACACCAGTGATCGCTCACCATGCAGAGGGACCTGATCATGCTACAGAATATATGCTGATGGCGGTCTCTGTAGTCGGGGTACTGATCTCGATCGCTATCGCTTACAACAAATACAATAAACAAGGCCATGTACCTGTTCCTGATGAAGCAAAGAGATCTGCTTTTGCAAATCTTTCCTACCATAAATTTTATATTGATGAACTTTACGATCTGATCATCAGAAGACCGCTGGATGCTTTTTCTACGTTCTTCTATAAAATCGTTGACCGTAAGATCATAGACGGAATTGTGAATGGTCTGGGATGGGGTACTTCGGAGACCAGTAAAGGTTTGCGTTTATTGCAGACCGGAAATGTAGGGTTCTATATTTTCATGATGGTGGCCGGAATCATCTCTTTGTTATTGTATACTTATTTATCTATCTAAAAGATCGTTCAAACAAGCATAATGGAACAACTTTTAATACTTCTTATATTTCTACCTCTGGCTGGTGCTTTAGTAACGGCGTTTGCCGGCAAAGCAGCAAAATATGTAGCTTTGATTTCTGCAATCGTATCTTTAGCTGTTACAGCTGTTGTAGCGGTTAATTTTATCCCGGATGCCAGCACACAGTTTGTCGTGAACTGTCCGTGGATCCGGGAACTGGGCATTAGTTTTCATGCAGGGATTGATGGCATTAGCCTGATCACTGTCCTTTTGACCAATGTCTTGATTCCAATCATTGTCCTGGCCAGTTATCAGCATGATTACAAAAGGGCGAATGCTTTTTATGCATTGATCTTATTTATGCAGGCTGGTTTATTAGTGGTGTTTACCGCTTTGGATGCCTTCCTTTTCTATATTGGCTGGGAAGCGGCATTGATCCCTGTGTATTTTATCTGCGCCGTTTGGGGTGGTAAAGACCGTATTAAAGTGAACATGAAATTTTTCGTGTATACCATCGCTGGTTCTTTATTTATGCTTTTGGGTATTATCTATCTGTACCTGCAAAACCCGGCGCATAATTTCGATATTCAGGCTTTTTATAAACTGAACCTGGATGCTACACAACAAGGCTGGATTTTCTGGTCTTTCTTTATCGCGTTTGCGATTAAAATGCCGGTATTTCCATTCCATACCTGGCAACCGGATACCTATACGGAGGCGCCTGCAACCGGAACAATGCTTCTGGCTGGTATTATGCTGAAAATGGGTATTTATGGTGTGATCAGATGGTTATTACCAATTGTTCCGGCGGGGGTTCAGGATTGGGGTACTACGGCTATTATATTATCCATTGTTGGTATTGTTTACGCTTCTGTTATTGCTTTTACACAAAAGAATGCAAAAAGGCTGGTGGCTTATTCTTCTATTGCACACGTTGGGCTGATCTCTGCTGGTATTTTTGCTTTGAATACACAAGGTATGCAAGGGGCGATGATCCAGATGTTGAGCCACGGTATCAATGTGATCGGTTTATTCTTCGTTCTGGATATCATTTTCAACAGGATGAAAACCAATAAAATTGCAGATCTGGGCGGTATTGCAAGTAAAGCACCACATTTGGCCATTGCTTTTCTGATCATTGTGTTTGGTACGGTTGCTTTACCTGGAACCAATGGGTTTATCGGGGAGTTCCTGTTGCTGATGGGTGTTTACCAGTTTAATCTGTGGGCAGCGGTATTTGCAGGACTGACCATTATTTTCGGTGCGGTATACATGCTGAGAATGTACCAGGGTATTATGCTGGGCAAAACCAACGAGCTGACCATTGGCTTTACAGACATCAAAGGATCTGAAAAATTAGTATTATATATCATTTGTGCGTTGATCATTGTACTGGGTGTATATCCAAAGCCTGTCCTTCACTTATCTGAAGCGGCTGTACAACAATTAATAGAACAGGTAAATCAAAAATTAACATCGGTAAACTAAGGAAATGAATATCATTATAACAATTGCGGTTACAGCTTTAGTAGTTCTTTATGCAGGTTTGTTTAAAGCTAAAAAGGCGTTATTACCTATTTCCATTATTGGTCTGCTTACCTCACTGGCTTTTGTTGTTACCTCATGGAATACCAATCAGGTGTTTTACGGCATGATGCAAATGGACAATTTTGCGCTTGCTTTTTCTGGCCTGACCATTTTGGGTACCGTTCTGATCTTATTACTGACACAGAATTATTTCTCCAAAGACAGTGAAAATATAGCTGAATACCTGACTTTGATCCTTTTTGCCCTTGCTGGTATTGTGATCATGGTTTCTTATAAAAACATGTCGATGTTGTTCATTGGCCTGGAAATTATGTCGGTGAGTTTATATATCCTGGCAGGTATCCGTAAAAACAATTTTGCTTCAAATGAGGCTTCACTGAAATATTTTTTAATGGGTGCCTTCTCTACAGGTTTCCTTTTGTTTGGAATTACACTGATCTATGGTGCTACAGGATCTTTCGATTTAGAGGTGATCAATAAATATCTGGTTGGAAATTATACGGCGGTTTCTCCTTTGTTCTATCCGGGCATCATTTTAATGATGATCGGTCTGAGCTTTAAGGTGGGTGCTGCGCCTTTTCATTTCTGGACTCCGGACGTGTATGAAGGATCTCCAAGCCTGGTAACAGCTTTTATGTCTACAGTAGTTAAAACTGCGGGATTTGCAGCCTTTTTGCGCTTGTTCGCCGATACATTTGCACCATTGCATGACTTCTGGTTGCCGCCACTGATGGTGATTGTTTGTTTGACCTTACTGATTGGTAACGTAACGGCATTGTATCAGAAAAGCTTCAAGAGAATGCTGGCTTATTCCAGTATCTCTCATGCAGGTTATTTGTTGTTCTCTCTGGTTGCGTTGACTTCAAGATCAGCAGGTGATGTGCTTGTTTATGCTTCTGCTTATACTTTTGCCAGTATTGTGGCTTTTGGTGTATTGATCCTGGTGAAACAAAAGACAGGCAGCGATAACTTTGAAAGCTTTAATGGCCTGGCTAAGAAGAACCCGCTTGCCGCATTGGTCTTGACTGTTGCCATGTTGTCTCTGGCAGGTATTCCTTTGACAGCGGGCTTTATCGGTAAATATGTCATGTTCCTGAATGTGATGAATGACTATAGAATCTTCCTGGTTGCTTTTGCAATTTTAAATGCTCTGGTTGGCTTCTATTATTACTTCAGAGTCATTGTGGCCATGTACTTTAAAGAAGGTAATGAAGTCAGTCTGGATACGCCTGTGCAATACAAAGTTGTACTGGTCCTTTCTGTAGCTGTTACCGTCATTTTGGGTATATTTCCGTCTATAATTTTAAATTTGATATAACGGGCTTCTCTTGATAATTATTTGTAGTTTTACGAATAATTGAACTATGCACGAATTCTGGAATTCATTACAGCACTTCATCGATCCTGAGAAATTACTAAAAGAAGGTGGTTTTTATGTGGTGTTGTTCGTGATTTTTGCAGAAACGGGCTTGTTTTTCGGATTCTTTTTACCCGGAGATTATCTGTTGTTCCTGGCTGGCATGTTCGTTGCTACAGGTAAATTAGACGTTAGTATTTATGTACTGGTGCTGGGGCTTTTTATAGCTGCAGTGCTGGGTAATTTTACAGGTTACTGGTTTGGGCGAAAAACCGGGCCTGTGTTGTACCATAGAAAAGACACCTTCTTTTTTAAAAAGAAGTATTTAAAGGCAGCGGAAGAATATTACAATAAGCAGGGCGCATTTGCATTGATTATGGGTAGATTTGTACCGATTGTTAGAACTTTTGCACCGATTTTTGCTGGTGTGGTTAAACTGGAATTTAAAAGGTTCGCATTTTATAACATAGCCGGTGGATTATTATGGATTTCATCCTTAACTTTACTGGGCTATTTTTTAGGTAAAAGATTTGAAAAAGAGATTAATGCTTATTTATTATATATAATTACTGGATTTATTGTGATCACATCGATCCCCTTGATTTATACCTTTGTTAAAGGGAAGGTGCTGAGCAGCGATAATGATAAAACAACAAACACTGATTAATAAAAAATGACTAAAGACGATCACCATCCGTGGCATAATGTTTCTCCCGGCGCTAAACTGCCCGAATTTGTAAATGCAATTATCGAAATTCCTAAAGGATCCAAAGCAAAGTATGAGATAGATAAAGAATCCAATTTAATTAAATTAGATCGTGTTCTTTTCTCTTCAGTAATGTATCCGGCCAATTATGGCTTTATTCCTCAAACCTATTGCGACGATAATGACCCTTTGGACATCCTGGTTCTTTGTTCTGTAGATGTGTACCCGCTATCTATTATCGAAGCGAAAGTGATTGGGGTAATGCATATGGTAGACAATGGCGAACAGGATGATAAGATCATTGCAGTAGCTAAAAATGATATGTCTGTAAATTACATCAACGACATTTCAGAGCTTCCTCCGCATACTATGAAAGAAATTGTGCGTTTCTTCCAGGATTATAAAGCGCTGGAGAACAAAAATGTAACTATTGAGGATTTACTGGGTGTAAAATTTGCACACAAAGTGATCCATGAAAGCATAGAGCTTTACGATAAAACATTCAGAAATAATTCTTAAATGGGCTTTCAGATATTTTTAACCTTTTTCCTGGTTGTGTTGAACGGTTTCTTTGTTGCAGCAGAGTTTGCAATTGTAAAGGTCCGTGCTTCACAAATAGAGATTAAAGCTAAATCAGGTAGTAGAGTAGCTAATATTGCCAAATACATTACCCAACATTTGGATGGATACCTGGCTGCAACGCAGCTGGGTATTACACTGGCGTCTCTTGGTTTGGGCTGGGTTGGAGAATCTGTTATGGAGCATCTTTTACACAATCTGTTAACAGTGCTGGGGTCTTCTCCGGAGTTTATAGATTCGTTTTCAAAGACTGCTGCGCCTATTATTGCTTTTTGTTTCATCACCGTTATGCACATTGTATTTGGTGAGCTTGCCCCAAAATCTGTTGCTATACAAAGGCCGGTTGCAACGACCTTATTTGTGTCTTTGCCGCTGCAGGTTTTTTATGTGGTGTTCAGGCCATTTATCTGGCTGCTGAACGGCTTCGCCAATATCATTCTGAAGGCATTTGGCATCAATACCGTAGGCGGGCATGAAGCGGTACACAGTACCGAAGAACTGTATTACCTGCTGGACCAGGGAAAGGAAAGTGGTGCATTGGATACCAATGAGCATGAACTGATCCGGAACGTGTTTGATTTTAATGAACGTGTGGTGAAGAACATCATGGTTCCCAGGACCAAGATTTCAGGTATAGAATTGTCTACCCCTAAAGAAGAGGTGATTGAAAAGATCATTGCTGAAGGGTATTCGCGTTTGCCTGTTTATGATGATATTATTGACAAGATCATAGGGATCATTCACGCCAAGGATGTATTGCCTTTACTGGCGAGTCATAAAGACTGGACTTTAAAAGACATTATCCGTAAACCTTATTTCGTTCCTGAAACCAAAAAGATCAATGATCTGCTGAGCGAACTTCAGCAGAAAAGGATCCAGATTGCTATTGTGATTGATGAATTTGGCGGAACTGCAGGTATGGTGACCCTGGAGGATATTGTGGAAGAGATTGTGGGGGAAATCCAGGATGAGTATGATGAGGAAAAACCGAATGTGGAGAAGATCTCCGATACGGAATTTATCATCAATGCCTATGCAACTGTTTACGATGTGAATGAGCATTTGCCGCATGACCTTCCGGAAGATGAAGATTTTGACACCGTTGGAGGTTTGGTTTCTCATGCTTTTGGAAGAATTCCGGAAGTTGGAGACAGCGAGGAATGCTATGGTTACCTGTTTACCATTTTGAAAAAGACGGAGCAGAATATTGAGACCATTAAACTGGAACTGGTGATTGCTAAAGAAGACCAGGTCGATAATCATTAAACCTTCTGCACATGCATGTTTTCTATACGCCGGATATCAATGCTGATCAGTATACTTTAAATGAAGAGGAAAGCAGGCATTGTACAAAAGTATTACGTCTGACACTTGGTGACCACGTTTTTCTGATTGATGGAAAGGGTGGATTTTATGAGGCGGAAATTATCCGGGAAACCAAAAGAAATGTTTCCCTTCATGTACTGAATGTGCAGCAGGAATATCAAAAGAGAAACCATCATCTGCACATTGCTGTAGCACCTACTAAAAATATCGACCGGATAGAGTGGTTTCTGGAAAAGGCTACAGAGATTGGAATTGACGAGATTACGCCAATTATCTGTGAGCGTTCAGAACGTAAAGTGGTTAAAGAAGACCGCTTGTTCAAAGTGATCACCTCTGCCGTTAAACAATCATTGCAGGCCTATCATCCGGTACTTAACGCAGCTGTATCCGTAACTGATTTTGTGAAGCAAAATCATACCGGAACTAAAATGGTTGCACATTGCGTGGATGGTGAACCCAGACAATACATCAGCGAGCTGATCCGGCCGCAAGAACAGTATACCATTTTAATTGGCCCCGAGGGAGATTTCAGTCCAAATGAAATTGCCCTGACTTTGGAAAATGGTTTTAAACCTTTAACTTTAGGTAATACCCGGCTCAGAACCGAAACTGCAGCACTTGCAGCCTGTTTTGAGGTGAATTACTTAAATCGATGAACACCAGACAGCTTATTTTCTTTGCCGGACTGATTTTGCTGCTGAGCAGTTTCAGCCCGCCTACCTATAAAATTGCTAAACTGAAGTATAGTGGTGGAGGTGACTGGTATGGTAACCGTACTGCCTTACCTAACCTGGTGAAATTTTGCAACCAAAACATTTTTACAAATTTTTCAACTGATGAGGCTACGGTAGAGGTTGGAAGTGCTGAAATCTTTGATTATCCGTTCGTGTACCTGACAGGGCATGGAAATGTGGTGTTCAGCGAAGCAGAAGCTGCAAACCTGAGAAAATACCTTGCCGGTGGCGGTTTTCTTCATATTGATGATAATTACGGTCTGGACAAGTTTATCCGCAAGGAAATGAAAAAGGTATTTCCGGAATTGTCTTTCGTGGAGTTGCCAGCCAATCATCCGCTCTATCAGCAGCATTTTAAGTTTCCAAACGGGCTTCCAAAGATTCATGAGCACGATGGAAAGCGGGCACAGGGCTTTGCTCTGGTTTGGAAGGGCCGGGTAGTGTGTTTTTATACCTATGAATGCGATCTGGGGAATGGATGGGAAGACTATGGGACTTATCCTGGTGATACACAAGAAAAGAGAACAGAGGCGCTTAAAATGGGCGCTAATCTAATACAATATGCTTTAACACAATAATTATGTACAAAGTAAAAGTAAACGATCGGTACAGCTTCGAAATTGAAGCAGAACAAGAGGGTTTGAAAATGAACGGGGAAGTCGTGAATTTTGATCGGGCTGTATTGACGGGAGGTCATACCCATGTGATTTTCAAAGACCGTTCTTATCGTGTGGAAATGGTGTCCCAAGACAGAGAGGCGAAACAGGCGGAGGTTAAAGTAAATGGTAGAATATATCTTGTTAACGTGGAGGATCAGTTTGATCAATTGCTGAAACAACTTGGAATGGATAATTTATCTGCGAATAAGGTACAGGAGATTAAAGCACCAATGCCCGGCCTGGTGTTAAATGTTCTGGTTACTGAGGGGCAGGACGTGAAGAAAGGAGATAGTTTATTGGTGCTGGAAGCGATGAAGATGGAGAATATTATAAAATCTACTGCAGATGGTGTAGTGAAAAGGATCGCTGTTAAACATGGGGAAAAGGTGGATAAGAATGCAGTATTGCTGCAGTTTTCGTAATACCGCTCCTTGGGAATAAACATAAAAAAGCCCTCTTTTGTCTGGAGGGCTTTTTCTATATAAGTCAGGAAGCTTGTTCTATTTAGAACTTGCTTGAACTGAATTTCTTTTGAGGTTTTACTTTGAATTCACGTTTGCCTGCTGTGCTGATCTCTGAAGCACCCAGCATGGTCATTGCACATCTGAAACCGATATCTGCAGAGGATTCGTCCTGTTGTAAGAACCGTCTTGCTGCTGGATTTAGCCAGATGGCCTGGTCATTCCAGGAACCCCCTTTGTAAACTCTTGATTTATTGTTTACCAGTGTAGTTTCTCCGTAAAGGCCGTTTTCACGATCTCTGTAGCCTCTTTGATCTGCATAAGTGTTAGAAGAGGCCACTGTTGCAGGTTTTGCTTTAGCGGCTGTATCTGTAACTGCCGGGGCAGTAACTGTTCCACTTCCCGCAGGGATTCCCGCCTGACGCTCTGCCCAGGTTTGCTTTTTAGCATTAACTGCAGGCAATAGGATCGGCTTTCCGTATTTATCTTTGGCAATTTTTCCTGTGATGGGATCTATTGTCTTTTTATCCTGGTAGAAGTTTCCGCGGTAAGGGTTTAGCGGGTCAACGGCCTCAAAGGTAGTTGGACGATATACGTCAGCAACCCATTCATTTACGTTTCCTGCCATATTGTACAGGCCAAAATCGTTTGGCGTGTAGGATCTTACCGGAGCCGTAATTCCTCCCTTATCGTTTAATGCTCCACCTACGCCCATATAGTCGCCCTTGGTGCGTTTAAAGTTTGCCAGAATCATGCCTCTTGTCTTTTTCTTTGCAGAACTCAGACCAAGGCCGTTCCATGGATAGATTTTATTGGTGTTGATATTTTCGTATTGGGTATTTCCAATCAGGCCTAAGGCTGCATATTCCCATTCAGCCTCTGTAGGAAGGCGGTAAGGTTGTTTGAGGATACCATCTTCGAGCCTTACATTACGGGTTGCTGCATTCCTAGTGTTATTGGTGGTTTGGGTCGCGGAAGGACTCAGGTCTTTCATTGCTTTTTTTCCTTTGTCATCAATCTGGCCATTCAGGTACATATCTGTATTAAAAGGCTCTGTTGGTTTCGGCGAGGACGCGATAGCAGCGCCTCTGCCACCTCCGTTTAAATCTTTAAAGGAAGTCATGTAACCACGGTCGCGAAGCAGAAGTTCGTTGACCCGGTCTGTTCTCCAGGCGCAATAACGATTGGCCTGCTCCCATGTTACACCAACTACAGGATAGTCCTGATAGGCCGGATGTCTCAGGTAATTGTCTACATAGGGTTCATTATAGGAAAGCGGTCTGCGCCAAACCAGCGTGTCCGGAATTTCATTATAATAATATTCATGGTCATCCGGGTAAGTTCTTCTGATCCAGTCCAGATATTCCAGCCAGTTGGTATTGGAGACTTCTGTCTCGTCCATATAGAAGGAAGAAACTGTGGTTTCTCTTTTCTGGTTATAATTTCCGAGTTCCTGACCAGGTGCTTCTATAGCGCTTCCGCTCATCACGAAAACACCGCCCTCTATTTCTACAAGTCCGGGCCCCGGACCTCTTTTAAACTTATTATTAACCTGAAACCCCCCGTACTCCTTTTTATTGTAAGCCATTCCGGTTTTATCAGAAGTGCTGTTTTTTTTGGAGGAACATGAAGTAAACAAGATTATAATCATTAAGAAACTAAATGAATATAGGGGGATTCTTTTCATCTATTTGTTTTATTTTATTTTTTGTTAGATGGAGCCTTTGTTGTCGGGTTCATCGGGATTGAGTGTTTTTTTAGTTCTTGCTGGCGTTGGTAAATAGCGCCCACTTGATAAAATTACATAAAAAAAGGTTTATGCGCCAAAATATTTCTTACAAAGCCTATTTGAACTTATAAAACCTGTAGATTCCAGTGGAGATGAATTAAAACAGGCCTAATCCGGAATAATAATTTGAAAATCGGAAACGCAGTGCTAACTTGCGTAACAGAATTATAACATATGGGTTTTAAGTGTTTTCTGATCGCAGGCGTTGGCTTGTTGGGACTGCTTATTTTTTCCGGCGATTTGAAGGCTCAGGGACTTCCGTCCGGCGCACAGAGTAATGGGAGCGGAGGAAGCAATATCGTAACGGCAGTTCCTTTCCTGCTGATTTCTCCCGATGCGAGAGCGGGAGGTATGGGAGAGGCAGGGGTGGCAGTACTTCCGGATGTGAACGCGATGAGCAATAATCCCTCTAAACTTGCTTTTTTAGATCAGCGTTATGGTTTGTCTCTGTCTTATAGTCCATGGTTGAGAAACCTGGTTTCCGATATCAATCTGGGTTATTTAAGTGGTTTTTATAAAATTGACGACCGAAACGTAGTAGGGGGCTCTTTGCGGTATTTCTCTTATGGCAAAATACTGCTTACAGATGCCAATAGGCAGGACCTGGGCACCTACAGTCCAAATGAATTTGCAATAGACGGTACGTTTTCAAGACGTTTTGGCGACTCCTTTTCATTAGGAACTTCTTTAAGATATATTCGCTCAGCCTTATCTACCGGACAGTTTAGTGGGGAGCAGCAAGTAAAGGCGGGACAGTCGGTTGCGGTGGATGTTTCTGCCTATTTTAAAAAACAAACCTATTTTCTGGGGTCCGATGCTATTCTGGCTGCCGGAGCCAATATCTCGAATATAGGGACGAAGATGAGCTATACAGATGCAGGTAATACCTATTTTTTACCAACCAACCTCCGAATTGGTGGAGCATCCACCTTTTTGGTGGATGATATGAACCAGTTTACTGTGGCTATCGATTTTAACAAGCTTTTGGTTCCTACGCAGCCACAGTATGATGGGAATGGCAATATCATTAAGGGAAGGGATCCAAATGTTTCAGTTCCTGCCGGCATTTTTGGTTCTTTTAGCGATGCACCTGGTGGATTTAGTGAAGAACTTAAAGAAATTAACATAGCGGCAGGCCTTGAATATCTGTATGCGGGTAAATTCGCGTTGCGCGGGGGATATTTTTATGAAAGCCCGGATAAGGGAAACCGTCGTTATCTTACCCTTGGGACGGGTTTTAAATATGATATATTAAATATAGACTTCGCTTACCTGGTGGCTTCTCCTCAGAAAAGCCCGATGGCCAATACGCTTCGGTTTACCCTGCTGTTCAATTTTGGAGGCCGCAGCAAATAATTTATAGAGAATACATATGAAGATTAAAGTAGGATTTGGATTTGATGTGCACCAGTTAAAAGACCAGCATCCATTTGTAGTAGGTGGCGTTAATTTGGAACATCATAAAGGTGCCTTTGGCCATTCTGATGCAGATGTATTGCTGCATGCTATTTGTGATGCCCTGCTTGGAGCTGCAAATTTAAGAGATATTGGCTTTCATTTTAAGAATACAGATCCAAGGTGGAAGGGAATCAGCAGTGTGATCCTGTTACAGGAAACCGCTAAAATGTTGCAGGAGAAAGGTTGGTCTATTGGAAATATAGATGCTATGCTTTGTCTGGAAGCGCCTAAGATCAACCCACATATTCCTGCAATGCAGAAAAATATTGCGGAGGCCATTGGTCTTTCTGAAGAAGATATTTCTATCAAGGCTACTACAAATGAGCAGATGGGTTTTATTGGCAGGGAAGAAGGTGTTGTAGCTTATGCGGTTTGTCTGATCGAGAAAAATTAAGCGTGCTCCCATCAAACAATTGTAAGAGATAAGGGTTTTATTTGAAAATCCTTTTGTTATGAGAAATTTAAAGAAATATAGCTTTTTAGTTGCTTTGCCCGCGCTGCTCGCCGCGGGTTGTATAGGTGATAAGGGGAGTGAGAACAGAACAGATACTTTAAAGGTAGACACCTCAAAACATTCTGATCCAAACGCGGGATCTACTGGTACGGGCATTAACGAAGCCCCTGCTGTGAATACCGGAAGGGGAACCATTATGAAAGATACAGTAAAAACTGATAGTACGGCAAAAAGCAAAAAGCCATAAAAAAGGCTTTAACCGATGTTAGGTTAAAGCCTTTTTATCAATTATTCTGGAAAACTAGTCTTCCAGGAAACCGAATTTTCCCTGGTTGTAATCGCTGATTGCCTGCTGTATTTCTTCAGGCGTATTCATTAAGAAGGGCCCATATGCAGTAATAGGTTCATCAATGGGTTCCCCGCTTAGAATTAATACTACGCTAGACTCTAATGCTTCTATTTCAATTTCTTCCCCTTCAGAGCTGAAGTGAATAAACTGATTGGTCAGAGCAGTCTCTGTTTGATTGATCCTGATCTTTCCTTCAATGACCACAAAACCCGTATTATAAGTTGCAGGAAAGTTAAAGGAGGCTTTTGCTCCCGCATGTAGCCTGGCATTATATACATGAATAGGAGTAAAGGTGCTGGCTGAACCTTTTACGCCCTGATAATTGCCCGCAATGACCTCAATCTGTCCGCCATGGTCAGGTATCTCGACCCGGTTGATTTCATCATGTTTCAAGGCCTGATATTTAGGCTTGGTCATTTTATATTGCGATGGCAGATTTACCCAGAGCTGAACCATTTGAAAGGGGCCTCCGCTTTTGCTATAGGCTTCTTCATGGTATTCTTTATGCAGAATTCCGCTTGCAGCGGTCATCCACTGCACATCCCCCGGGTAAATAACACCGCTGTTCCCAGCACTATCGTGGTGTGCTACGGCACCATGGTAAGCGATGGTTACCGTTTCAAAACCCCTGTGAGGGTGTACACCGACACCTCTTGGTTCATTTCGCGCTGAAAAATCAATTTTCGCATTGTAATCGAGCAGGTAGAACGGGCTCATATTTATTTTGTAGCCTCCAGGGAAAAAATTGTGAACCCTGAAACCGTCGCCTACCATATGAGGTGCCGGCGCTTTTAAAACTGCAGCCACCGGCTTTGTTGTTGTTTTCATTTGTTTCCTTTCTATTGAAAAAGGATGTTGCAATTACGCTTGTTTTACAAATTGCAATTCACCCAGTATGCGGACTTCTTCACTTACCATTACACCACCTGTTTCCAGAGCTGCATTCCAGTTTAATCCGAAGTCTGTTCTTTTTATCTTGCCGCTTAGTGTAAAACCAGCTTTGGTATTTCCCCATGGATCTGTTGCAATACCACCAAATTCAACGGTCAGTTTAACGGGTTTGGTAATGCCTTTGATCGTTAAGTTTCCGTTTAACGCATAATCATCTCCGTCCTCAGATAAGACACCTGAATCGAAAGTCAGTGTAGGGAATTGTTCTGCATCAAAAAAATCAGGGCTCTTTAAGTGATTATCCCTATCAGTGTTGCCGGTGTCTATCGATGCAAGTTTCGCTTCGAAAGAAACTTTTGCATGATTGAAATCGTCGCCTTCAGAAACGAGTTCGGAAGTGAATTCGTTTAATTTTCCGGTCACGGTAGTGATCATTAAATGTTTTACCTTGAATTCCAGTTCGCTGTGGGTTGGGTCTAAAGACCATTTAGTTGTTGCCATAATATTTTAATTATTAGATTGATTAATAATACAGCACAAAATTACGGCCAAGTCCTCAGCTTCGCATTGATCTAGGATAAGAAATGCCTAGGGATGGAAATGTTTGTGTGCAAGGTCTTTACGTACCCGGCTTAGCGACTCTGGTGTGATGCCCAAATAAGAAGCAATCATCCATTGGGGAACCCTTAAAGTTAGATTTGGGTAGAGTTTTATGAAGTCGAGGTACCGCTCTTCTGCAGTGGCGCTTAGCAGCATATTGATTCGTTTCTGCATAAAACGGATGGCATTATTCAGCATGGTGCTGTTTAATGGATTCATACAGGGTACAATTTCTGCGGCCTCGTTGATGAAGTCCTTCGGCATCAGTATGGCCTGAGTGGATTCAATGGCGTCTATAAAGAAATCAGAGGGTTCATTGAAATGGCCATTGCGTTCAGAAAGCCACCATTGCTCGGGTGCAAACTGGATGATATGGGTTTTCCCTTTGGCATCGATGGAGTAACTGCGCAGCAATCCGCTGAGTACGAAAAAGCCCTGTGTCGAAAAATCACCTTTCATCAGGATCATCTCATTTTTACTGAAGGTTTTTACTTTCAGTTTATGTGAAATGAGATCAAATTGTTCATCAGTTATGGCTACTTTCTTTTGTAGATATTCCTTGAAAGGTTCAAGCATAGGGGATATAGATAAAGTCTATTTTTTTTCTGGTCCGATATTGGAAAAATCTACACCGCACTTGCAATTGGATCCGCAGCCTCCTTTTTTGGGGCTGACAGACTTGTACACCATGCGCCCAACGTAGAACAGTGCGCCTGCGAAAAGAATGATTACTAATATGGTCTGAATATCCATAACACAAAAATAAAAAAGAATTGAGGCGGTGCCGTCTTTCAAATGTAAATTTACTTCTCCATTAATCCAACAGTTCCACCCACCCAGTCAAAATCTTTATTATAGCGTACGCCGATCATTTTTCCTCTGCTCAGCCTTGCCAGATTGATGCAAAGCTGTGGTTCGCCATTTTCCGGCCATAGGTACATGAGGCGGATCTCAGCTTTCACACCGCCATCCAGGGCTTGTACTACAGGTTCGTACCGCACTTTTCGTTGCAGGATCCAGTTCTGCGGATCCTTTACGTTTTTAATGTCCTGGAGTTTTACGTCAATGATTACACCCAGACCGGCAAAAGAAAACAAGGGTTTGAGCACATAGTTCTCCAGGTCTGACGGAAGAGGATTGATTTCGTTCAGGAACCGGGTTTCGGGAACAAAATCACTTTTTAGGAAAGGCATGGTATATTTACTGATCCTGTAAAACCAATTGGGGTGGGTAATCCATTCGATATCCAGGGGTGTCCTGGGGTCAAAACTTCGCTCAAACAAATGCGTTTTGTTTTCTATTTCATCAAATATTAAGCGGTTGTAGATGCGTTTTAAACGGACTTTCTTTCCTTTTTCTTCGTAAAACAATTGATCGCCTTCTCTGAAAATATCGGTGAGGCTGAGTACTTTCAGTCCGGTATATTTCTGAGTGAGGTAAAAGTCGATCGCGGTTTTTTGATCAGGCGCATCAATGTCCATGAGGGCAACTTCGTGTGGCTCATGTGCTCCGATCAGGACTTCTTTTAGCAGATTGACGTATTGCTCCTTGTTCAGCTGGTTGAAGAACGGGCTGAACGAAGCCATTTCATCCAGTTCATAGCTGTCGATGTATCGTTCGGCCAGGTGTGCCTGAAAACCATATAGTGATGGGAATCCCTGCATTTCTATCAGTTTGGGTGTCAGTTCCCCATTTTGATCTTTACATATTCCAAAATCAAAAGTTAAAAAATGTGGATGTTTTTCTTCTCCAGGGACTTTCCATTGATCTGGAATAGATTTGCTGGTGAGGTTCTTAAAATCCGGGCGACGGATCAGGTTAATGATCTCTTCGCCGGCGGAAATAAGTTTCTCCTTCAGTTCGGGGGGGATAAATACAGGTGTTTCTGCAACCCTGAAGGAAATTGGAAGAAGATCCTTTGTTAGGTTTTGGAGGAACAAGCTATATTTCTGATGTGTAAAATTACTGTTGAATTGTTTTCTATACTTGCTGATCATGTTCCTTCTCCTGTAATAGTTGAATGGCTTCGTTTAAAAAATTGGGTAAAATAATCCGCTGGGTAAGGCTAATCCGTTCCGGATCATCCAGGCTGTTGAGCATATCCAGGTATTTTTCTTCTCCGTGATTCTCTGTAATCGCGGTTTTTTTTTCGTCCTGAAGTAAGTACATTTTCATACCTACCGGGTCGGCTTCGGGGTGGAACTGCGTGCCCACAAATTCTTTTGAAAAACGGATGGACATAATACACCGTTCCAAATCCACATGCGGCCTTTCTTTTTCAATGGCGAGTATTTCTGCTCCGGTATTGCTGAATTTGTCCTCATCCGGGGAGATCACCTGCCAGTCGCGGCTATCTACAGAATAGAAAGGGTTCGGCAGGCCCTGGTAGATCAGGTCTTTTTCGCCTTCGCTGGTGAGGGTAATAGGGAAGATACCGAAGGCATTTGACTTGCGGCGGGTGACCTTACCCAGGCCATATTTCCTGCAGGCCAGCTGGAAAGAATGGCAGATAAAAAAGAAGGATTTTTTTTGTTCGTTTTTCTTGTTGAATTCCTCTACCTGGTCCAGCAGATGAAAGAAATGCATTTCCCATGCCAGACCTTCTCCTTCATATGGGCTTCCGGGGCCGCCGGAGGAGATATAAATATCATAGTCTATCCCTGGGATCTCCTCTTTCTGTCTCAGGTCAAAGACATCGAAAGAAAGGGGGGCGCCGGTTTGTATTCTATATTGATGCAGGATCTCTTTAATTCCCCTCATTCCCTGGTTCGGTGTACCGTTATTCATATCAATAACAGCCACTTTGATCTCTCTTTTGCTGCTCATGTTATTTTGTTCCCAGGAGGGTTTGGGTAGTAATATAGTCTACCACCGATTCAAAGCTTCCAGTTTGTTCGTATACAGCTAGTTGCCGGTCTGCTCCGGTTCCATTCTGTAAGATCTTATGCACATAATTCAGGTCTTCCCGACAGCCCAGTTCGTCTACCACATCGTCTACAAAGTCCAGGAGTTCTAAGACCAGATTGCGGCAATTCACTTCCATTTCTTTTCCAAAGTCGATCAGGTTGCCGTCTATACCATAACGGGCAGCCCGCCATTTATTCTCATTAATAAGGGCCCTGGAGTAACTGATAAATTTCATATTCTGCAGCCTGAGCTTATAGAGTTTAGCGCAAAGCGCCTGGAAAAGGGCTGTAAAAGCCATGGTTTCATCAACCAGCATCGGGCAGTCACAAATTCTGAACTCAATGGTTTCGAAGAAGGGGTGAACCCGGATGTCCCACCAGATTTTCTTGGCGTTGTCTATGCTGTTGGTTTTGATCAGTAGTTTTACATAATTGTCGTAATCTTCAATGCTGTTGAAAATATCAGGGATTCCTGTACGGGGGAATTTATCAAAAACCTTGGTTCTGAAAGACTTATATCCTGTGTTTCTGCCTTCCCAGAATGGAGAATTGGCAGACAAGGCAAAGACATGCGGTAGAAAATATCGTACCTGATTGGCAATATGTATGGCCAGCTCCCGGGATTGAAAACCTACATGTACGTGCAGGCCAAAGATCAGGTTGGAACGGGCAGCTTCCTGCAGTTCGTTTACAATTTCGCTGTAACGTGGGTGTTCAGTAATCAGCTGTTTCTCCCAGTGGGAAAAGGGATGTGTTCCCGAGGCTCCGATCCGCAGACCCTGTTCTCCGGCCAGCTGGGAAACGGTATGTCTCAACTGGGTGATTTCCTCCCTGGCCTGGCTGGTGTTTCTGCAAATTCCGGTCCCAACTTCTACTACCGCCTGGTGCATTTCAGCCTTAACCTGATCTTTATGTATTTTTTGAGCTGCTTCTACAATTTTTTGGTCATGGGAAGTCAGCTCGCGGGTGACAGGATCAATGACCATGTACTCCTCTTCTATTCCCAGTGTGAAATCATTCATCATTATATTTGGTATTTCTATAGGTGTTTATCTGGTTTGCCTTTATTGGCTTATTTTGTTTTTTTAACCGGAGCTTTCTTTGCTGGAGCTGGTTTTGCTTTTTCCTGGACAAGGGGTTTGCCTGCCGGAGCTGCAGTTTTTTTTGTTGCAACCAGTGGTTTTCCTGCTGCTGAAGTCTTAATGTATTCGCCCCAGGTCAGGTTATCCTGGTCATTTTTGTGTAACTGCGCTCTTTCAAGGGCATATTTTGCGGCATGTTCTACGACCCAGTCAAAATTCTCCTGTCCAACGCTGGTCACTTCGGCATCCGGGGCCGGATTACAGAAATCTATAGCATAAGGGATACCATCTCTCACCGCAAATTCTACGGTATTGAAGTCATAGCCTAAGTATTGATTCAATTTAATCACATAATCGTGTATGGTTTTTAGCAATTTTTCGCTGGATGGAGGTGTGTTTACATAGTAGCGCAAATGAAAAGGGTTTCTCGGCTCATACTGCATGATACGGACATACTTCCCTCCAATACAGTAGCACCGGTAGTATTCATCAAAAATGATCTCTTCCTGAAGCATCATTACTGTTTGTTTGGTTTGGCTGTGTTTGTCAAAAAAGTCTTCTTTGTCGTGTAGTTTATAAACCTCTTTCCATCCACCTCCATCAAACGGTTTCATATAGGCAGGAAAACCTGTGTATTCAAATATGGTATTCCAGTCCATGGGATATGCCAGGTTACTGAAGGACTGTTCTGAAGTATCATCGGGATGTTCCTTTGAAGGGATCAGGGCTGTTTTGGGTACTGGGATGCCGAGTTTTACAGCCAGGGCATTGTTGAAGAATTTCTCGTCTGCACTCCACCAGAACGGATTGTTGATGACGGCGGTTCCGGTAATAGCCGCATTTTTTAAGGCGGCCCGGTAAAATGGGACATCCTGGGATATTCGGTCGATAATGACGGCGTAATCCAGGGCCTCAGCCTGGAATATTTTATCGATACTTACAAATTCTGCCCGGATGTCTTTGCCGGCAATTTGGTTAACTCGTTTTACGAAAGCTTCCGGAAAAGACCTTTCTTTACCGAATAGAATGCCTATTTTTTTCATAAATATATCGTTTTAAAATGCTGTTTATATTAGTTCTTTAAAGTTGTCCAAGGTATTCGGGGAACATTTGCCGCCAGATGACCCAGTCATGATCTGCATTCTGACGAATGTCCAACCAGTGGTTCATGCCTTTGCGACTTAATATTTCAGATAACCTTTCGTTGTCGTGCCGGCAAATATCCCTGTCGGCGGCACCCAAAACGACTTTCATATCCCAAAGTGCAGCACTCTGGTCGTTCGGTAGAAAATCAATAGGGTTGTTGTAATAGAAGTCACCGTTGTAAAAGCCATCCATTTGTCCTCTAAGATCAAAAGCACCGCTCATACTGAACAAATAACTGACCAGCCAGGGATGCCGGAAAGCAAAGTTTGCAGCATGGTAACCTCCGAAGCTGCATCCGGCAGTAATGATCTTGTCAAATCCGGTTTCGTATCTGGCCCGGGGTGCTACTTCTTCCAGCAGCATTTTATCGTACCAGATGTGGTTCTTTACCCGGTCGGCCGGATGGATACTTTTATTGTACCAGCTGAGGGCGTCAATTCCGTCAGGACAATAAATCTTGACTTTTCCTTCATCGATTAAATGCCCTGCGGATTCAATAAGTTTAAAATCCTTGTTCTCATAATAACGTCCCTTGCTTGTAGGGAATAGTACGATGGGGTAACCGCCATGGCCAAAAGTGAGCATTTCGAAATCTGCACTTAGGTTTGGGCTATACCATTTTATATAGTCTTCTTGCATAAATCGAAAATTTAGGTGCTAAAAGGTAAGAAAGAACCTTTTTATAAACAAGTATTTAAAGGTGTTTTCTTACTATAAATCTGTGTTTTAAGTAAAAAAACAGAAGTGTTATCTCAAAATTTATACAGATTAATATCTTTGCGAAAAATTTTTGTGAAAGGGAATTGCTGAATTATGTATACAACCATGTTATCATCTGAAATTATCAAATCAACGCATCGAATTAAGTCTCTTCATCTAAACAGAACCGTGGAACTGGAGATGTACAGTCCCGATGAGCTGATGGGGAATGAAGAAGTGAACCTGTTGTTGTTAAATGATGGCCAGGAATCGGAGGCGATGCATGTTCAGGAGGTCCTTTCTCAATTGTATACTTCTGGTAAAATTGAGCCGCTTATTGTGGTTGCCATTAAGGCTTCCGAAGATCGTGTGCAGGAATATGGTGTTGCAGGCGTTCCTGATTTCCTTGGAAGAGGAGCGAAGGCAGATAGGTATACGGCTTTTATTACCAGTGAATTGCTTCCTTTTGTGCAGGCTGAGGTGTCTGTTCCTGTAAATGGTAAGCGGGCTTTTGCCGGATTCTCCCTTGGTGGTTTGTCTGCATTTGATATCGTTTGGAACAATGATAACTTATTTGATGTAGCCGGGGTATTTTCTGGTTCTTTCTGGTGGCGGAAAAAAGACCTGAAGGACGGTTACAGGGATGATCAGGACAGAATTTTGCATGAGATGATCAGAATAACAACGGGAAAACCTGAAGTTCAGTTCTGGCTGATGACCGGAACGGATGATGAGACAGCTGACCGGAACAGAAATTTTATTATAGATTCTATTGATGATACTGTTGATGTCATTAAAGAATTGATGGCAAAGGGCTATAAGCGGCCTGAGGATATCTTTTATTATGAGATGGTAGGCGGAAAACATGAGGTAGCCACCTGGGCAAAAGCATTGCCTGCATTTTTAACTTGGGCATTTCCAAGGAAACCGAGATTTACGAACCTATAGTTTCAATCTGTTCAGAGGTATAGGTATAGATGCCTTTGTGCTCTTCTGTTGACTTTCGGAACATGGCCATGGCCACTTTGCTGACCTGAATGCTCCTGTATTTTTTCAGCGGACCGATAAGCAGATGGTTAAGGACACGCATGATCCTGATCATGGTGAGTTCTCCAAAACGACTTTCTTTTCTGTCTCCATCCAACAAGGAAGGCTGATAGATGTGAATAGCTTTGAATGGAACGGCTTTGATCTCGTGCTCGGCTTCCCCCTTTAGTTTAGAATAGAAAATGGAAGAATTCCTGTTGGCCCCCAGGGCTGATACAAGATGATATTGTTCTGCGCCGTTGGATTGTGCCATCCAGGCCACGTCTACCGGGTATTGAAGATCAATTTTTCTGTATTGAGCGAGGTCAGGGGTTTTACTTTTGGTGGTGCCTAAACAGCAAAACACCACATTGCCTTTGATTTCATGCGCATATTGATTTAAAAGCTCAAAGTCTACGGTCAGTTGCCGGAGCTTTGGATGTTGTACATTCAATTCTTTACGGACGAGGACCAATACCTGATCATAGGTGCTGCTGTTGAGCAGAAGTGAAAGAAGATGTGTGCCAATGAGTCCGCTTGCGCCTAAGAGGATTGCTTTTTTGCCCATGTTTTGAATAACAATATAGATCGGGAGAAGTTTCCTTCTCCCGGGAAAACAATTAAAGTTCTCTTACCCAGATGTTTCGGAAACTGATAGGTTCGCTTTTATCCCCATGTGCCTGTAACTTGATGGGAGATGGACCGTGTGCTTTTCTGTATGCAGGTAAGCCAACGTATTGGGTTGGACCTTTCAATTCGAAATTATTTTGTACAATGATTCCGTTAAACAGTACGGTAACCTTTGCGGGTGATTTCAGTGAACTGTCTGCATTAAAAACAGGGGCTGTCCAGATCACATCATAAGTCTGCCATTCACCAGGTTTCTTTGCTGCATTGAACATTGGTGTTGTTTGTTTATAGATACTGCCGGCCATTCCATTGGTATAGGTTTTATTGTTGTAGGAATCCAGGATTTGCAGTTCATAACCCAAATCTCCTTTGCCTATAGAGGCGAGGAATAGTCCACTGTTGCCTCTTAACTGGCCTTCTCCTGTAATGTTCGCAGGTACTCTCCATTCCAGGTGCAACTGGTAATTGCCAAAGGATTGTTTGGTTTCAATATTCCCTGTTTTTTTGTCTACGGTTAAAATACCTCCTGAAACTTTCCATTTGGCCGGCTGGGAACGGTCGTCTGTCATGACCCATTGGTCCAGGTTTTTGCCATCAAAAAGAACAATGGCATCGGATGGTGCGTCTGAATTTATTTTTCCTGGTGTTACAACTTTGGGTACCGGGGTGTAAAACTCTGTGTCTTCATGTTTGGCTTCCTGTGCGGTTGCCATGGATACACAACCCGCAATAAGGAGCGCAGCACTGAAAAAGGATTTTTTTGCATTCATAACTGTTAAATGTAATTAGCTAGACAATATAAGAGTTTTGAAGATAAAAGCTGGGTGAAAAATCAATATACTCTTCGAGGACTGGACTCCTTGCCCCGCTGCGCTCTTGTGGCAAGGCGCCCTGAGGTCCTCTCGGAGTAATATTGATTTTTATAGGGCGCTTAATTGGGGGGAGTCCGGGTATGGCGCAGAAAAGGTTATGCAATTTGTTTTTCGTTAGCTCAGGATACGGTCTCATACGTATATATACCCATTTTTAAGCTAAAATCAGGACGAACTAAGATTGCCGTTCGATCTTTTGGCTGCTGCTAGGCGTATATTAATTAATAGAAGAAGTGGATATTATTACAAGAAATTATTACTATAAGGTATAAACCAGAAAAGCATTGTGCCATCTCGTTTCCAATTTTGGCCTATGCTATGGACTCCCTTTCCGGACGCCCCGCCCGGTTATGCGCCCAAAAAAATAATATTACTCTGAGAGGACCTCAGGGCGCCTTGCCACAAGAGCGCAGCGGGGCAAGGAGTCCAGTCCTCGAAGAGTATATTATTTTTTATCAGCAATTCCTTTATTATATACCTAGTTAATAGGCTGATATATCGATTAAAAATCATATCTTTGCGCCAAATTTAGGGCGCATTATATGCAAAAAATAAGAAATATAGCTATCATAGCACACGTTGACCACGGTAAAACTACGCTGGTTGATAAGATTTTACACACTTGTTCTATTTTTCGTGACAACGAGCAAACAGGTGATTTGATACTTGATAACAACGATCTTGAGCGTGAACGGGGAATTACTATTGTTTCCAAAAACGTTTCAGTAAGATACAAAGACTATAAAATCAATATTATTGATACTCCTGGTCACGCGGATTTTGGCGGTGAGGTAGAGCGTGTATTGAAAATGGCTGATGGTGTTCTTTTATTATGCGATGCTTTTGAAGGTGCAATGCCTCAAACCCGTTTCGTTACTCAGAAAGCACTTGCATTGGGATTAAAACCAATTGTAGTTGTAAATAAAGTAGATAAAGAAAACTGTCGTCCGGAAGAGGTTTATGAGCAAATCTTTGAATTGTTCTTTAACCTGGAGGCTACAGAAGAGCAGCTTGATTTCCCTGTGATCTATGGTTCATCTAAACAAGGATGGATGAGCACAGACTATACCAAGCCAACTACTGATATTTTCCCTCTTTTAGATGCGGTAGTAGAGCACATCCCTGCAGCACCGATCAATGAAGGTACTTTACAGATGCAAATCACTTCTTTAGATTATTCTTCTTTCGTAGGTCGTATTGCTATTGGTCGTGTTCACCGCGGTACCATCAGAGAAAACCAGCCGGTTACTTTGATTAAACGTGATGGCAAGATGGTGAAATCAAGAGTAAAAGAACTATACGTTTTTGAAGGTCTTGGAAAAATCCGTGCACAGGAAGTAAGTTCGGGAGATATCTGTGCTGTTGTAGGTATTGACGGTTTCGAAATTGGTGATACTATTGCTGATTTTGATGCACCAGAACAGTTACCTGTAATCAAAATTGATGAGCCGACAATGAATATGTTGTTTACCATCAATAACTCTCCTTTCTTCGGTAAAGAAGGTAAATTTGTGACTTCTCAGCGTATTAAAGAACGTTTGTACAAAGAGATGGAGAAAAACCTTGCCTTAAAGGTTGTAGAAACGGAATCTCCGGATTCTTATCTGGTTTACGGAAGGGGTATTCTGCATTTATCTGTATTGATCGAGACCATGCGTCGCGAAGGATATGAGATCCAGGTAGGTCAGCCACAGGTAATCGTTAAAGAAATTGACGGTAAAAAATGTGAACCAGTGGAGACCCTGATTGTGGATGTACCGGGTGAGGTTGCCGGAAAGGTAATTGAGCTGGTTACACAACGTAAAGGTGAATTGTTGATCATGGAGCCAAAAGGTGATTTACAGCATTTGGAATTCGAAATTCCATCACGCGGAATCATCGGATTAAGAAACAATGTGTTGACTGCGACAGCTGGAGAGGCGATTATGGCGCACCGATTTAAAGCTTATGAGCCTTGGAAAGGTGTAATCCCTGGAAGGTTAAACGGTGTACTGGTTTCTATGGATAAAGGTACAACTACTGCTTATTCTATTGATAAATTGCAGGATCGCGGTCGTTTCTTTGTTGATCCGGGTGTAGACATTTATGAAGGTCAGATCCTGGGTGAGCACATCCGTGATAATGATTTAGTTGTAAATATTGTTAAAGGTAAAGCCCTAACCAATATGCGTGCTTCTGGTACGGATGATAACACACGTATTGCACCAGCAATTAAGTTCTCATTGGAAGAGGCTATGGAGTATATCCAGGCTGATGAGTATATCGAAATTACTCCGGTAAGCATGCGTTTACGTAAGATCTACCTGACAGAAAATGAGCGTAAGATCAATGCTAAAAAATTCCAGTCTTAATTTCTAAGACGGATTTAAATATATAAAAAGACCTGATGGCATAGTCATCAGGTCTTTTTTTTGCCGGATGGTACCGGTTTTAGAAAATGCTGTTCTTTAAAGCCGTATGACTTGCTTTCGATTGGCTTTTCCGCCATTTTTTGACTATTTTCAAAACCTTAACATGGTAAACCACGTGGTAGCTCAGCATACCAAAGAAGATCCCAACGCACATACCTGCCAGTACATCGACGGGGAAATGCTGCGCCAGGTAGATCCGGGAATAACCAACCAATATGGCACCCAGCAGGCAGGGAATAGAGATTCTGTTCTTTTTATAAACAAGAACAAGTACGGTAGCCAGGGCAAAAGCAGTTGTGGTATGGCCTGATGGAAATGAATTAGAGCTGTACAAACTCATTTGATTCATAAAAGCCGGGGTATTCAGCCCTTCTGTTTGGAAATAAAGCTTTGGCCTGGGCTGATGAAAGATGATCTTCAGCAAAGAAGCCATCATTCCTGAACTCAGGAAAGCGACAAATAGAGTAATGGCTTTTTTTCTCTTGTTGCGGATTAGCAACAATATAATAACCGCCAGACAGGTAAGTCCATCTCCCAGATTGGTATAGACCATAAAGAAGAGGTCCAGCCAACTGGCATGGAATGGGTTGAGAAGTGTAAAGCCCTCTTCTTTGGTATGAAGAAAGATGAAAAGGGAAGAGGCCAGTGCAAAGGCTAGCGCAAGCAGAAAATAATAGGGGAGGCTCCAGAGTTTTTTGAAAAGTGGGGGTGGCATTAAAATATCTTTTCATGTAAAAGTATTGAGCCTATGTGAATAGTGAGTTAAACAATTGTCAAGCTTAGCCTGTAATTCTGATATCAAATATTATCTTTTTAGCTTTGAGTTTAAATATTGAATGCTATGGAATCATTACAAGGAAGAAACGCGCTGATTACTGGAGCGGGTAAAGGAATAGGTAGGGCGTTGGCTATCGAATTGGCTAAAGAAGGTGTACATCTTGGTCTGGTAGCCCGCACAAAGGCAGATCTGGATAAAGTGGCAGAGGAATTAAGTGCCTGGCCGGTGAAGGTGGTGACAGCGATAGCAGATGTTTCGAATATCGCAGAGGTGAATGCTGCTGTTGCTGAAATAAAAGCTGGATTAGGGACAGTAGATATCTTAATAAACAATGCAGGCATCAGCAGCTTTGGGTCTTTTATGGAGCTTGAGCCGGAACGCTGGGAGCAGATCGTGAAAGTGAACTTATTCGGACCTTATTATGTAACACGTGCCGTATTGCCGGATATGATCGAAAGAAAAACCGGCGACATTGTGAACATCTCCTCTACAGCAGGTAAAAATGGTGCTGCGGTGACCAGTGCCTACAGCGCCTCTAAATTTGCATTGATAGGGATGTCTGAGTCTTTAATGCAGGAAGTAAGAAAACACAATATTCGGGTAACGACATTAACCCCAAGCACCATTGCTACGGATATGGCAAAAGACTTGAAGCTGACGGACGGTAACCCTGACCGCGTGATGCAACCGGAAGATTTTGCTGAACTTATTGTTGCTCAATTGAAGCTGAACCGCAGGGTGTTTGTGAAAGAGGCAGGTCTCTGGTCTACAAATCCATAGAATTATATCGCGCCGCAGGACTAGTCATTGGTTCTGCGGTGTTTGATAAAGTAACCCGTCAGGTTCAGCGCGATCAGAAAATGATGGAATAGATTAGGGAGCAGACCATAGTACTTACTGAAGATCCTGAAACGTTCCTTCAGGCTGTCCAGGTGTTTTTTCTTGGAAACACCACCAACCAGATATTTCGCGACATAGCGGTGCGTGTTTACGGTAAGCTTTGCTTTTTTTGCTGCTTTAATGATCCAGTCTATATCAGAGCTGTATTTATATTGAAGGTCATAAGGCTCAGTCAGACTCTTTTTAATATAGATGGCCTGGTGGCTGATGTTCATTCCATATCTGAAACTTTTCCAGTTGAAATTTTCAGGAACCTGATGTCGTCTTCTGCCCAGGCTTTCCCAGTTTTCGTTATACATTTCTGTCTCGCCATAATAGATATCCGCATGTTCTGCAGTGCTGAATACAGCAGCTACAGTATCTTCGTCATAGATCTCATCACCGGAATTCATGAATAGAACATAATCGCCGCTTGCAAGGGCCAGGCCTTTGTTCATCGCATCATAAATACCGCTGTCTTTTTCAGACAGTACTTTAGATAATCGGGATCTATAGCTGTTGATCACTTCAAGCGTTCCATCTGTAGATGCGCCATCTATGACTATATACTCTATGTTTGTATAGGTTTGATGTAATACAGAGAGCATCGTGCGTTCTATGTCCTTTACATTATTGTATACGATTGTAATAACGGTTAACTTAGGTTGCATGCAGGTTTTAGATCAGCGCGGCTGTAAATTGATAAGAGATTGGTACAAAAGTAAGTGTTTTTCGGCAATAACTGCTGGAGAAAACTGTGTCAGAATTGTTCTGCGTGCCTCTTTTTGAATTTCTTCCTGATTTTGGTGGAGGTACAACCACTCCATGCCGTTGGCCAGGTCTTCTGAAGATTGATAGTCGGCGAGATAGCCGTTCTCCAGGTGTTTCACCATATCCGGGATACCGCCCGTTTTAAAAGCAATAACGGGTGTTGCACAGGAAAGACTTTCCATAACTGTATTGGGAAGGTTGTCTTCAAGTGAGGGTGTAAGGAAGGCATCTGCTGCAGAATAACATTTTGCCAGGTGCTCATCGTTACTAATGGTACCTAAAAAAGTAGTTTTAAACGGGAATTCAGGCATTTCTGTATTTTCCTTATTCCCAAAAATCACCAGTTCGATATCTTCTTTACGGATACCTGGTCTTTTCGAAAAGCTGTTTAATGCTTCTACCAGATAAGAGGTGCCTTTGTGTTTGTCATTTTTAGAGGGCATAAAACCACTCATTAAAACGAATTTTTCGGGGGCAATTTTTAAGATCTTTTTCGCTTCTGTTTTAACATAGGGCTTAAAGATGGTTGTTTCTATGGTGTTTGGTATAACGTCTATAGGTCTTGCCCCCATTAAACTACTGATTCTTACAGATTCGGCCATCCAGTTACTGGGCGCTACAACATGATAGTTCAGGTTCGAATAGGCTTTCTTCTTGCGGAGCCAGTTCTTATGGGAAAAATCATTTTCTCCGCTAAATTTTAATAAGGGACAATGACCGCATTGCTGGTGGTAGTTTTCGCAGGCATATCGTACATGGCATCCTCCTGTGAAAGCATTGCTGTCATGAAAAGTCCACACAATTGGTTTGTCCAGGTTGTCGAGTTGTGCAAGCAGCTTTGGTGTGAGAAAGCCATGGTTGATCCAGTGCAGGTGGATGATGTCTGCCTCTTTAACCACCCGGTTTCTCACAATAGACCGTCCAAACCACTGCAGGGAGAACGGGGTTTTTAAGGCTTTGGAAAAGAATTTAGAAAGGTACCGTTCTGCAAGGATGTTAAATATGGCAATGGCCTTTTGCAAGGGTGATTTACTAAAGGTTTTCGTTTTGGTGCTTTCATTGAACTGAAAGTAGACCATGACCTCAGATTGGACACCAGCTGTATTTAAAGCGTCACTTAACCTCAGGCATGCCCTGCCTGCGCCTCCATTTCCTTCGTAAGTGTTTATATGTAATACTTTCAATTGCCCCAAAGATAAAACTGCCCGCGTATGCTGAACATGGTTAAAAAATAGCTTCCGGGCGAAAAATACATAATATTGCTTAGTTTTCTTCAAATTGTTGTGTAATTTCAATTCTGATAATACAATAACGCTCGGTTCAGGGAAACTTATGAGGAGTTTTCTTTCCAAATACAAATCTGACTGTTCAGATGAATTATTGTTTATTTTAATGGGAATGTTTTAATTTATAGTTTTTGTCTATGAATGTTATTGTTGTGCCTCTTAAGGGCTTATTTTCTGTTCAGAACTGATGGGCGCCTGGAAGTGGGGTTATTCTCCGAAAGTGGAGAAATTTATACCGCTGGGTAGTTTTTCTGCAGACAGGTATTTGATTATTGCTACGCGTGTGATTGAAAATCTTGGCTGGAAGCTGAGCCATGTTTCAGCAACAGGAATTATCGCTTACACCAGTATCTCTTTTCAATCTTATAGTGAAGAGGTGTCTATACGGATAAATTCTAATTTTGCGCTGTTCAAAAGCGAGTGTATAGGCGTGCAGATGCTGTTTACCGATTACGGAAAAAATGAACAGAATATGGAGCGCTTCTTCAATGAGTTTGAATATGTTGAATATCATCTGGAAGGCATTTGGGAACAGGAAATGGATGCTTTTGAGCAATTGAAGGCTACGCAGGATGATTCTTATTTTGAAAGGGCACCACTGGTCAATAAGGATAAGATCAAAAATGTTTTGTATTTGTTCTATCCGCAGAAAGGATATCGGGTTACTCCGGTGATTGTACTGATCAATATCTTTTTCTGGTTATTCTGTGTCGTCTTTTTGAATATTGCAATTGTTCTATACATCCGTGGAAAACTGGGACAGCAGGGTGACGTTTTTCAATTGCAGAGTCTATACCTGAAACTGGGGGCTAATTCCAGAGCTCTGGTACTTAAGGGAGAATGGTGGCGGCTGCTCACGCAACAATTTATGCATTTTTCCTTCTTTCATCTTTTTTTTAACATGTATGCGCTGATTTATATCGGCTTGATGGTAGAGCCCAAACTGGGAAGTACAAAGACATTGGTTGTTTATATTTTGAGTGGTGTCTGTGGTGGCATTTTGAGCGTCGGCATGCATACGACCGGTATAATGGGGGGTGCATCGGGGCCTATTTTAGGAATGTTTGGCGCACTTCTGGCACTCATGCTTTGCAAAGCTTTCGAAAAAAATGCGAATAAAGCCTTGTTCATAAGTACAGCCATCCTGGTGGCTTATATGTTGATTAATGGTGCATTTACTCGTCGGGTGGATAATGCAGCACATATTGGAGGGCTGATTTCTGGCTTTGTGATTTGTTATCTTTTGTATAATGAACGGCCGTTCCGCGTGGGGATGCCTGTTGCTGTTCGTTATATGGTTTCAATTTTGCTTGTTGTTCTGACGGCGGGGTTGTCTATTTTATGGATGCCAAACTATCAGCAGAAAGAATTCGAAAAACTCCAGGGTGATTTTTTGGAGAACTCGAGGGCTTTTAACCAGGTATATTATATCGAACGATCTTTTCCGAAGGCGCAGAAGCTTCAGATCATTCAATCTTCCGGTCTGGATAAATGGAGGGCGAATCAGCACATTGTTAAACAAATGGAACAGTTGGTACTGGATGAAAAATATCAGTTACGGCGGCGCTACAATTCGAAAATGGCAGAAAAAGGGTACCTGCTGGCCAGTTTAATGTATAAGCAAACAGAGGCAGGGAATAAGCAGTATCAACGGGAGATCAATGCAGTCATGATAGAAATGAGCGAACTTGGTGAAGAGCTCCGGCAAAGGTTGGAGAAAATCGAATAGTGCTGGTGCCGGTAACTTAAATCTAAATATCAGTATATTTAGACCCTTGAAAAAAATATTACTGATACATTTGCTGAACCGCGAAGATGGGGGACTGAAAAAGGCGTGCTGCGGAAAATTTTGGTCGCATATGATAAATCATAACCGTTAAAAAATTATATACTGATGAACAACCTGTTAACAGACAGAGAATTTTGGGTGAATTATTGGGAAAGCAAGACAGATCTCTCTGTTAATATCCCTGAAAATTATTTATTTAGCAAGGAGCTTAAGGATGTTGTGCAAAAGCAAGGCTTAAAAAGTGCGATTGAATTAGGTGGTTTCCCGGGTTATTATGCGGTTTTTTTGAAGAAATATCTTCATTTAGAGGTGACTTTACTGGATTATTTTGTCCATCCACCCATTACCAATGAGTTGTTGCAAAGTAACGGACTGGAGGAAAGCGATATTCATATCATTGAAACCGATTTGTTTAAATACGTCCCTGAACATAAATACGATCTTGTTTTATCCTGCGGACTGATTGAGCATTTTAAAGATACGGCTGATATCATTAACCGGCATATTGCTTTTTTAAAGCCAGGGGGGGCCTTGTTTATCACTTTACCCAATTTCAGAGCTGTCAATGGATGGTTTCAAAGGAAATTTGATAAAGACAATTACGATAAACATAATATTGACTGTATGGATCCGGAATTGTTGGCGGGTATCTGCAGGGCAGCTGGACTGGAGCAGGTTCAATCGTCCTACTATGGCCATTTTAGCTTGTGGCTTGAAAATGAAAAACAAAGATCATTCACTGTCCGAATGCTTAAGAAAATACTTTGGACGGGTGGAAAAGTACTCACAAAGATCTTTCCTTTTAACTCCAGACAGCTTTCTCCTTATATTGTTTTGCAGGCGAAAAAAAGCGGGATTTTATAGTTCCGGAGTAGTTGTGGATAGATAAATGCTTAAAAAGTAAATCAGCCCAGCTTTTCTTTGATCAGTCGTTTAATGCGCTGCCATAGACTTCCTTTTCTATTAGAGAGGAAATATTTAATAGCCTCATAAGCTTCCGGGTTCTCTTTGATCTCTGTTGGAAAGGCTTTTACCGGTTTTGGGTTGATCACCACATTATAGATGTCGTTGATGCCGGAATGGATGCCGGAGCCGTCATGTCCTATATTGTTGACCAGGGATTGTGCAGGGTTTAAAGTTAAGCCGCCTTTCAGGAAGATTGATGCATACCAGCGGATAGCCCATGAATTATTTCTGCCCTTTTTAAAGTCTTGCATTTGCTTCCAGAAATTCATGGTCTTCTCAATGGAGAAGGCATTTCTTTTAGGGGCGTCAAATTGCTTTAGCAGTACATCGATATTTGGTTCAAAATGTTGCCAGGCCCGCTCCCAGGTTGCCCAGCCCCAGCTGGTTGCAGCACGGTAAAAGAAAGATTCCGGTAATTGCTTATCCTTTAAAGGATACATGTAAGCACCAATATGCATCACCTTTTCTTCTTTTCTGTAAAGGTTGAGTGCTTCGTTAAAATAAGTGAGGGTATGCGGGGAGCTGATCAGGTCATCTTCAAAGACAATGATTTGTCCGTAGTCTTTAACCAGCCGGCTTACTCCGGCGATTATTGAATTGGCCAGGCCCATATTCTCTTTTCTTTCGATGATCTCTACGGAACGGAAACCGTCGACAGTTTTTAGATAATCCCTCAGCTCTTGTACCTTTTCCTGATCTGCAGGGGTTTTGGGTCCGTCAGAAAAAATAAACAGGCGACTTTCTGTAGCCAGTTCATTTTGCTGCAAAAATTTAAGCGTACGTTCTGTATGCTTAGGGCGGTTATAAACAAATAGAGCTATGGGTGCGAGATGTTGCATTTACTAAATATCCAGACAGTTTTCAGTACGGTAAAAAACAGAAGTGGCTTTAAGGTAGAACAGTCCTGGTGAAATACCAGAGAAAGAAAGTTCTTTGAAGTGATTTTCTTTCAGGAAGATTCGGGCTTGTTCGTATTCCGGACGTTCAGAGTCGTCCAGAACAATTACCCCAGATGGGCTAAGGGCTTGTATACTTTCTGTACAGCAGTTTACCCTGTCCCGTCCGTCTACAATAATGATGTCGAACTTTGTGCCCAGGAGCCTGGCTTTTTTACTGTATTCTCCGCCTCTTTCCAGCTTGGTGAAGATCATTTCGGCATTTTGGGGTTTGGTGCCCGCAATTTTATGATACCAGCTTTCGTCATGTTCTACGGAAACCACTTTACTTACACGCTGTGCATAGAACAGTGTCGAGCTCCCTGAACCATATTCAAATACCGTTTGAGATTTGTTCAGCCTGCTGGTAATAAAGTCTATAAAAGAATAAGTTACCCATGGAAGGGCCTCACCCTTGCCATCAACGGCTTGTTTGGTGTCAAATGCCCTAAACCATCCAATACTGGCAAGGTAACCTTTATGGCCATAAGATAAAAGAGCGGCGAGCCGGTCGGGCTTAGAAAGTAGGGTAGCTAATGCTTTAAGTTTACTCAACGTTTTATTATTTTTTGAAATGCAGAGATCAAAAATAATGATTTTAACATCATTATACCCTGCTGTCTTGTTTTAGGAATGAATAAAATATAAAAAGTAGAGACCACGCAGGCAATCAGCGTCGCTATTGAAGCACCGATGCCCCCGTAATGCGGAATCAGCCAAAAGTTCAGCGCGATATTGATGATGGCACCTGCGGCTGTTCTCTGAAAGGAGATGAGGGTAAACCCTTCAGCCATAAGGTACTGGGAGCTGGCAATTCCGAAAAACACGAATATGCCAGACCAGATATGGATGCTCAGCATCGTGCCGGCCCCGGTAAAGCGGTTCCCGTAGAGCAGGTGGATGATATCTGTTCCAAGAAAACTGATCAGAATGGCAACCGGCAGACTGATGAACACCAGGAGGTCATACAGGTTGTTGAGGCGTTTATGGTATCTTTCCGGATCTGTTTTTCTAGCATTGATCAGGGCTGGAAAAACGGAGGTGACAATAGCCATAGGGATGAAATACCAGGCTTCACTTATTTTTGCTGCGGCGCTGTAAATCCCAACTTCGGCGCTGCCTTCACTTTTGAGCATGACCTGGTCAATTTTCATATAGATCGAAACCATAACCGCAGAGAGAATCAATGGAAAAGATTGTTTTAATAAAGATAATGCGCGTTCAGAACGAAAATTCCATGTTGTTATTTTTAAACCCCGCTGGTGGTAGATCAGAACCAAGCCAGTGGCCAGGATGAAACCGTCAAATGTAAGTGCAGCTGCAAACCAGATCAGGGGGGCATCGATCCAAACCAATAGAATTTTAACCAGTGCTGAAAGGATGACACAGATATTTTGGACATGCACTACATATTTGGACTGAACCTGGGATTGAAAATAAGAATCTATGACATTAAAAGATTTGAAAAAAGAAGCCAGGGAAAGTAAGGCCACAATAGCCGTCAGGGGTTTGCCGGGTTGAGCGGAAAAATGGTGGAAAACAAGGTAAAGGCCAATACTCAGTGGAATAAGGATAACATTGACCCCAATACGCAGCCAGAGAGAAGTACCTAGAATTTCATCTCTTTTTTCAGGTTCGTTAATGATTTCCCGGATGATAAAGGAGTCGAGCCCCAGCGTACCTACCGCTGCAACAATTGCAGTTAGGGCATCCGCAAAACTCAGGTCTCCAAAGGATACAGGGCCTAAATAACGTACAATCAGGAAACTCACCAGCATACTGAGTATTTTGCCAAACATCAGCCAGCTGGTGTTTTTGAAATACTTGCTAAATGCGGCTTCATCAAAACCTTTAAGTCCAGGGATTTTCATTCTTGCAAAGATGAGAAAATTGCGGTTATCGGGCGAAGCTTTTCTCGATCCTGTGCAATTGTTTTAAATGGTGCTTTAAATGAACCTCAGTAAAGCGGAACCATTGCCGGGCACTGAGGTAACCCAGTCGCGGGTGTTTGGATTTAACATTGTCTCTGGCCCTGGGGATTTGTTTGTAACCGGCTTCAAGCTGTTTTCCAAATTGGCCGATCAGGTCTTGCGCCTCTTTTTTGGTGATGACTTTTGCCCTGCCCTCCAGTTGTTTGGGGATTTTGTACCGTCCAGGAGGCAAAGCGCCAAAGAAAAGGATAAGCTTTACTGCAAACGCAGTCGGCTTATCCTTTCCTTTTCCATTTAGGCAATCTTCCATCGCCTGCAGTGATAAGAGGCTTGCATCAAAAATATGGGCATATACTTCGCTGTAAGACCAGCCGCCGATGGGAGGTGTGGTCTGGAACTGGACATCACTGATGCTTTGCAGCTTGTCGTTGTAAGTATCTGAAATCCTTTGCAGAGAAGAGAAAATGGTGGCTATATTCATTTTAACGGGTTGAGGGTGCATTCTTTAAAAAGTCCATCAATCCATCCTGACCATGAAGAAATTTGAAACTGTTTTTTAAAGTATAATAGTTGTTCTTGTCTACAGTTACGCTGTAGGCTCTTTTTGCAACGTCCAGTCCCTGATCTTCAAAGTCCAGTGAGCGAATGATCTCTCCAACTTGTTTTGTGCTGAAATAATTGTTCTTTAGGGCGAGGTTTATGATCCTGATTCTATCTTTGTCAAAATGTTCTGCCCGCACGGAGTTCATGAACTGTGTAAAATCATCCGGGTTCATGGCATAACCTCGGTCAGGATAGCCTGGGTTTACAGGTGGATAACCTGGCTGGGCATTTAGATTGCCGTCCCAGTCGTCAAGAAGATACTGGCCCCGGCTAAGTACCGAAAGTGCTGAGCTGATCTGAAACCCACGTCTTTGAGAATAAGAGGCGATGATTCTTTTATTGGCTTCCAGGCGGATGCGCTGTTTAAAGACGGGCCGGTTTTCCTGGAGTATGATGAGCACAGGGTTCGGGTCTGAAACTTCAAAGAAACGGAACCTGCCCCGGGAAGATCCGGCATACTCATCATTTAGGTAAACGGTAAATTTTCCCCGGTCAGAGATTTCAAGAAACAGTTCCGAGGTCTGTGCCCTTCGCTGGGCAAAGATTGTGGTAGTTTGCAGCAGTACAGCAAACAATAAGATGATTTTTTTCATTTGGTTTCATTTGTGTGTAGAAACCATATTACGAATCTCATACCACGATAACAGAATTTTAGAAGTGCTGGAGTAATTCTTCCAAATGATGGATTTGCCAGTCCACGTATTCCGGTGCTTCTTTCTTTAGCGGGTTAAAGAAAATGGCCTTCATTCCAAAGTTTTGGGCGCCGGTAATATCAGCTTCCAGACTATCGCCAATCATAATGCTCTCTTCTTTTAGTGCTTCTGCTTTTTGTAAAGCATGTTCAAAAATGGCCTTGTCTGGCTTGTTAACGCCTACATCCTCAGAAATAATTACATTTTTAAAATAAGGATTTAGCGCGGAAACTTCCATTTTGGTTAAAGTACTTTCTTTGAAACCATTGGAAATGATATGAAGACTGTATTTTTTCTGCAGGTAGGAGAGCACTTTTTCTGAGCCTTCAAATAAATTTGTTTTGGTTGGAGTGATCCGGACATAATCGTCCTCAAATTGCTGCGGTATATGGTCAGGGTGTATACCCAACTGGATAAAGGTACTGCTGAATCTTTCGGACCTAAGGGTTTCCTTGCTGATTTTGCCCACATGATAAGCGGCCCAGAGCCGGTGGTTATTTTCTGTATAGGTTTGAATGAACTCTTCTGTAGAAGTTAAACCAAGTGTTTGAAGCTGGTAGGTCTGATAGAGTTCCTTCAGTGTTTCTTCTGCATTTTTATCGAAATCCCAGATGGTATGATCCAGGTCAAAAAAGATATGTTTGATCATGATTAAAGTTTTGGGCCATAAGCCAGGTCGCCGGCATCTCCAAGCCCGGGAACGATGTATGCTTTTGTCGTCATCTCTTCGTCTATTGCGCCGACCCACAATTTGGCATGGGGAAGATTGGCTCTGACATGACGAATGCCTTCAGCACTGGCAATGGCAGTTACGATGTGAAGTTCTTTGATGCTGAAACGGTTAAGTAATTCTTTGCAGCAGATCACCATACTTAGGCCAGTGGCAAGCATAGGATCAGCAACGATCACGGTCCTGTCTGTGAGGTCTGGTGAAGAAATATATTCCATCTGAATCTCAAAATCGCCGCTTTTGTGCGTTTTTCTGAAGGCGGTAATAAAGGCAGAGTCTGCCATATCGAAGATATTCAGTAATCCCTTGTGCATAGGCAGCCCTGCCCGGAGGATGGTGGCCAGCACGGGTTGCTGCACAAGTTGTTTGCTTTCTGCAATCCCAAGCGGGGTTTGTGTCTTTGTTTGCTCGTAGCTCAGGGTCTTACTGATCTCAAAAGCAAAGAATTCTCCCAGTCTCTCCAGGTTCTTTCTAAAGCGCATAGCATCTTTCTGTATATTTTCATCCCGAAGTTGAGCAATAAAAACATTTGCAATAGAATTGGTTTTACTGAGGTCGAATATCATTAGGCAAAGATAAAAAATTGCTTAACATTTCTGTGTAAAGCTTTCTTGCAGTTCGGCCTTTTCCACTATTAACCAGGGTATCCTGGTGCCAGGTCATGTACAATTTGCCTTCCAGTAGCTTTACGGTGTCAACAATATTTTTCCATTGAGCGAGGGTAGGGGCAATTCTGATGTGTTTGTCATTAGACAGGTTTCCGTCATTAATGGCTACCGGATGTACAAGGAGGTGCGTGGTTTTTTCCAGCTGAAGATCATACCATGGAAAAGGGGTGCAGGTTCCAGCTCTAAAGCCAGTTGTATGCTTATAGCCCATGCGATAATCATTCACTGTTCCTGTTTTCAGGAGCTGGAGGTAGCTTTGAGGGAGATTGATCTGTCCATCACATTCATGATCCTCATCCTGGCTGGGTTTGAAAAAGAAGCGTGTTTTGATTCTGTATGGCTCATGCGCGCTGTTTACAAAGGCCTGGATGTCTTTGGCCTTTCTGTCTTCAGTTTTATCCTTCCTTAAAACCGCGGTAACCTTTCGAAGCAGGTTGATGCCAGTTCTGAATATTCCGTCCGAGCCGGAAGTGCCAGGATACATGCAAATTAAGGGTATAAAGTCGAATCTCTTTTTTTCGAAAAAGAGATTGGGATGCTTTTTCAGCAGGATATTTTTCAGGATCAGTGCCCAGGCATCAATTACAGGGATTTGCAGCAGTTTTAATTTGCTTTGCAGGCTGTATTCTGGTGGATAATGACCGTCGGAGTCTGGGTGAAAGGGCAAATACTCTTCATATCGGCTGATAAAGTAAAATGAAGCTGCGAAGAGGTCAAAGGGCAGGGTGCTGCCAGTTACCGCAAAGGGGACGATCGTATCTCCAAACGCAGTGGTTTTAAAACTGGTTTTTACGATAGCGTGGGAAAGCAGCAGGTCTGTATTTTTAAAAAACAGTTCATCGCCTACCGGCTGATTTGCATAGCTAATCTTTGGGAGTGTGGATGCTTTGAATTCTGCCAGGTTTGAGCTGAAGCCAACCTGGGTTTTCAGGACATCATTAAAGATAAAATTAAAAATATATCTTATCCGGGGCGTTAGTATCGGTACATAGGCCAGTAGCTTCATGATGACCATAAAAATAAGATTTTTATTTAAAAGCAAGCAAGCCCTCCGGATATTTCCTTCGTAAATAATTTCTTATCTTTGATTTGATGAAATTTAAAATCGTATCAGATTACAAACCTACAGGAGATCAGCCCAATGCCATCAGGCAATTGGTTGAAGGGGTAAACAATCAGGAGCACTATCAGACGCTGCTTGGTGTAACAGGTTCTGGTAAAACCTTTACTGTTGCGAACCTTATTGAGCAGACGCAGAAACCAACCTTAATCCTGAGTCATAACAAGACTTTGGCCGCACAGTTGTATGGAGAGTTTAAGCAGTTCTTCCCCGAAAATGCGGTGAATTATTTTGTTTCCTATTATGATTATTATCAACCTGAGGCGTATATGCCCAGTAGTAATACTTATATAGAAAAGGACCTGAGTATCAACGAAGAGATTGAAAAGTTGCGCTTAAGAACGACCTCTGCCTTAATGTCGGGTAGAAGGGATGTGATTGTCGTTTCCTCTATTTCCTGTATTTATGGTATGGGAAACCCAGAGGATTTTTCCAGGTCTGTATTCCGTTTCTCGGTGGGGACAAGGATTTCCCGTAATTCTTTTCTGCACAGCCTGGTCGAGATTTTATATGCGAGAACAATTAATGATTTTAAACGAGGTACTTTCCGGGTAAAGGGAGATACGGTGGATATCTTTCCTGCCTACCTGGATAATGCCTACCGGATTTCTTTTTTTGGAGATGATATTGAAGAACTGAGCGTGATCGATCCGGTTACGGGCAAGACCCTGGAGAAACTGGAGGATATGGCGATTTACCCGGCCAATTTGTTTGTGACGCCTAAAGACCGGTTTAATTCTTCTATTTGGGGCATCCAGGAAGAACTGGAGATCCGCAAGAACCAACTGATCGAAGACCGGCAGCTTCTGGAAGCAAAAAGACTGGAAGAGCGGGTAAATTTTGATATAGAGATGATGAAGGAACTGGGGTACTGCTCCGGTATTGAAAATTATTCCCGTTTCTTTGATGGCCGTTCACCAGGAATGCGCCCTTTCTGTTTGCTGGACTACTTTCCTGATGATTATTTAATGGTGATTGATGAAAGCCATGTGACGGTGCCTCAGATCCGGGCAATGTATGGGGGGGACCGGTCTAGAAAAATGTCGCTGGTGGAATATGGTTTCCGCTTACCTTCTGCTTTAGATAACCGACCTTTGAATTTTGAGGAATTTGAACGTCTGGCACCACAAACGGTTTATGTAAGTGCAACACCTGCCGACTATGAGCTGCAGAAATCAGACGGGGTATTTGTGGAGCAGGTGATCCGGCCTACGGGTTTGCTGGATCCTTTAATTGAAGTGCGGCCAGCGGTAAACCAGGTAGATGATCTGCTGGAAGAAATCGAGAAGACCATCAAGATGGGAGACCGGGTATTGGTGACTACTTTAACCAAACGCATGGCAGAGGAGCTGACTAAATATATGGACCGGCTGAACATCAAGGTCCGTTATATTCACTCAGAGGTGAAGACACTTGAGCGTGTGGAAATCCTTAGAGGCTTACGTTTAGGAGAATTTGATGTGCTGATCGGAATTAACCTGTTGAGGGAAGGACTTGACCTTCCTGAGGTGTCTTTTGTAGCCATATTGGATGCGGATAAAGAAGGGTTTTTACGTTCTGACCGCGCCTTGATACAGACCATAGGACGCGCAGCGCGGAACGACAGAGGAAGAGTAATTATGTATGCAGACAACATCACCGAATCCATGGAAAGGACAATTGACGAAACCAACCGGAGAAGGGAAAAACAAATCGCCTATAACCTGGAGCATGGAATTACGCCCAAAACAGTTGGCAAGAGTAGAGAAGCTATTATGGAACAGACTTCAATGCTGGATTTCTCTGAGAATGCCACAAGGGCTAAAGCCTATGTGGAGGTAGATGAAGTGAGTATTGCAGCAGATCCGGTGGTTCAGTATATGACCAAAGCAGAAATGCAGAAGTCTATAGATAAAACGCGTAAAGAAATGACTAAGGCTGCCAAAGACATGGACTTTCTGCTTGCCGCAAGGTTAAGGGACGAAATGTTTGCCATGGAAAAAGTATTTGAGGAGCGTTTTGGCAAGTAAATTGAGTATAGTAAAGAGTAAGTAATGGACGGAAAGAACAGAAAAGACATTTATCCCGGTTTAGAGGTGGATATTATTTTGAAGAAAGACCAGAGATCTGGTACCTTGACCAGGGGGATTGTTGCAAATTTATTAACCTCTTCTCCCTTTCATTCCAGGGGTATTAAAGTGCGTTTGGAGGATGGACAGGTAGGCCGTGTGGCACATATTGTAGAAGAAGATTGATTGTAATGTAAGTGCAATAATCTGGTAGAAACTGTAATAATCAAAAATGAATTCCGTCATATTTGTAAACATTAAGACGAATTAACATGGGAATAGTAAAATTTCTTTTTATAACGATATTGGTGATGTGGGTGATCAGGATGCTTTTGAAACTGGTTTTCCCGCTTGTGCTCAGAAATATTTTTAACAATATGCAACAACAGGCCAATGGTGCGCAACAAGCTCCCAGGAGGCCTGAAGGTTCTATATCTATAGATTATATGCCACCGAAGCCTAAGCCTGGAAATGTAGATAAACTGGGTGATTTTGTAGACTACGAAGAGGTTAAATAATTATAATATTAATTTAAGCGCTTATTTCCTTCATTTTTATATTTTTGGGGTTAGTTTAAATATTAAATAACCCTAATGAATACTTGGTTTAAAAGAAATGGCATCCACGTTGCCATCGCCGCATTTTTCGTAATTATCTGTTTCGCCTATTTCAGCCCTGTTTTGCAAGGCAAGGGACCGGCTCAAAGTGATGTCCTGCAGGCAAAAGCGATGCAGAAGGAAATTATGGACTACAAAGCTAAAGATGGTAAAGGGCCTCTTTGGACCAATCAGATGTTTGGAGGTATGCCGGCTTATCAGATTTGGGTTCAATACCCAATGAATGGTGCAACTTATGTCATTTCTGCGATTAAAACCATATTGCCAGATCCTGTGGATGTGGTTTTGTTGTATCTGCTGGGGGCGTATCTGTTGTTTTGTGTATTAAAAGTCAACCCGTATCTCGCTGCGTTAGGGGCCATTGCTTTTGCTTTTACCTCCTATAATTTTATCATTATTGCTGCCGGGCATAGCAATAAGGCTCTGGCCATTGCTTTCTTTGCGCCCATTCTGGCTGCGGTAATTTTAACACTTCGAGGAAAGTATTGGGTGGGTGGAAGTTTGTTTGCACTGTTCCTCGCTTTGGAGATCAGGGCCAACCACATTCAAATGACCTATTATATCTCGATTGCATTGGTGATTTATCTTGCTATTGAATTGTATCATGCCTGGAAAGAAAAGAAGCTGTCTGCATTTGGACGGGGTTTAAGTTTTATCGCTATTGGTGCTGTATTGGCACTGATGGTGAATGCAAGTACTTTATGGACTACTTACGAGTATGGAAAGGAATCCAACAGAGGAAAATCTAATTTAACGACAGATAAAGCAGAAGAAAAGAATGGTCTTTCTAAAGAATATGCTTATGGCTGGAGCCAGGGTGTTGGAGAGAGTTTTACCTTTCTGATCCCAAACCTTTATGGTGGGGCGACCAGTATTGATGCACTGGTTAAACCGGAAAGCAATGCGTATAAGTCTTTACAATCATTAACAGGTGGCGATCCGACGCAGGCGATTCAACAGCTGGCCGGGCAGATTGGTTATCAGCAGTACTGGGGTGGTAAGCCAGGTACTTCAGGACCATATTATTTTGGGGCAATTATCTGCTTCCTGTTTGTTTTTGGGCTGCTTGTTGTAAGAAGCCGTTTTAAGTGGTGGGCTTTAGGCACAACCATTTTATTCATGCTGCTTTCTTTCGGAAGTAATTTCCCCTTGATATCCGATTTGTTTTTTGATTATTTCCCATTATACAATAAGTTCAGGGCGGTGGAATCTATTTTGGCTGTAGTAGGGCTAATGGTTCCTGTTTTAGCCGTGCTTGCAATTAAAGAAGCTACAGAAAGTAAGCTGGAACAAAAGGTACTTCTTAAAAAATTAACGATCGCTGCGGCAATCACCGGAGGGTTCTCCTTATTGGTTGCCATTATGCCAACCGTATTTTTCAGTTTTACCAGCGAAAACCATCAGCGCATGCTGGAGGCGCTTACCCAGATTCTGCAGAACAACCGTGGAGAGGCGTTAAAAGTTGCCAATGCTCTGGTGGCGGATCGTGTTGACATTGCTCGTGCAGATGCCTTGAGGTCTGTACTTTTTATTGCGATTGCTTATGCATTGATCTGGGCGTTCATTACCAAAAAAATGAATCTTCAACTGGCATTAGTACTGCTTGGTTTTGCTGTTTTGATCGATATGTGGCAAGTGGATCGCCGTTATTTAAACAACAATAATTTCGCGAGTAAATCAGACCTGGCTAACCATTTCCAGCCCCGCGATGTAGATACATTTATTATGGCGGATAAAGATCCTGATTTCAGGGTAATGGACCTCACGACTTCTACTTTTTCAGATGCGAGTGCTTCCCAGTTCCATAAAACTGTGGGTGGTTACCATGCGGCTAAATTGAAGCGTTTCCAGGAGTTGATCGATAATCAATTCTCAAAAAGTGTGAACCAGGATGTGCTGGATATGTTGAATACGAAATATATTATCACACAAGACCAGCAAAATGGTTCTTATAAAATGCAAAGAAATCAAACCGCTGCAGGAAATGCATGGATTGTACAAAATGTACAATTTGCCAAAGATGCAGACGAAGAGATGAAGGCGATCAGTAGTTTTGATCCGAAAAAAGAAGCCATTGTGGACATTCGGTATAAAGGTCTTATTGATGAGAAAAAGGTAACAGGTGGTGGTGCAACAGCGATGATCACGCTGGACAGTTATCATCCTGACCATTTGGTTTATTCCTATAGTGCGCCTTCGGACGTAATTGCCGTTTTTTCTGAAATTTATTATGACAAAGGCTGGAATATGTATATCGATAATGAGAAAAAACCTTATTTCAGAGCTGATTATGTACTGCGTGCAGCGCAGCTCCCGGCAGGTAATCATAAAGTAGAGTTTAAATTTGAGCCTGTTTCTTATTATGCAGGGGAAAAGATTTCCCTGGCAGGATCTGTTTTATTGCTGGCCGCATTGGGCTTTGCATGTTACGGAGAGAAAAAAAAGAAGGCCGCTTAAACATTATTTAAGCGATTTGAAATAAAGGTTATTGCCATCTGGCAATAACCTTTTGTTTTTTTAATAATATTCTGTTAATGGCTTGTTAACCTGTGCATTGCATATTTGTGTCCATAAACTAAAGATCTATGGAGGAAATGATCGTAATAGGATGTGTTATTGCCCTGATTGCCTTCTTTTTTAGTCCTTATGATCTGAAAATGGATGACGATGACGTCTAAAAGAGAAGTAGAAATTGCAGTCATTTCGGACGTACACCTGGGTACTTACGGATGCCACGCCAAAGAGCTTTTAAAATATCTGAAAAGCATTAAGCCTAAAATGTTGATCCTTAATGGCGACATTATTGATATCTGGCAATTTAGCAAAAGGTACTGGCCGGAAACACATATGAAGGTGGTCCGTAAACTGATGAAATTTGTGGTGGAAGGGGTGCCGGTATATTATCTGACGGGTAATCATGACGAGCTCTTGCGTAAATTCGCAGATATGCATTTAGGAGCTTTCCATTTACAAAATAAACTGGTTTTGGAAATAGATGGTAAAAAGGCCTGGTTCTTCCATGGGGATATTTTTGATGTTACCATGCAGCATTCCAAATGGCTGGCGAAACTGGGTGCCGTAGGATATGATACCCTGATCCTGATCAATAGTTTTGTGAACTGGGGCCTGAAGATTTTTGGGAGAGAGAAAATGAGCTTTTCGAAAAAGGTGAAGGAAAGCTTTAAGGATGCGGTAAAATTTATCAACAGTTTTGAACAGACGGCTGCGGAGCTTGCTGTTGAAAAAGGCTATGAATATGTGGTTTGCGGTCATATCCATCAGCCGGAAATGCGTGGCATTGAAACTGAGAATGGCAGAGTGACCTATTTGAACAGCGGAGACTGGATTGAAAACCTGACCGCGCTGGAATACAACAATAAGGCCTGGAAAATATTTAAATATGAGGCCAAAGATTATGAAACAGATATAGAGGAAGAAGGAATTCTTTCTGACAGCGAAGATTTACATAGTAAACTGGATATCAATGTATTATTGCAAAAGATCAAATTAGAAATTGTCTAAAGGCTAAAATTTACAGATATTCGGTGCGGATGAAGATATTATATGCGATTCAGGGAACGGGAAACGGGCACATCAGCCGTGCCAGAGAGATTGTTCCATTGTTACAACAGCATGGCGATGTGGAGCTTCTGATTAGCGGAACGCAGGCTGATGTCAGGCTGAGCCAGCCTGTTCAATATCAGCTTCATGGTTTTAGCTTTATTTTTGGTAAAAAGGGTGGGGTTGACCACTTCGAGACCTGGAAGACCATGAACCTTCCGCGTTTTGTAAAAGACATGAGATCTCTTCCTTTAAAGGATTATAATCTGATCATTAATGACTTTGAGCCGGTAACTGCCTGGGCATGCAGGCTTAGAGGGATAGAAAGCGTTGGTTTAAGTCACCAGGCTTCTTTTCAGTCTCCCAAAGTACCTAAACCAAAGAGTATAGACTGGGCGCAGCTGGTTATGAAATATTATGCACCGGCAAC
>NZ_JAELTV010000500.1 GCF_016429005.1 Pedobacter sp. ASV19
TTCGTCGGCAGCGTCAGATGTGTATAAGAGACAGGGTATAAAAGAATGGGAATTAAGTGGTGGATATGATGGAGCAAACGTTTATGCTTATGAAGGTGGAGATTTTGGCGTCCTGACTTCTGATATTGGCGCATCCTCTAAAATTGACCCAAAAACAGGATTCCCAATTATACAGGTAGGAAGCCGTCAGGCCAATCCAAATCCGACTGTTAAATACAGTATGCAAGATTACAATTTGGTTAGTCCTGACTACTCAGACAGTCAAAAAAGAATCAATATCGGAAAAGTAGAGCCTAATTTGGTTGGTGGTATCAGTACAACTTTGAGGTATAAAAACTTTAGCCTTTTTGCGCAGGTAGATGGTCGCTTTGGTGGAGATGTTTATTCGGAAGCTTACAGTTATGCAACAGGCCAGGGAACCACATTAAACTCTTTGCAATTCCGTGATCAGGCGCATGGTGGTGTAGCCAGAACGGATTCTTATACTGGCTTAACCAGATATGATGGCGTGGTACCAAATGCAGTTTTTGATGCAGGACAAATGAGTCCACTTAAACCAGGTGTAAGCATTGCTGGGATGACTTTTAGAGATGCCTACAACCAGGGACTTGTGGAGCCGTGGAAAGCCTCTTTGTATTATAATACTTTCTACGGATGGGGTACCAATCTCAATGGAAATGAATCTGTTTCTAAAAATTCCTGGATCATGCTTCGTGAAATCACTTTAGGCTACCGTCTTCCATCGGAATGGGTGAATAAAGTCCACATCAAAGGCGCAAGGGTAAGTGTTTCTGCCAGAAACATAGGTTATTTATATAAAACACTGAGTGGAGATCAGAATCCGGAATCTCTTCAAAGTAATGATCCATTTAAGCCATATATCACAGGAGGTGTTCCTTTTTACAGAAACTATTCCGTGAATTTAAGTATTTCCCTATAAAAATTTAAAAACATGAAAACGACACATAAATATATCATAGGATTAATGTCGCTGGCACTATTTACTCAGTCTTGTAAAAAAAGTATGATTGATGTGAATACTAATCCATTTGCACTGCCTGACGCCAGTCCGGAAATCTTATTTACCGGGGCAACGGCCGACTTCAATTTGGGCTCACGGGGTAATACTTCTCAAAAGTATGGCTCTACCATGGTTTATATGCAGTATATAGTTCCAGATGGTGTGGATGCCAGTGGGCTGTCTAAAGCATATTGGAACCCAGGAAAACCAACTGGTCCAAATCCTGGCTTTCCGTATTACAACGACTACTTTACCGGAAATGGGAGGGATATGCACCGTATTATGGATAAGATCAATGCCTTACCTGATGCCCAAAAAGCGACCTATCAGGGTTTGAAAGCCATCTGTTCTATCGTCGATACCTATCAGGCCTGGAGAGTTGCTGATATTTTCGGCGCCATGCCTTATTCTCAAGCCTTTCAGGATGTGATGTTTCCATTACCCGCCTATGATTATGATTACAATTTGTATAAACGCTTTGATCAGCAATTAAAGGATGCGGCAACATTATTAAAAAACAGCACCGGACAGTTTGTTTTAGGTAATCAGGACTTTTTCTATGGTGGTGATTACAACAAATGGCAGGCATTTGCCAATACCCTGCGCATAAAAATTGCTCAACGCTATGAAAAAAGAGACCCTTCTCAACTAGCCGCGGTATTGACAGATATTTCCACAAATTTTGCTGGAAAGATCATTTCTACTAATGATGAATCTTTTGGCTACAATCAGTCCAGAGACTGGAACAATAACGTGGATGATATCAACGTAATTTTATTCTCTTATAATGCTTCTTTCCCGTTTGTTGAATATCTAAAATCAACCGGAGATCCTAGAATTGCGTTCATGGTTCGTCAAAATGATTTTGGAACAAACTATAAGAATTATGTTCTGGTTCAGCAAAAAGGGGATGCTGCAGCGCAAGCAGCCTTACTCCTGCCAGAAAATAATGTCCGCTATTGGGGTAAACATACCTTCCCTGCATCTGCAGATGCAGTAGGCTATGGCTCTACTGGTGGAAATCGTTCTAAAACCTTTACCATTACGGGAGGTACACAAGCTCTGGGCTTTTTATCTGCTATTCAAAGCAGGCTGTTTATTAAAAATGGTGGATTTGGAGGTTTTGATGCACGGTCCTCAAAAGATTTAATGCATAGTGACGAAGCTTATGTTGATGGGAGTACCATTAAAATGAGGACGCCTTATCTAACTTATGCCGAAACTTGTTTTATGATGGCGGAAATTGCGGAAAAAGGTGGAAATGGCTTGGGTAAAACAGCTTCACAGTGGTTTTATACTGGTGTACAAGCTTCTTTTGACGCTTATAAAGCAGCTGCAGTGGCAACAAATGTACCAAATGCAGCTGCTATTGTCATCGGGAATTTTGCAACAAACCTTCCATATAAAGGCTTGCCTAGTATCTACTCGCAAGCTTGGGTAAATTACTTAATGCAGCCGGAAGAGTCATGGGCCATGTGGAAGAGAACAGGATATCCACAGTTCACCAATGTTAGACCTGGAAATAATGGAAATATAGGTGATGGATCTTCTATAGCTTATCTGGAAGGCGTATGGGATGGTACCCAGAATTTATTAGCGCCGAGGAGGAATTCGCTCGACTTAAGTACAGGATCCAACCTGAACTCTGCAAATTATGCTGATGCCATTAAAAACATGATGACTAAAGATGCTAGTTACGGAATATCTGCACAGGATACAAAAGGCAGAATCTGGTGGGATAAACAATAAAAGAATAAGTGCTCTCATTGGTTAGTTATTTAAAGCCTGTCTCTTATACACATCTAAAAGTGGGGGGGGGGGGGGGGGGGGGGGGGGGGGGGGGGGGGGGGGGGGGGGGGGGG
>NZ_JAELTV010000501.1 GCF_016429005.1 Pedobacter sp. ASV19
CCCCCCCCCCCCCCCCCCCCCCCCCCCCCCCCCCCCCCCCCCCCCCCCCCCCCCCCCCCCCCCCCCCCCCCCCCCCCCCCCCCCCCCCCCCCCCCCCCCTTTATACCGCTCCGCCCACCACCGAGATCTACACCGGCTAACGTTCGTCGGCAGCGTCAGATGTGTATAAGAGACAGGGTGGGCGCTTTCTATAAAAAAATACAGGACCCAATTGAATATACTTTTCAGGCAGATGCGGTCAGGGGCCAGGATGTGTTCTATATGCCCGGGAATTTTGGTACTGCCCGTAATTATGGACTGGAGGTGGATTATATTAAATTCATCAAAAAGTTTGGTGTAAAAGCAAACTACACCTATACCCATTCCAGAATTACGACAGATAAATTTTCAAGATTCAGAGACCCGGTTACAGATCAGTTATTACCTATGAATGTAAAGCAAACCAGGCCGTTGTATGGACAATCTGCCCATATTGCCAATCTTTCGCTAATCTATAAAGATACGAAGCATGGATGGGATGGCCAGTTATCCGCATCATACACTGGAGAGCGTATCAACACAATTTCTCAATTTGTAGATAATGATTTATGGCAGAAAGCCTTTATCCAGATGGATGCCTCTATCGAGAAAAAATTCAAAAATAATATCAGTGTATTTATTAAAGCGGGTAACCTGCTGGATACCCCAACGGAGTTGTTTATTAAAGGAACCAATCCGGCTAACCAGAATTTTGCAGTAGAAACCGATGGAAAAACACTGATCCGCAAGGACAAGTACGGACACAGCTACCTGATTGGCGCACGTTATAAATTCTAATCCAAGACTTATGTATTTAAATAATAATAAAATGAAATTGAGAACTTTCTTAAGTTGTATAGCACTCTTTGTTGTGTTTTTCGGAAGTTGTAAAAAAGCCAATAGCGATGTTGATCCTGATACTGGAAATGGATCTGCCATTGGAGAAGTGTCTGGTGTATGGGCTAAAGGGAGTACACAAATTATCAAAGGAGACATTATTGTTCCGGCAGGTAAAACCTTGACCATTGAAGAAGGGGTAACTGTAGTAATGGATACTTTGGCTAAACCAGAGATCATTATAAAAGGTAACCTTTACGCATTGGGAACAGCAGAAAATCCGGTGAGATTTACCATTCCGGAGGCTTTAAGAACAGATGCCAGGAAATTCGGTAAATTATGGGGAGGTATTTTGGCTGCTCCATCTTGCGCAGAGCTGGTACTCGACCATGCCATTATAGAATATGGCGGAGCAACAACATCCGATGCTTCTACATCGGTAAAGCAGGGTTTGTATAAAGCCAAAGCAGGAGAGAATACACCTGCTCTTTGGTTTTCAAACGTGAACGGAAAACTGATTGTTCAGAACAGCACCTTCAGGTTTTTTCAGGACGACTGTACTTATATTGAGGGTGGGAAGATCATTTTTGCGCACAATACTTTTTATACTACTGGTTTAGTAGGTGGCGAAGGTATTAACATTAAATCAGGCTGTCTGGCCGATGTAGCCTATAACCTGGTTTATAGTACCAATACAAATGCACTAAAATTGTCTAACGCCGGAGACCGGAATCCCCAGGCCTATATTGTTGCTTATAACAATACTTTTGTAAACACGGGATGGCGAAGACCTACAGCTAAAGGCGGTTCAATCTGGCTGGAAGCTTCCGTCCATGTAGATATATACAATACAATGTTTGTAAACACTCGCTTTGGGATTAAAAGGGATACCAAAGGTCCGGAAGACAAGAAATCTTTATTCAGCAATAATTATTACTACGGATACGATCAGGCTACGGTAAACCAATTTCAGCCAAGCGCCGATATTATTGCGGGTACTAATGATGTGATTGGGAAAAATGCCGGCGATAATGACCCAGAGCTGGTGAATTATCCGTTGAATACCAATGTTAACAATTCTACTTTCAATCTGAACTGGGATTTTCATTTACAGGCTTCTTCGCCGGCACTAGGGAAAGGGAAAACCAATTTTACTCGTCATCATGCAGCCGGGTTACTGGTTAACGGTATTACTTATACCTCACCCGAACCTGCTACCTATATTGGTGCTTTTGGAACCAAATAATTTATACTATAACTACATACAAATGCATAAATCACTTATAGCCGCAGTCATTTTACTGATACAACTCCAAGTGGCATGCGCACAAAAGCCCGCCATTCCTGTTTCTCCTTTTGAGGATAAGACGATTATTAAACCCGTTATAGTTACAGAACCGGTACAGTTTGATTCTGATGATCCGGCCATTTGGTTAAACCCTTCAGATCCGTCAAAGAGCCTGGTGGTAGGTACGGACAAGTCTGAAAATGGCGCTTTATATGTATATGACCTCCAAGGAAAGATTGTCCGTGTGGTTAAAGATCTCAAGCGTCCCAACAATGTAGATGTCGCTTATGGATTGGTTCTAAATGGAAAGCCTACCGATGTTGCGATTACAACAGAACGTATTACACATAAGCTTCGCATTTTCGCCTTACCAGATATGACACCTGTAGATAATGGGGGGATTCCTGCCTTTGAGGAAGAAGCAGAAGCTGGATTTAGGGATGTAATGGGTATTTCTATTTATTCAGCTAAAAATGGAAAAATGTATGCCATTGTTGGCCGTAAAACCGGACCTACTACAGGAGGATACATCTGGCAGTATTTATTAGGAGACGATGGGACTGGTGCTGTAAAAGCAACATTGGTTCGTAAATTTGGTAAATACAGTGGTAAGAAAGAAATAGAGGCCATTGCGGTTGATAATGAACTGGGCTATATCTACTATTCCGATGAACAAGTAGGAGTGAGGCAATATTATGCTGATCCTGAAAAGGGAAATGAAGAATTATCTATTTTTGGAACGACTGGTTTTACAGAAGATCACGAAGGGATTTC
>NZ_JAELTV010000502.1 GCF_016429005.1 Pedobacter sp. ASV19
CCCCCCCCCCCCCCCCCCCCCCCCCCCCCCCCCCCCCCCCCCCCCCCCCCTTTTAGATGTGTATAAGAGACAGTATCTATCCTTTTAAAAGAAGTATTGGAAGCAGCCAGGGATACGAATGCAGTAACATCATCCTTTAAATATTCTACCTGCCCGGATACACCTTCCCAAAGTATTTTACTGTTGTAGTTGTATTCAAACTTATCACCAGTTTTTAACATTGGGTTTGGATCGTTGATGTTTCCACGGTAAGTACTTGTACTGTTGATACCCAACCAAGGATAAGCCACGTAATCTGCACCTAAAACATCAGTAATTTTAACGTAGTGAAGACCTTCGTAATATCTTAAATCAGCACCACCCGTAAAATTGAAATATTTATTAAATCTCTTGTTATAAGTACTCATGGCACCAACCCAGTTGTGGTTGTTCACTGAAGAATACAGATATGATGCAGCAGAGCCATCTACAGAAGCTTTATTTGTTGCGATCGCCGCATCCAGATCATATGGAGCATAAGCATATCCTCCAACTCTTGGCAATGCAGCACCTAAATTGGAACCACCGCCTCCTGTACCACGTGAAGCATACAATACAGTAGATAAGCTTGACGATTCGTCAATGGTCCAATAGTCATTTACGGAGATAATTGGTTTGTTAAAGTAATTGTTTTTTACGTTAACCACCTGTCCGTATTTAACACCCCAGTCTGGGTTGAATTTAATGCCTTGTGGGGCATCTTCAAACGCCTGTATGGTTTGTTTGCTGGACCTTTGTCCATGCGTTTGCGGTGCACCCATTGCGGTAATGGACAAAGTATGGTGGTCATTAAATCTTTTGGAAAGGTTAAAGAAATAATTGTAACCCGTAAACTGAAGCCCTTCTGCATACATGTTACCTGCAGTGCGCGAACCCTGAGCAGAGAAAGCCCAGCCTTTATCGTTCATTCCTGTAGAAACATAGAGAGAAGTTTTAACGAAACCATCATTTCCAATGGTTTGAGAAATAGAGCCTCCTTTTTCAGTATCTGTAGTTTTGGTAACGATGTTAATGGTACCTCCAAGAGATGGCACAACCAATTTAGTGGCACCCAATCCTCTTTGCACCTGCATAGAAGAGGTTACATCTCTTAAGCTTGCCCAGTTAGACCAGTATACAGAACCATTTTCCATATCGTTAATAGGAATTCCATTCACCATAATGGCTAAATTGCTGGTACTGAATCCGCGGATACTTACCCTCGAATCTCCAAAACCACCCCCTTGTTTGGTTGCCTGGATACCAGGCATCCCATTGAGCAATTCAGGAAACTCCTGGTTACTGCCTTTTTCTTCAATCTCCAGGGCATTGATGGTAGAAACCGCAACTGGCGTTTTCCTGTCAATAGCCACGTTGGAACCAAGGATAGCTACCTCAGACATTAGATTTGAATTTGGAGAGATTTTAATTGCGCCAAGATTGGTTTTTCCTTCTTTAAGGATCACCTGTTTGGGATTGTATCCGATAAATGAGATCGTTAAAACATTTAAGCCATCCTGCTTTTGCAGGCTGAAGCTTCCGTCCAGAGCAGTGGAAGTAAAGTTCCTGGTTCCTTTAAAACCAATGGATGCTCCTGGTAGTGATTCATTAGTTAATGAATCTACAATCTTACCTGTGATTTTTTGCTGCGCGAAAACGCCTACAGCTAAAAATTGAATCAGCAAAGTAATTTTAATCAGTAAAGATTTATTCATGCTTTTTAAATGAGTGAAAAAAATTTATTTCCTGTGATTAACCATAACCACAGCCGACAAATCTAAGGAGTTCAAAAGCGGAGAATCTGACGTTTTTTTTTAAGAAATCGTTAATTAAACACAACATTTATATAGACAAAAAACCAAAAGTTTACATGGCAAATTCGTTTTGGTGCCAAATAATACAGAAAACAGGACGACTTAAAGAGGAAATTGTTCCTTCTGAAGGCATAAACAGATAACTCATTCAAAGATTCCACCATATGTCTTACAAAAAAACAGCCTGTCCTACAGATGTTTACAAAAACAGAAGAAGCACTTAACATATAGTTATCGTTTACAATACGTTAAGTCTTAAATTGTTAACATTAAGTTAATATATCTTAGGCTGATTTCCTATCTTTGCGGCCAAAACAAAACACAAAAATTCACGTAAAAAAACAATCAAGTATGAGAAACTCTTTACTCATTTTCTTATTTTTCCTTTTTACTGCTTCTGTTGCCTTTTCACAGGTAACATCAAGTAGTGTATCCGGGAGCGTAAAAGACGCTAAAGGAGGCATCCTGCCAGGTGCTTCTGTCAGAGCGACACACGTACCTTCCGGAACTTCCTATGCAGCCGCTGCCAACAAAGACGGATTGTTTAGCATTCCAGGTATGCGTACCGGCGGTCCTTACAAAATTGAAGTGACTTATATCGGCTTCAATAAGAGTACTTATACAGATATCACTCTCCTATTGGGACAGCCGTTTGTACTGAATGCAGTATTATCTGATAGTGGTGTACAATTGAATGCAGTATCTATTACCGGAACAAAACGTATTGTATCCGCAAAATCTGGTGCTACAACCAATATTGGCGCCACTGCACTGGCTACCTTGCCTACTTTTTCAAGAAGTGTAACTGATTTTACCCGTTTAACGCCTCAATCTACCGGAACAAGTTTTGCCGGTCGCGACAGCAGGTCCAACAGTGTAACGGTTGACGGAGCCAATTTGAACAATACCTGTCTCTTATACACATCTAAAAGGGGGGGGGGGGGGGGGGGGGGGGGGGGGGGGGGGGGGGGGGGGGGGGGG
>NZ_JAELTV010000503.1 GCF_016429005.1 Pedobacter sp. ASV19
TATACTCCATCATACAGTTTTTAGGAGAGTATGGCTGTTCGAGTATTTTAGCAGTTTCCGTTGGATCCTTAAACAGCATTCCATGCACAAATGTTCCGGACTGATTTGAAGCTATCCATGAAGCAGTACCCCCAAACGTATTGTTAACTATGTTAAAGGCTGTATCCTGTATAGAATCAAATAGGTTCATTAGATACCGTTTGTAAGCAATAAATCTACTGTTGAATCGCCAGTTAACGCAGCCCTTGCAGCTACTCCAACCAGAGTGTTTCCGGATGCAGTTGTTGAAAGGTTTTTATCTGCGCTAACATAATATAATTTAGCGCCCTGTGTAATTGCACCAGCTGCTTTTGCAATTTTAAATACCCCGGTAAGCTGAACTGAACCTACACCACCATTAGCAATATTAGTGACAGCTACCCCAGCTAATCCGCCAAACAATACGAGATCTCCAGAAGCAATATCTGCTCCTGTACCATTTGTGTAATCAATTATTTCACCTTCTTGAACGAAATTTTTCATTTTCTTTTTGTTTTGTTAAAAAAAAGCCTGTTTTACCAGGCTTTTCTCATTGATAAACTAACCTTATTTACGACCAAATAAATAATACTATTGACCAGGGTTTTTGTAAACACCTCTATATTCGAAGATGCTGGCGTTAAAGTCATTCCTAACTTTAATATCCAGGCTATCAGTATCAAAATTAATTTCTTGTTCGGTATAAAGACCTTCCTGTCCGTTTAGATAAGCATATTCAACAACTGGCGTTGAAGCAGGGTCTGCAAAAATATACCAAGCTTTTGGATCAGTCAGATAAATCTCTTCCACAACTTCGAAAGCGTTCTGAAAAGGGTTGGTATCTGTTGTTTTAGTTGCAACTATGGTACTATTGATTAATTGCAAGGCAGTTGTTCTTAATTCAGGAGGTACAAAAAGATACTTGGCATCTACATGGATAGGATCTTTATCAATTCCAGTTTGTCTTACCATTTTTGTTCTTGCTGCATTAAAAGCTGCCAATGACATTGCTGATCCCGCATCCAGATTATTATGGTCAGTATGAAACAAGGTTTTGCCATCAGACCCTAAAGTTCTTCCAGAACCGCTATTTGCCGTGAACAATCCCCACACAATTTTTGATTGGGTCTGTGCCGCACCTCTTCCAAATAACTCTGTTAGACGCATGAAAGCTCCAAGGTCATCATTAATAATTGCCTGACGGGTAATACTGATCTTTTTACCAAAGGTTTTTAATGCAAATGAATCTGCCTCTTCTTTGAGAACTACATTTTTATATTCACCGCCCTCTTTGATTTCTTCCAGTTCAAAGTTACCTCCTGCGTTTACTGAAGTTAACGCTCTGAAGTCACTGGCATCTCTTCTACGGCTAATTAATTTCCAGTTAGATTGAACTGCTTCGTAATACTGACGTAAGGAACGATTTACTACACTGCCCAATAGTACCGGGAAATCACTTGTTGACATCGCTCGTTTTACCAATTCATTTTTATTCATGGTAAAATCGGCCGAATGGCCTCTTTCATTTAACATAATGCCCGCCATGTCGGTTAACGATGCATTTCTGTACTGTTTTGCTTTGTCAGTGGTCAAAGGATTTGACGGATCATGACGATGAAGAAGAACTTCAGATAAACCAGATCTAACCTGATCACCTTCATCATTTCCATTAACACGTGCTTGCTGTCTGATAGCTGGTGTTTGAGATTCAGCAAGTTTGTTAATAATAGCTTCTCGGGCAGCATCTACAGTAACCCCTCTTTCAATAAGGTCATCTAAAAATTCCTGATCATCAATCTGCGCGGCCCGAACTGCCGTATTGATAGATTTAACCCGTTGCCTTTCAGCAGTTGCTCCAAGAGCGCGGACCGCAGCATCATCTTCTGCAGAAGCAGTGGGAGCCGATTGGGCAACAGGTGCTGGCGCTGGGGAAGGAGTTGGTGTTACTGCTGATCTTTGTGCAGCTCCCTGCGCTGCAGCTTCAATTTCTTCAGTTGTCATAGTTCTCTTATTTTCAAATTTTACTTCGTGATATTTAAAATCGTTTTGTGGATTTTCCGAACGTGTACCTGACTTATAATCAGCTGGTACAGGAACTAAACTGAATTCACCTGGTTCCCAATCAGTAACCCTAACCATAATTGTATTGGTATCGGTATTCTCGTTAATTTCTGTTTCATAGATATTATATCCTACGGAAATGTTTCTAATGACTCCAGAGACAATATCTTGGACATATCCTTTAACTTCATCCCTTTCCGACAAACGAATAAGAGCTTTTCCCTGTTTATTTTCTATCCAGGCTCTCTCTGTTACACCTAAAATCGAACTAATCGACCAAGTATTATGTGTGTCAACTAAATTTGCCCCTGAATTTGCACGCTCCAGGCGAACATTTTTAGGGCCACATTCCAGAATTTCGATGTAATTTGTACCATCCCATGTGCGTCTTTTGACCTCGCTTTCAGTAGCAAATACAATTTCAATAGTCCTGTTTGTGGCATCATAGCTGTTAGGGGTAATAGCAGCCCTGGTAAATAACGGAATTTGAACTGTCTTATTCATGTTTCAAACATACGGGGACATACTATTAAACCTTCGTCTATTCTTAGACAATTGATTAAAGATCAATCTTGTGATGTATTTGTAACGACCTTTTGCATCTTATCGCCGTCATACCTTGGATCACATTCAGGCCTGTCTCTTATACACATCTGACGCTGCCGACGAACGTTAGCCGGTGTAGATATCGGTGGTCGCCGGAGCATTAAAAAGGGGGGGGGGGGGGGGGGGGGGGGGGGGGGGGGGGGGGGGGGGGGGGGGGGGGGGGGGGGGGGGGGGGGGGGGGGGGGGGGGGGGGGGGGGGGGGGGGGGGGGGGGGGGGGGGGGGG
>NZ_JAELTV010000504.1 GCF_016429005.1 Pedobacter sp. ASV19
CCCCCCCCCCCCCCCCCCCCCCCCCCCCCCCCCCCCCCCCCCCCCCCCCCCCCCCCCCCCCCCCCCCCCCCCCCCCCCCCCCCCCCCCCCCCCCCCCCCCCCTCCTGCCCCGCCCCCCCCCGATATCTACACCGGCTAACGTTCGTCGGCAGCGTCAGATGTGTATAAGAGACAGGTTCTGTAAAAACAAAACTTCCAGAGAACCCTGGCACAAATATTCCGCGATTATTGGAAGGAAGGGTAGAATAAATATCATATCTTCCGGTAACTGAAAAATTAAGATATTTGTGAAAGGACAAATCGGCTGTATAATATGCTGACTCTGTTGCGAGTTCCAGAACGGTATAGGTGGAATTAATGCTTTGCAAATTGGAAGGGGTATATAGATATGGAGTAATAAACTGGGCGCCGATATACCCCAAAGTTTCTGATCTTCTTTTTCTAAAGTTAGCTCCTGCAGAAAAGTTGAGATTCAGTTGTTCTGCCAGATCTTTTTGTGCCACAGCTAAAAAATCTGCGTTTAATTCAGATGTCTGAACTTCATTCAGCGCGTTTAATGCGCCCTGCTGGTTAATGGTAAAAGAAGTTCCGGTGGGTAATACATTTAGCAAATGGTCATTACTAATGTCATACCCGAACCTCCCCTGCAGATAAAAATGGTTGGAAAAACTGTATTTAATTGCGGTAGCAGAGATGAAACGATTTCTTTTGGTATCATCCACCTGTTTATTGATCACAAAATATGGATTGGTTTTATACTCATCATTGTTCCATGCTGTTTCTACCCCCGTTATCGGGTTGTAACCTGGCTGAAGGCTGGACTGACTGGCGCTGGTCGCAAGAAACTGAATCCCGTAATTGGCATTCATAGGTCCATCACTTAAATAAGATCTGTTTTTACCCATCTCATAAATGTAGTTCCCGCTGAAGTTGACATTGAGCTTAGGGGTAATATCGTAACCAGCCGTTAGGTTAAAGGTTTTCCTGTTCAAACTACTGTTTGGAATTACAGCTGCATAGTCCATATTGGAAGCAGAGATCCGGAAGACGGACCTTGCATTACCTCCAGATGCTGAAACGGTATTTACCCAGGATGGTGCTATTCTATAAAATCGTTCTATATTATCTTTTACAGGAGAGTACAGTTCGGTTTTACCGTTAAATTGAATAACTGGTTTTCCGTCCATTCTTTCTCCCCAGCTCAGCAATCCTGTAGAAACAGCACTACCTATATCCGATGGCCTTCTGTTTTGCGTTCCTTGCCCATAAAGGTATTGATAATCGGTATTATTCAATACCCGATCAAAGGACAGGTTCATGTTGTACTCTATCTGAGTAGCTGCATTCCTAATACCCGTTTTTGTAATCACCAATATAACACCATTTGCTGCTCTGGCACCGTATAAAGCAGAAGCGGCCGATCCTTTCAAAACAGTTACAGTATGAATATCATCTGGATTTAAATTACTGATGCCATCTCCATAATCTGCCCCCCCATACTCTGTTGCGCTTCCTCTCTGTGTATTGTCAATAGGAACACCATTTAACACATACAGAGGAGAACCAGCACTCATACTCGCCGCACCACGGAGTAATAAACGCGAAGAAGAAGATGGTCCTCCACTAACCCCGCTTACATTTAATCCTGCGACTTTCCCCTCCATAGACAGAACAAAATTGGCTTCTCTCGCCTTTGTAAATTCCTCTCCTTTGATGGTAGTTACGGAATATCCAATGCGCTTTTCTTCTTTAGCTATATTTAACGCAGTAACCACTATTTCCTGCAACTGATTAGAGTCGGTCTTTAAAATGATCTCGACAGACTCATCTTTATGCCCTGCTAAGGACATCTTTTGTGTCTGATAGCCAACATGGGAAATACTGATAGTTTCATACAAATTCAAATTCATACTGAATTTACCCTTAGAATCTGATGAGGTACCATAATCTGTTTGATTGATCCGGACAGATGCATCCTGAACTGGCCTGCCCCGTTCATCCCTAATATATCCTGTCACCATACTCCGGGTAATATCTTCATGCGCCACACTGATCACAATTAAATTATTGGGGAGTAAAGTATAGGTAAACCCCGTATTTTCCAATAGACGCTCTAGTACCTGCGTGGTTTCCTCCTCCTTAACACTAAGTTTTATTTCTTTTTTTGGCAGATTATTTTGGTTATAGACAAAATGATATATCGTTTGCTTTTTTATAGCATTAATCACCTTCTCAAAATTACTGGTACGAAGGTTCAAGTCAACTTTTGTCTGGGCATAGGCATTGGTAAAAAGCAATAGAATTACACTTAAAATCAATACTTTCATTCGCCTCATTGCACAGGTCTATGGGTTAATTTGGATACCGACAAAGTTCAGCAATCCAAATGAATTTCCCTACATTAACCTTAATAAAGGTAGACACTGTTTCCTTTAACCTTATAACGGAAAGGGCTAACGATCTGAAGAGACAGAAGTGCTTGATCCAGCGTCTCCTTCTCAAACTCACCACTAAATTTAAGATCTCTTAGACTGTTGTTGGTAAAGATGATCTTCACACCATATTTTCTGGAGAGGCTGTTGGCAATAGATTCAAACGATTCATCTCTAAAAGCCACCTTATTCGTCATCCAAAGGGTTTCCATAATGCTGCTGTCCTGTTCGCTGTAATAAGTCTGTTTTTCCAGATGATAATTTGAATCTTTAATAACGATTTTATCAGTTGGTTTCAACCTGTCTCTTATACACATCTGACGCTGCCGACGAACGTTAGCCGGTGTAGATCTCGGTGGTGGCCGGGTCGTGAAAAAGGGGGGGGGGGGGGGGGGGGGGGGGGGGGGGGGGGGGGGGGGGGGGGGGGGGGGGGGGGGGGGGGGGGGGGGGGGGGGGGGGGGGGGGGGGGGGG
>NZ_JAELTV010000505.1 GCF_016429005.1 Pedobacter sp. ASV19
GTTTTGATGAGGTTGAGCGAATGTGAGGTCAGATCCTTTGTTTTTAGTTAAAGTTCTAGTTTCAAGCATTCTTCTTACAGCAGTTTATTCCGGAGTTCCATCTCCATTAACTCCCGTTGCGCGTTATATACATCACTATTCTTCCTGGCTATCAATTTCTCATCCCTGATCTTCAACCTTTGCCGGCTAAAAATGGTCCAGACCAATATCAATAGCAGAACAAGGACCAAGCCGGTAGCTATAGCAATAATTCTGTTCGTTTTCCTGATGTTTTCCAGCCGGACAATTTCACTGTTTTTCTTGTCGGTATCATACAGTATCTGAAGGAAAGAGGTTTGCTGTGTTCCTTCTTTAGAGTAAACCTCCATTGTATATCTCCGGCTAAGCTCCAAATAATCATAAGCACTATCCAGTTGATTCAACAATCTGAAAGTTTTGGCAATATCCCGGTAAGCCGATCCGATTTGATACAGGTTGTTTGTTTTTTGTGCAAGTACAAGAGCCTTGCGTGTTTGCTTCATAGCCTCGCCATATTTGCCGGTTTTTCTTAGTATGTCCCCCAGGTTATTGACCACCTCTATACTCGCTACTTCATTATGCTCTTCTTCATATAACTCCCTGGCAGTATTAAAACAATGGTAGGCAGAATCATATTTAGCCAGATCTTCGTAAATACTGCCCAGATTCTCATAGATCTTAGCTGTTCCAAACTTATTCCCTGCACGCTTATATTCTGCAAGTGCGCGATTCTGATAAAATGAAGCACTATCGTATTGCTGGCGTTTCTCAAACAAGTGCCCCAAATTACCATAGGTTTCAGCAACACCAACTCCGTCATTTGATTTTGAATATAAACCTAAAGCCTGGTTATAATGCTTCCAGGCCTTGTCATTTTGTTTATTGTAATAATAAAGCAGGCCGGTATAGTTTAAGGTAGCCGCTAATAATATTGAATTCTTTTGTTCTCTGAATATCTTTTCCGCTCGCTGATAAAAATCCAGAGATTGTGCATAATGTCCTTCGTTAAAACAAATCTGCCCCATTTGTTGCATACAAATCCCAGCTGTCAGAATATCCTTACCGTTCTCTGCTGTGGCATAGAGCTTTCTCAACAATAAAAAAGCAGAATCCGGAAACTGCCTGCTCAGCTGTTCCGTTCTTTTCAGCAGTTCACGATTGTCGGTTTGAGCCCTGCCCTGTACAGCGTACAATTGCCCTAAAGCAGCCAATATAAAAAAAAGCAACCTTAAGTATCGGTTAACCATATAGTAAAAGATTTGATTTTCAATCGAATAATTAATACAAAAGAACTATTTCGATATTACCTTAACATTAACCATGCTTAACCTCAGTATTAATTTAATGTTTACAAGGCTCTGAACAGGCAAACAGGAGATTTCGGGCTTACAAACAAACCTGATAAAAATTTTCTCCTTGAAATAGAATACATTAGCCCTTTTCCACTCCAAAAAAAACGTTATCTTATAAAAGTGTGCCTTTTTTATTTACCTTTGCAGCACAGCAAACGGGAAAGTAGCTGTGAGAACAAGGAAATTAGTACTGGTTCTTTTTTTGAAAGACTAAGAAATTGAAAATCAACATCAGATTAAAGTTTCTGAAAAAATTTTAAAAAATATTTTGAAATTAAAAACAAAAGTTCTACTTTTGCAATCCCAACAACGAAGTAACTCAGTTACTAAATTGTAAATCAAGTTCGGGGTGTAGCGTAGCCCGGTATCGCGCCACATTTGGGATGTGGAGGTCGTAGGTTCGAATCCTGCCACCCCGACTTAAAAAAAGCCTTTAAATCTAAGATTTAAAGGCTTTTTTATTTTCATATAATTCCAACAAGAACATATAAGTGCAATCGAAATCTGCTTAAGGAACGGAACTAATCCGATCCTTAATTACTCGTCGTTTAAACCCTTTCCATTAAGAATTTGTGGCATATATTTCTCTACTCTCGCCTCGCGGGTTTTGGATTGCTTAGGAGATGAAAAATGAAGAAGATACGCTCTCTGCCGCCCAGGTGTCAATCTATAAAATGCGGTTTTTAGAGCAGGGATCTGATCTAATCTATGTTGGAATTCTTTAGAAACAACATATTCTTCCGTCTTTTTAAGCTCAACTTTCAAACCAGCCTTTTCCACCTCTATAGCCTCATAGATATAAGCCTTTAGTGTCGATTTCATTTCCAGAATTTCCAGGACATTGGTAAACCTAACTTGACGTGCTGCTTGCACATTTTTAGTTTGCTGAATCAGGATGCCATCGGGATCCTCCAGCAATGCCCCTTTGAAAAATAGCAATGCACAATATTCTTTAAATACATGTATCAAAACAATGTTGTCATTCTGAAACATGTAACAAGGACACCCCCATTTCAGCTCTTCCCTCAGTCCAGAATCTAGCGCAATCGTTCTTAATTGCTCCAGTTCTTCCTGCCATGCTTTAGCCTTGTTAAAATAAAAATCAACTTTTGGGTTCATAGTAGTAAACAGATTATTTTAATTTTAAACCTTTAACGAACCACGAAATCCTCTTGCAGCATAATAAGAATCAGCTCCATTGTGATACGTAAAAACAGTATTATAGCGGCGATCGCAAAAGATCGCTCCGCCTAGATTTCTAATATCAGCCGGTGTTTTCACCCAACTTGAAGTTTTCACATCAAAATCACCCAGTTTCTGCAACTCCCGGTATTGCTCTTCTGATACTGTCTCTTATACACATCTGACGCTGCCGACGAACGTAAAAAGGGGGGGGGGGGGGGGGGGGGGGGGGGGGGGGGGGGGGGGGGGGGGGGGGGGGGGGGGGGGGGGGGGGGGGGGGGGGGGGGGGGGGGGGGGGGGGGGGGGGGGGGGGGGGGGGG
>NZ_JAELTV010000506.1 GCF_016429005.1 Pedobacter sp. ASV19
CCCCCCCCCCCCCCCCCCCCCCCCCCCCCCCCCCCCCCCCCCCCCCCCCCCCCCCTTTTCAAGCAGCAGACGGCATACGAGATAGAGCTGCCTGTCTCGTGGGCTCGGAGATGTGTATAAGAGACAGAGTATGTGGTGTTTGAAAATATAGCTGACAGGTCTGCAAGAGTGGTGAGTTTGACGATGCCGGAGAATTTTGCAGGGGATATTGTTCAGGGATGGATGCACTTTGTGAGTGCGGGAAGGGACATGGTGAGTACAATCGTGTATCTGGGATTTAACGCCTTAAAATATTGATAGTATATTAAAATTTTAACAGGAACTGCGATAGTTATTGTAAAAATCAAAATCGGAGAATTAATGTATATACAAGATATGTGAACGCAAACTATGATAATCTAGTAAATTGTTATGATGAACATCACATTATAGTCTGATTGTCGTCAATCAAATAAAGAAATAATAAATCAAGATTTACCTATTATTTCTTAAATATGATACCTAAAAAAATGAAAGCGGCGGTGATTCATGCGTTTGGAGAGCCTTTGCATATTGAAGAGATGCCAGTTAGAGAACCTGGCGAGAACGAAATCCTGGTTAAGGTCATTGCTTGTGGCGTTTGCCATACTGATTTGCATGCCTGTGAAGGTGACTGGCCTGTAAAGCCTAAAATGCCTTTGGTTCCGGGACATGAGGCTATTGGTTATGTGGTTGCTCTGGGGCGCGGTGTACAGAAAATTAAAGAGGGTGATGTGGTGGGGGTGCCTTGGTTGTACAGTGCTTGTGGGTGTTGTGATTATTGTTATACAGGCTGGGAAACGCTTTGTGAAACGCAGAAGAATGGTGGATATAGTGTGGATGGTGGTTTTGCTGAATATGTTGTTGCAGATTCAAGGTATGTTGCACATTTTCCATCTAATATCAATTTCACAGAAATGGCTCCGATCATTTGTGCGGGCGTTACTGTTTATAAGGGTTTAAAAGAAACTGATGCTAGACCGGGGGAGTGGGTGGCTATTTCTGGTATTGGTGGTTTAGGACATCTGGCTGTTCAGTATGCGAAAGCGATGGGTTTGCATGTTGCTGCTATTGATATTTCGAATGATAAGCTGCAGCTGGCTAAAGATTTAGGGGCCGATCTTACTGTAAATGCTAAGGAAATGGATCCTGGGGCATTCCTCAAAAAGGAAACTGGTGGTATGCATGGCGTGCTGGTGACTGCGCCATCGCCGATTGCTTTTAATCAGGGCTTAAGTGCATTGCGGAGAAAGGGTGTTCTTTCATTGAATGGTTTGCCTGCCGGGACTTTTGATCTTTCTATTTTTGATACTGTACTCAATGGTACTACCATTAAAGGTTCTATTGTTGGTACCCGGAAGGATATGCAGGAGGCTATTTCTTTTGCGGTGGAGGGGAAGGTGAAAGCGACCGTGAAGTCTGCTCAACTGGAAGATATCAATACGGTATTTGAGGAGATGAAAAAGGGAGATATTAGTGGCAGGATGGTTTTAGAAATTTCCAAACCCGGCTAAAAACCGGTCTGATATAAAGGATCCGGATCTGATATAAAAGATCCGGATTTAGTTGACGGTTGATTCTCAATTCCCGTCTTTTTATGAAATGTGCTTTTCCATAATCAGGAATTTTTATCCATGATCTGGAAATTAATAAAAGCAAAAGCCTGCCTGGAAAGCCAGCAGAGCGCATTTGGCATTTGGCACCTGGTTGGATTAACCAGAACCAAAATCAAATGTGATGGAAACAAATCTTAATCTTAAAATATTTCTGGTAGACGATGATGTCTTTTGCTTAAACCTTTACAGGAAACATCTTGAAAATCTTGGTTACACAGAAATTTACAGCTTTGAAAATGGTTTGGACTGTATAGGCCGCTTAACTGAAAAACCAGAGGTTATCTTTCTGGATTACGAAATGAGCAGTCTTACAGGTACAGAGGTTCTCAAAAAAATCAAGCGTTTTGACCCGGATATATTTGTTGTTTTTCTCTCTGGTCAGAAAAACATAATACCAGCGGTAAACGCATTAAAATACGGTGCTTTCGATTATATCGTTAAGGATGGTCATCAATTTGAAAATATGACAAAAGTAATCCTTAAGATCATTCAGGTTCAGGAACTCATGAAGCATCGTGCACCTAATATCATAAGCAAAATAATTTCTTTATTCTAATACCAATGATCATGAAAACGTCAATCCCTGTAATCATATTTATCATAATCGCGCTGTTCCTTTCTTCCTGTTCAACTCAGAATTTAATATCTGGAAGCAAACAGAAAGCAAATGTAGCAGATAGTATATTTTTAAATAACCCCAATTATGAATATACACTTGAGAAAGGAGATAAGGTCACGATAAGTGTTTGGGATAATGATGACTTGAGCGTAGGCTCAGTATATGGCATCTATAATTCAAATGAAGTTTATGGAAAATGGTTAATGTTAAATCCCGAGGGAAACATACTTGTTCCAAAACTCGGTGAGGTTAACTTGCTGGGACTAACTGTAAATCAGGCAAAAAATAAATTGGTAACCGCATTTAAAAAGTGGATTGTAAATCCAATTGTAGAAGTTAAAATACTGAATAAAGAAGTGTCTATACTGGGAGAACTGAAAGCACCTGGTAAATATACATTAGAGAAAGACAACACTACATTATTGGATGTCATTAGCCGCGCCGGTGATTTTGATTTCTATGCAAATAAGAAAAACATACAGATTGTAAGAATGGTAAACAACAAGCCTGTATCTGTCTCTTATACACATCTGACGCTGCCGACGAACGTAAAAAGGGGGGGGGGGGGGGGGGGGGGGGGGGGGGGGGGGGGGGGGGGGGGGGGG
>NZ_JAELTV010000507.1 GCF_016429005.1 Pedobacter sp. ASV19
CCCCCCCCCCCCCCCCCCCCCCCCCCCCCCCCCCCCCCCCCCCCCCCCCCCCCCCCCCCCACACACTCTCTTTTTTACGTTCGTCGGCAGCGTCAGATGTGTATAAGAGACAGTTTCCTGGATATGATCTTCCAGTTTCCATTTTTCTCCGTTTGGCCCATGACCAAAAGCTGGTGGATCAAGAATGATCCCATTGTATTTTTTTCCCCGTTTTAATTCCCTTTTTACAAATTTGAGTGCATCTTCTACTACCCAGCGCACATCGCTCAATTTAGAAAGTTCCTGGTTTTCATTTGCCCAGTTAACGACTTGTTTAATAGAGTCCACGTGAGTTGTATCCGCTCCGGCAGCTTTGGCAATTAAAGAAGCAGCTCCGGTATAAGCAAATAGGTTAAGGACTTTGGGTACAGGTGTTTTGAATTTTTTAACACAGGAAGAAATATAGTCCCAGTTCACAGCCTGCTCTGGAAATACACCCACATGCTTAAAGGAAGTTAGTCCTAAGCGGAGGTTGATCGTTACATCATCATTCTTATATTCCACATTCCATCTCTCAGGCAATTGCTGCGCACTTTTTATCCACTCACCAGTCGTAGCCGTACGGCCTTTAAACCTAATGTGTGTCTGTTTCTTCCAGGCTTGCTCTGAAAGTGTTTTTTTCCATACAGCCTGAGGCTCAGGTCTGCACAAGATCAGGTTACCAAAGCGTTCCAGCTTTTCAAAGTCACCACAATCAATCAACTCATAATCTTTCCAGTGTGTGGGGGTTAATAAGCTTATCATAAATGTATTTGTCAATAAATTATCTTAAAATTTCTCTTTTGCCGCTTTCATAAACCGACTGGCAAAAACGAAATCATTGAGTTCCTGGATATCAGTGTGGGCAATTTCTTTGTTAGAGCCTTCCCAGAATTTTTTACCTTCATGAAGGAACATGATATAGTCTCCAATTCCCATTACGGAGTTCATATCATGCGTAACTACAATCGTTGTTGTATTGTATTCTTCGGTCAACTCCTTGATCAGCTCATCAATTACGATAGACGTTTTTGGGTCCAGTCCTGAATTGGGTTCGTCGCAGAACAAATATTTTGGGTTCATGGCGATCGCCCTCGCAATGCCTACACGCTTTTTCATCCCTCCGGAAAGCTCTGCGGGGAAAAGTTTGTTCTTCCCTTCCAGATTTACCCTGTCCAGACAAAAATTAACGCGGTCCAGTTTCTCACTTCTTGGTTGTTCGGTAAACATATTTAGCGGAAACATAATATTCTCTTCTACCGTCATAGAATCAAAAAGTGCAGAGCCCTGGAAAAGCATTCCAATCTCTTTCCTGATTTCTATACGCTCTTCAAAACTCATTTGGGTAAATTCTCTGCCATCATACTCCACAGAACCCGTTTCCGGATGGTGTAATCCGATCATGCATTTCAGAAGTGTTGTTTTACCTGAACCTGAGCCGCCTATGATCAGATTAGTTACCCCAGCTTCGAATTTTCCCGAAATACCTTTTAATACATGGTTCTCGCCGAAAGATTTGTGGATGTCTTTGATTTCGATCATAATAAAAGTTGAGTTACAATATAATCACAGGCTAATATCGCTATACAGCTTACTACGACCGCTCTCGTACTTGCCTGTGCCACCTCAAGTGCACCACCTTTTACATAAAAACCTTCATAAGCAGGTACCGAGGTAATAATGAAACCAAATACAAATGCCTTAACAAGAGAAACGGTAATGGTATAAGGATTAAAGTCTGTAGTGATCCCCTGAATATACTCAGCAGGAGATACCGCCCCGGATAATGTTCCACCAATATAACCACCGGTAATGCTCAGTACCATGGCAAAGATCACTAGTAAAGGTACCATAGTGATACCCGCAAGGATCTTGGGCAGGATGAGGTATCCCGGGGAATTTATTCCCATAATTTCCAGTGCATCAATCTGTTCAGTAACCCTCATGGTCCCGATTTCTGAAGAAATCGCCGATCCGATTTTGCCTGCCAGAACAATGGCACTGATCGTAGGGCTCAATTCCAGAATACTGGAGTCCCGGGTTACAGAACCAATCACCGTTTTTGGAATAAAATCGCTCACCAGCTGGAAAGCAATCTGAAGTGTCATTACAGCTCCGATAAAGGTTGCAATGATACTGATCAGACCCAGAGAACCAACTCCGATAAAGTCCATCTGCTGAAAAACAGCTTTCATATAGATCTTTGTCTTCTCAGGTTTTCTAAATACGGCCTTTAACAGGAGGATATACTTGCCAAAGTTTGTGAAATTCATTTATAGAAGATTAAGCGGATTGTAAATACAATATTAATACAAAGAAACAATAAAAAATGTTGTGGGTTTCTATTATTTATCAAAAACTCTGTTTCGGGTTGTAGAAAAGGGGGGCTGTACCTTAGTATCTGGCCATAAAAATGTTATTCTTACGCTGGCTTTAAATTAGTCAAACTTGAAATGAAAGAGTTGGAATTTATGTTTGGCATGTTTTTGGTGTTGCTTTGACCGATCAAATAACTGATTAATGACTCTATATACATATCATGATTAAAGCAGGTCCCAAAGAGAAAGATCTCATTCTTGATCTTCTAACTTACGCCTTTGAAGAAAACTTAAGTGTTAAGGATGTGGTTAAGTCCCGTGGGAACAATTGGGAAAATATCTATGCATTAATGAATTATGCCTATAATATTTGTAGTGCATATGGTCTGTCTCTTATACACATCTAAAAGGGGGGGGGGGGGGGGGGGGGGGGGGGGGGGGGGGGGGGGGGGGGGGGGG
>NZ_JAELTV010000508.1 GCF_016429005.1 Pedobacter sp. ASV19
CCCCCCCCCCCCCCCCCCCCCCCCCCCCCCCCCCCCCTTCTCATCCTCCGCCGACCACCGAGCACTCCACCGGCTCACGTTCGTCGGCAGCGTCAGATGTGTATAAGAGACAGGAATAAAATGAGTTTGATATAATGTTCCCACTCTTGCAGGCATACTCTTTACCGGGAACTCATCTACGACCTGGGTCCATGGCATTTGTTCCTGATCCATGGCTTTAATCCAGTCTGTTTTCCTGCTGTCATCAGAAACACTTATAATTTCGAAACCTTTGTCTTTGTATTTCGCATAGACTTCTTTCCAATGTGGAATTGCTTCTCTACAAGGCTTACACCAGCTCGCCCAGAAATCCAGCATAATATATTTTCCTCTTGTTGAAGAAAGCGTAAAAGATGAACTATCCCTTTTCAGCAAAGTAAAATCAGGCGCAAGTTTTCCAGGCAAAAGTGCCCTCCTTAAATTGGCTTCTTTTGTTAAATTGGTATAATAGACAGATTTTTTTGCATCACCAGTAAATTTACGAAGCAATGCATCCATATCAGTTAGGGGCATACTTGTATTAGATCGGTAGTAATTGTTAAAAATATAAGCACCGGCACTTGATCCGGAATCCTTTTGCAGAAATGCATGAATCCATTTGATTTGCGAGGCACTACTCAACTTACCCACAGAGTCAAACTTAGATCTCATCTTCTCCTTTAACTCCGGATTCTTCTCTGCTTCATATTGTTTGTTCATTTCCGCGAATACTTTCTTAAAATGAAGCTGCTCAGGATCATTCTCAAATGAATCATAGATATCCTGATTTCCCGAGCCGGAAATTTTTACTTTTTTCAGACTTGCTCCTTTATCACCACCATAGGGTGTATAATCATAATGTTCCGCACCAGAAGTATCTGCATTCAGAACTATTTCACTATTTTCAACAAAAATACTTGTCCCCCAATTTCCCGGTCTGGCAATTAACGTAAGCATTTCCGGAGACTCCAGTTTTCCTGTAAGTTCAAAATGTCCCTGATGAACCACAACGCTATCCAATGTTTTTGTTGTCCTGTCTGTCTCATTGAATTTACGCAACAATACCGTTCCGCTATCTATACCTTTTATAGTACCTTTAATACTGAAACCCTTTTGACCAGATGGCGTACAACTTGCGTTCATTAACAAAGCAGTTATGCCCAGAATCAAATAGCGATTATTTAGTTTATTTTTCATTTCCTTAAATTGATCAGGTGAATCAATTGAACAATTCTGCAAGTTTCTTATTAAGAGATTCTCCTCTTAAATCTTTCGCTATAATATTTCCCTGCGGATCAATCAGCAAAGTACTCGGAATCCCCATAATTCCATAATAAGTAGAAACCTCATTTTTCCAGCCTTTTAAATCTGAAACCTGTGTCCAGGGCATCTGATCCTCTTTGATGGCCTTTTTCCAATTCTCCCCTTTATCATCAAGTGAGACGCCTACAACGGTGAAATTTTTGTCCTTATATTGCTGATAAGCTTTTAATACATTTGGATTTTCAGCCCTGCAGGGCCCACACCAGCTTGCCCAGAAATCAACCAAGACATATTTGCCCTTAAAATTCGAAAACTGAACAGCCTTACCTTCAACATCGTTCTGGGTAAAATTAAGCATCGGCTCTCCCACTGCACTTCTTTTTAAAACAACCAGCCGGTCAGCAATCCGCTTGCCTTCTGCACTTTGCTGAGCAGCAGCATCAAGCTTTCCAAAAGCTTCTTTTACGTCATCATAGCTTCCCATCATTGCTTTATCTGAAACCATACTGATACTCAATGGGCTTTTAGGGTGTGCAGCAATGTATTGATTGTTTCGCGCTCTTCTTTGTTTTCTTAAATCCTCTACTTTCTCCTCTAATTTAACTTGCTCTTCTTTACTTACCTTTCCCCATTTTTGATAAAGCGGAGATTCCTGATCATCCAGATCTTTTAAAGTCTTATCATAAGCTTCATATTCATCCTGGGATTTTGAGCCTGTAATTTTTATTTCTTCTGACTTGTCAGTTCCCTTAATCTCTATATTTCCAGGTTCCACAAAAAATTGGTAATACCGTCCAAATAACATCGTTCCAACTTTTTGAGGCTCTGAAATTTGCGCTACCCATTTAAATTTACCTCCATTTACTTTTACGGTATCTGAAACAGATTTATCTCCTTTATAGTAATAAATAACAATTTCGGCATCTTTCAATCCAGTGAGATTTCCTGAAACCTTAGCGGTCTGTCCATATAAGGACCCAACACTGCAACCGATCAAAACCGGCAGAATCAATTTTAATTTTTTTAACATGATCAAATTTTTTAAAGTTATTTAAGTAGTTCTTCCAATTTTTTGTCCAGATCCTGATCTGATCCACCATTGTTGTCTCCATAGCGGCCGATAATTTTTCCGGTGGGATCAATAAGTATCTTAGTCGGTAAGGAACTGATTCCGTATTTCTCTGAAATATCTTCCGGATTGGGCAGATTTTTCATTCGGAGGTCCATATTCAGTCCCCTTAACACATGATGCCATATCCCTATTTTATCCTGCTCTACTGCCTTTTTCCAGGCACCATGGTTACTGTCATCATCAGAAACGCCAATAATTTCCAGTCCTTTATTATTGTAAGTATTATAAAGACGAATCAAATGAGGATTTCCCTTACGGCAAGGCACACACCAACTGGCCCAAAAATCAACGATCACATACTTACCTTTAAAATCTCCAAGAGACAATGGCTTATCATTGATGCTGTCTCTTATACACATCTAAAAAGGGGGGGGGGGGGGGGGGGGGGGGGGGGGGGGGGGGGGGGGGGGGGGGGG
>NZ_JAELTV010000509.1 GCF_016429005.1 Pedobacter sp. ASV19
CCCCCCCCCCCCCCCCCCCCCCCCCCCCCCCCCCCCCCCCCCCCCCCCCCCCCTTTTCAAGCAGAAGACGGCATACGCGATAGAGCTGCCTGTCTCGTGGGCTCGGAGATGTGTATAAGAGACAGTTCCAGTAAAGTGTTTTTCGGTACAGAGAACAAAGGACCAAACCGGGTCGGTTTGTCCAGAAAACATGTTATTGAGGCCTGTCATGGTGCATTGAAAAGGCTTCAGGTAGATTATCTTGACCTCTATTTTTGCCACCGGCCAGATAAAAATACGCCCATAGAAGAAACTGTCTGGGCGATGAATACCCTGCTTCAACAAGGAAAGATCCTTTACTGGGGAACCTCAGAATGGAGTGCTGCAGAAATTATGGAAGCGATAGGGGTGGCTAAACAATACAATCTGATTGGCCCAACCATGGAGCAGCCTCAATACAACCTCATTGAAAGGCATAAACTGGAGAATGAATACCTGCTGCTCTTTAAAGAGTACGGATTGGGTACAACAATCTGGTCGCCGCTGGCTTCCGGATTATTATCAGGTAAATATACCTCCGGTAAAACCAAAGACACCCGGCTCGATTTAAAAGGAATGGAGTGGTTAAAGGAATCCGTATTGAACGAAGAAAAATTGAAGAAGGCCACCGCACTGCAAAGCCTGGCCGATGAGCTGAATGTTCCACTGGCCAAATTGTCATTGGCCTGGTGTCTTAAAAATCCTAATGTAAGTACAGTGATTCTTGGAGCTTCTAAAACAGCCCAGCTAAAAGAAAACCTGACCACATTGGAAGTCGTTCCTTTGCTTACGCCTGAAGTGATGGAGAAGATCGAAGGGATTATGAAGACCAAACCAGTCCTGTCCCAATTTTAAAAAAAAAATCAACAAAAAGGCCGGCAATTCAATTTTGCCGGCCTTTTATATGTCCTAATAATAAGTTAAGCGCACCACGCCAGCCAACTTTTTAGCCAGCCGGATCACCTGACGGGTATAACCATATTCATTGTCATACCATGCATACAGCACCACAGACTTCTGATCTTTAGAAATGATGGTTGCCGGGCCATCGATGATCGAGGCATGGCTGTTTCCAATCAGGTCTGTACTTACCAGTTCGTTTGAGCTGGAGTATTCAATCTGTTCAGATAAATCGCCAAAAAGAGACGCCTGTTTGAGCAGTTCCTTCACCTCATCCAGAGAAGTCACCTTGTTCAATGACAAATTCAAGATGGCCAGGGAAACATTGGGCGTAGGGACGCGAACAGCATTGCCAGTTAACTTTCCACCCAGATGCGGAATGACTTTAGCTACAGCTTTATCTGCGCCTGTCTCTGTAATAACCAGGTTCAAGGCAGCAGAGCGGCCCCTGCGGTATTTTTTATGATAATTGTCCAGCAGGTTCTGGTCATTGGTATAAGAATGGATGGTTTCAATATGTCCTTTTTCAATGCCGAAAGCCTCATCAATAAGTTTTAAAACAGGAACAATCGCATTGGTTGTACATGAAGCATTGGAAAGGATGCTTTCTGTAGCAAAATCGATATCTGTATCATTGACGCCTGTAACCACATTAGGGATGTCTCCTTTGGCAGGTGCAGTCAATAACACCTTACTGATGCCTTTGGCGCTTAAGTGTCTGCTTAAACCCTCACGGTCTCTGTAAACACCCGTATTGTCAATGAGTAAAGCATCTTCAATGTCATAAGCGGTGTAGTCTATATTTTCAGGTTCCTTAGCTACAATAAAACTAACGGTCTGGCCATTAATGATCAGAGCTTTACTTTCAAAATCTTCGGTAATGGTACCGGTAAAAGGGCCATGGATAGAATCTGTGCGGAGAAGCTCTGCTCTTTTGATTAATTCCTCATCAGTGCAGCTGCGGGTCACAATTGCCCTTAAACGCAATTGCTCGCCTTTTCCGGCTTGCAGGATCAATTCTCTTGCAGCAATTCTTCCAATCCTTCCAAAACCATACAAAACCACATCTTTAGGTTTAAGGCTGATCTTATCTTTACCGATGTGTTTGCTGAGTCTGCCGATGATGAAATCGTGAATGGAAGGGTAATTGCGGTTGTCTTCCAGCCATTCTGAAGCCAATCTTCCAAGATCAATACGGGAAGGAGCAAGGCTGGAATTTGAAATGGCAGTAGCCAGTTCCAGTGTTTCATAAATACTGATGTCTTTTCCACTGACTTCTTTTGCGTACTGATGGTGCGCCAGGATTTCGCTGCTGCCAACATCAAATAAGGGTTTACGGAATAAGACCAGTTCGATAGATCTGTCGAACCACAATTGACCTACTATTTTAATCAGTTCAATTGCTTTTTTTTCTTTTTCAATCCAGTTTTGAAACTCTGATTGGTACTTCTTTAGCATTTCTAGAATTTTTGGTTAGAATGCCACAAAAGTAAAAAAGATTGGGCGAGTACCCAATCTTTTTTACTTTATAATTTGTTGATCTGGTGAGGATCAGCTTATCCTAAATAAGACTTCAGAATTTTACTTCTTGAAGTATGACGCAAACGTTGCAGCGCTTTATCCTTGATCTGACGAACACGTTCTCTGGTCAGGTTAAACTTCTCACCAATTTCTTCAAGAGAAAGTGGATGATTGGTGCTTAATCCAAAGAAAAGAACAATGATCTCCCGCTCACGTTCTGTAAGTGTAGACAAAGATCTTTTGATCTCTTCCGACAAAGATTCGTTGATCAGACTGCTGTCTGTATTTGGTTCATGATCTGTCTCTTATACACATCTAAAGGGGGGGGGGGGGGGGGGGGGGGGGGGGGGGGGGGGGGGGGGGGGGGGGGGGGGGG
>NZ_JAELTV010000050.1 GCF_016429005.1 Pedobacter sp. ASV19
CCCCCCCCCCCCCCCCCCCCCCCCCCCCCCCCCCCCCCCCCCCCCCCCCCCCCCCCCCCCCCCCCCCCCCCCCCCCCCCCCCCCCCCCCCCCCCCCCCCCCCCCCCCCCCCCCCCCCCCCCCCCTGTAGATGTGTATAAGAGACAGCACTACAACATACAACCCATGCACCCCATATTGTTAAGTATTTGCAGGCTCGGCCCAAATGACCGTGATAAAGGTTATTTGCTAGTGATTCGAATTCTAAAAAGGTTAACAGAAAGATTTCCAAATTTATACTATCTGCTGGGCGGACTCCCGGATGCAGAAGAAGAGAATTTCCTTCAAGACCTCATCCGGCAAGAAAACCTGCAACATCATATCAAATTAATTGGCTTCATTCCTGAAGCAGTACTCACAGACCACTATCTGTTATGTGACATTTTTGTCCTCCCAAGTAAAAAAGAAGGATTCGGCCTCGTATTTACGGAAGCTGCTGCTGCAGGTTGCAGGATTATCTGTGGGAATAAGGACGGTAGTAAAGAGGCAATAGCAAATGGCATTTTAGGCACATTAATAGACCCCGAAGACCCAGAAGCTCTTTATCAGGCAATCCTTGCACATCTTGAAGAATCGGCAACCCTGGAAATGGCCTATGCAAGACAAAACTTATCTCTCATCTATTCCAATTTTCCCCAATACAAGCATCACCTTAAAAACTTATTAGATCATGACTAAGAAACTGCAAACGAAACTAGCCATCTTAATCAGCCATCCCATTCAATATTACGCACCATTTTTTCAACTCTTAACAAAAAGCATCACGCTTAAAGTATTTTACACCTGCGGAACAACATCTCTTTACGACAGAAATTTTCTTTGTCAAATCAATTGGGACATTTCCCTGCTGGAAGGATATGACTACACTTTCCTAACCAATACAGCCAAACACCCAGGCACACACCACTTTTGGGGAATCATCAATCCCGATGCCCGCCAGAAGATCGAAGAATTTAATCCCCGGCATCTATTGATTTATGGCTGGTCAAGTCACAGTCATTTCAATATCCTGAGGCATTTCAAAGGCAAAGTCAAAACCATTTTTCGGGGAGACTCCATTTTACAGAATAAACTTCCATTATGGAAAAGACCTTTCAAAAAGATTTTCCTCACCTGGCTGTATACTCACGCCGACACCATACTATATGCCGGAACCAATAACAAGGCTTATTTTAAACATTATGGAGTTAAGGACGAAAAGCTCCATTTTCTACCACATAGTATAGACAACGACCGCTTTGGCTCAACAGGATCCCGTACATCGATCCGCAAATGTCTGGGGCTAAAAGAAACCGATCTTCTCGTCCTTTTCGCAGGAAAATTCAACAAAGGAAAAAACCCGGTTTTCCTCCTAAAAGCATTCAAAAAAATCTGCAAAAAGAACGACCACCTTCTTTACGTTGGTTCCGGGTCACTTGAAGCCCTACTAAAAAAAGAAGCTAAAACGCATACAAACATCCATATTCTTCCCTTTCAAAATCAAAAAATAATGCCATGTTTCTATAAATCCTGCGACCTCTTTTGCTTACCCTCCCGGCATGAGACCTGGGGACTTTCTATTAATGAAGCCATGGCCTGCGGCAAAGCAGTATTGGTATCCGACCAGTGCGGGGCCGCTGCTGACCTCGTTAAAGTAACTAATGGAATGGTTTTTAAAAACAACAATCTGAATGACTTAACCACAAAACTTCAGAAACTTCTTCAAAGTAAGGAAGAACTTGACAGGGCAGGCATCGCTTCAGCAGAACTCATCTCCAAATGGAATTTTCATGAACAAGTTAAAAGTATCCTAAAATGCCTTTAATACCCCATACTAAAATCCAGAACCTGTTTACAATTGCACTCCCCTGGTTCCTTTCCCTCGCCTTGGTACATCACCCTGTCCTCTCCTATTTAATTGCCTTTTCAGGATCCTGGTTCATCTTTTACTACACTCTTTTTTCACCATGGAAATACACAAATAAAGATGAAACACAGAGTTTGCAAATCATGCGCCCTATTATTCTTATACAGCTCATTTTTGCAGGTTTCATGTGCTGCACCTCTATTTTCTACTTTGCCGACCACCTGGGTTACAAATACTTTGATTTTGTAAAAGACAATTTCACTATCAATTCACAAACATTTTTAATCGCCAAATCTCAGCGAATGGCTCTCCTTGGTCACATTGGCTTGGTTACGGGTATACAACACCAAAACAAAACCCTATTTCAGAAATACCAGTGTACCATACATTTGGATTCCCTATTGACCCGTCTCTATTTTATCACATTCCTATGCGTTTTAGTACTGGATTATTTTCCTGCGTTTCTGCAAATCAAATACTATTTACTCCATTTATCCACCTGCTGCTTGTCTTATTTATTCATCTCCGGATTTTCCCAGAAGAAGCCTTTTCAAGTAACACTTTCCGGGACAGCCCTCAGTTTACAACTCTTAAGCGCAACATTAAGTGGCTATAAAGAAAACCTTCTTATTAATCTTCTGCTGATCAGCTTCATATCCTTCCCCTACTTCAGAAAAACAGTCCTAATCTTCTTCCTACCCCTGCTTTACTTCTTATTATACACTTTACCTACCCTCACCATCATGATCAGATCATCTTCCTGGAAGAATCAAAAACCAGCAAAAGAAGTCCGTCAGGAAGCATTAGAATTCCTTCTCAGTGAATCCGAAGAAACTAAGATTAGCAACAATAACTGGGATTTCCTAACTCATCGTTTCAGTGAAACAGATATGTTTTGTCAGTATATCAAAGCTGTACCAGATCATCAACCCTATTATGGCATTAAAATTTTAAAAAACTCCTTTTTTGCCTTAATTCCAAGAATCTTCTGGAATCAAAAACCCAATACGGAAAAGGTCTCTATGGAAAGAGTCTATACCTGCGGGGCTGTAAACCGCTTATCGGCAGCCTCCGCAAAGACCCGCCCTGTAACCGATGCCTATCTAAGCGGAGGATTCCTGATTGTTTTTTTAGCTATGTTCCTTTATGGTCTTATTACGCAATGGCTTTGCAATAAAGCTGAAACCCTATTCGGCGGTTATCCGCTAGGATGCATGATTATCTTCAACGGCTTCTTTCAACCACTTTGGCGCGGAAATAATTGGGAATTTCTAATCAACAACATTACGTACGGCTTTATTCTAATGCTTCTGTTGTTCCACTTGCTTAAACATTTTCAAATAATTCAAAAAATAAACGATGCTAAAAATCCTCCAGATCACGCCCTCATATAAGCCTGCCTATATTTATGGGGGAACCACCACCTCTGTTTCCAAATTATGCGAGGAACTCGTCAAAAGCAATTTACAAATAGAAGTTCTGACCACTAATGCCAATGGACAGTCCGTTCTGCAAACCCCACCAAATCTGCCTTGTCTTGTAGACAATGTTAAGATCTGGTATTTTAAACGCCTGACAAAGGATCACAGTCATTTTTCACCCGCTTTGCTCTGGAATCTTAGAAAAAAGATTAAAAGCCACCACAAGCAGCCTATGATCATTCATATCCACTCCTGGTGGAACATGGTCGCCATTTTCTCTGCAATGCTATCCATATGGTACCGCATACCTGTAATTCTTTCACCCAGGGGAATGCTCACCCCATATACATTACAAAACAGAAGATCATTGACAAAGAAATTTTTTCACAAGACCATTGGAATCTGGCTGCTTAAACGGTGTATTATACATGCGACCTCAGAAAAGGAAATGGAAGATCTTTACAAAATTCATCTGTACCCAAAAGACAGCTATATTATCCCCAATTTTATCAATTGTCCAAGTTCAGTTTTTCATTATGAACCGACCTCTGAAAACTCAGGTATTACAACAGAAAAGAACGCTTTTCAATTTCTATTTCTTTCCAGGATAGAAGAAAAAAAGGGACTTGAACTCCTGCTTAACGCCCTGAGCAGAACTAAATTTGCATGGAGACTATCTATAGCCGGTCAAGGTTGTCCGAATTACATCTGGTCATTAAAAAATCTAAGTTTTCATTTAAACATACATCAGCACATTAACTGGGCAGGTTACCTCAATGAACAAGAGAAATTTGATTTTATCCAAAAACATGACTTGCTGATATTACCTTCCCAAAATGAAAATTTTGCCAACGTGGTCATAGAAAGCCTGGCCAGTGGCACGCCGGTTCTACTCACCAAAGAAGTTGGACTGGCAGCCTATGTGCGGCAACATAACCTTGGGTGGATCTGCAAATCCAATATTACAGACTTAACACGCACCCTTCACAAGGCCTATAAGGATATACGTAAAAGGAGTGAAATCAGGAAATATGCCCCAAAACAAATTCTGAACGACTTCTCTGCTCCCGGTCTGACCATTCTTTATCAAGACATGTACCAACAAACCTTAAAAAATGCAAACTGATTATACCTTTATCATCCTCACTTTCAACGAAGAAATACATCTACCCAAACTACTCGATTCCATAAAGGGACTTGAAGCCCCCATTTTCATTTTAGATTCTGGCAGTACGGACAAGACCCTCGATATTTGCGGCAACTATCAAGTCCAATATACCTGCCGCCCTTTTGATAACCATCCTAAACAATGGCACTATGCCCTCAACATCTTCCCTATATGTACACCATGGGTAATTGGACTCGATGCAGATCAAATACTTAGTCCGGAACTATACCAGCAACTCAAAAATTTCAAGCACCAGGACCATCATCACTTAACCGGAATCTATTTCAACAGAAAGTACCTTTTCAGAGGTAAGTGGATCAAAAATGGGGGCTACTTCCCTAAATATATGCTCAAGATGTTCCGGTACAATATCGGTTATTCCGATTTAAACCAAAATATGGATCACCGTTTCCTGGTGCCCGGGCCTACGCAAATATGGAGAAAAGGATATCTGATTGAAGAAAACCTCAAAGAGAACAACATCTCCTTCTGGCTGGAAAAACACAACCGGTATAGTGATCTTCTTGCAGAAGAAGAAGTCAACCGACTCCTATATGCCCCTGTAAAAACCTATAGAAACAACCTCTGGGGTTCCCCCAATGAACGTATAGCCTGGCTAAAACAATACTGGAATATCCTCCCAAGATACCTGAGGCCCTATCTTTACTTTTCCTTTCGCCTCTTTTTCCAAAAAGGAATATTGGATGGAACAACCGGTATCTTATATCATTTCCTCCAGGCATTCTGGTTCAGGTTAATTGTTGATATAAAAATTGAAGAACAGTTCAAATTAAAAGGCATCAAACAGCATTCGCCCGCCGGCAGGAAATTTGCCTTCAGGTTTCTTCTGTTTTTCCTGATCCTCTATCTCGGTAATCTGGGTTTTATAGGAATAACAACACCCGGAAAGTTTTACAACCAATGGCTGGACCAGCACCTCAACTACATCAGATACTGGCGTGAATTTAATATTTCCTCTTCTGCAGCCCTGTTGACCCTGATGGGGTACGAAGTAAAAAAAACCATTTTCAACCTCCATGTTACCGGCAGATCTGGTTTTCACCTGGTCTACTCTTGTCTCGGCTATGGAATTATGAGTGCATTTGCAGCCTTTGTCATGGCTTACTCTAAATCCATCAGATCGAAATTCCTGTTCCTGCTGCTGGGCACAACAAGCTTCCAAACCCTCAACCTGCTCCGCCTCTTGCTCATTACACTTTACTGGCGGCCAGACTATAGGATAAATCTACATTTTCTGTTCAATTTTCTTACCTACAGCATCATGGGGCTCCTCACCATGATATGGGTGCATTCTAAAAATCAATATGGAAACAAAACTAAAAAAAGCCTTTAACAAAGGATCCTATCATCCGGGTGCCGGTAAGCTTAAAATCAGCCTCTGGTATTTGACCAGCTTGTTATTGTTCAGGTCCGGACTGCTTCCATGCAGCACCCTGCTCGTCGGCATACTCCAGTTATTTGGTGCAAAAATCGGGAAAGATGTACGTATCAAACCTTTTATCCACATTAAATACCCCTGGAAATTGTCATTAGGCAATCACTCATGGCTCGCAGACTGTTACATAGAAAACCTGGAAGAAGTTCATATAGGGAATAATGTATGCATCTCGCAAAAAGCCATACTGCTCACCGGAAATCACGATTACACAAAAAGTACCTTTGACCTGCGCAACGCAGGCATAACAGTAGAAGACGGTGTATGGATCGGAACTGGGGCAACCGTATGCCCGGGTCTTACTATTGGAGCACATGCGGTATTGACAGTTGGCTCAGTAGCTACCTCTAATCTGGATACATTTACAGTTTATTCAGGAAACCCCGCCATTAAAATCAAAGAAAGAATAATTGTATAATCGAGGTCAGCCCTTTATTGCCCCTTCAATAATAGTTTTCAACTGACTGGCCTGTATAACCCCAGACTGTCTCCATTTGATCTGTCCTCCCTTAAATAAAATTAAGGTAGGCACACCCTGAATCTGATAGATCCTTGAAACAGAAGGGTTTTTATCCACATCAACTTTAAGTATCGTTGCCTTATCACCGATCATGCCCTTAAGCTGATCTAATATTGGGGCCATCATTTTACAAGGACCGCACCATTCGGCAGAAAAATCAACCAAAACAGGTTTATCCGATTTTATAATTTCTGAAAAATTTGCCATCGTACTCTAATTTAGAATTGTAAAAGTAAGAACAATAAACCAGCCATCTGGTTTTAATTGTTACTGACTGTTCAAGATTAAAAATCTTATTTTAATATAAAACCCTATTTTTGCCATACGCCCTAAATAAATACACTATGCAGAAATCTCCTATTGATAAAATTATAGCCCCGGTTAGCAAATTTATCCATCTGGAGTATACCAGTGGAATCGTTTTACTGATCAGTGTTGTTGCAGCTATTATTTGGGCAAATTCACCTTATCACGACTCCTACCACCAGGTTTGGGAACTCCATTTGTCAGTAGGCTTTGATAAACATGTCTTCAATCAACCTCTGCATATCTGGATCAACGATGGCTTAATGGCTATTTTCTTTTTTGTCATTGGACTGGAACTCAAAAGGGAATTTATGGATGGAGAACTTTCCAGCATGAAAAAAGCCTCCTTGCCAATGATGGCCGCCCTAGGCGGGATGATCGTTCCTGCATTGATTTACTTTTTCATGAATAAAGGAATGGAATCTGAGCATGGATGGGGGATCCCTATGGCTACAGACATTGCCTTTGCTCTTGCTCTGCTATCCATGGCAGGAAAACATATCCCATCTTCTGTAAAAGTATTCTTATCTGCCCTTGCTGTAGCCGATGATCTTGGAGCAGTATTGGTCATTGCTTTTTTTTACAGTTCAGATTTAAACTTCATTCCATTGGGTATAGCCGGACTTTTTCTGGTGATCATGATGATCGGAAACCTCCTGGGCATCAGAAGCAGCGCATTTTATCTGATCATGGGACTAGTCGTTTGGATGGGCTTCCTGCTTTCGGGGGTTCATGCCACGATTGCCGGTGTACTGGTTGCCTTTACCATTCCGGCCTCTACAAAGATCGACGAACTCATGTATGCAAAAAAACTCAAAAAACTTGCTGCAGATTTTGAACAGGAAATCCCCAGCAACAGTACCTTGACCACTCCTCAACAGCACCAAACCATTGAAGAGATTAAGAAATTAAGCACCGCTGCAGAAACTCCTTTGCAGAAAATTGAATATGCCCTTCATCCCTGGGTGGCTTTTATTATTATGCCCTTATTTGCACTTGCCAACTCGGGTATGGTCATTGGGTCCGACTTTTTTACTGCACTGCTAAACCCAGTGAGCATGGGCGTAACTTCTGGCCTCATCGCAGGCAAATTTACGGGTATTTTACTCTTTACCTGGCTCATGGTAAAGTTAAAGATCTCCCGTCTTCCAGATCAGGCCAACTGGACCCACATTACAGGTGTCGCCTTATTGGCTGGTGTAGGCTTTACCATGTCTCTGTTCATCAGCAACCTCGCCTTCACCAGTGAGACCATGATCAATCAGGCTAAATACGGCATCCTGCTTGCCTCTGTTGTTGCAGGTATTTTAGGCACCATCGCCCTTAAAAGAACATCCACTCCTAAAAAGGGCTAATATTTTTAGAATTTATGATCAGCAACAAACAACTTTTCCTTCTCAACAACGCGCAAACTTCCACCAGTCCTAATTTACTGGAAATCGATTATGCAGAAGGAATCTATTTATACGATAAACAGAATAAATCCTATATTGATCTGGTTTCCGGTTTTGCAGTGAGCAATATCGGACACCGACATCCAAAAGTAATCGATGCCATAAAAGCACAACTGGACAAGTACATGCACCTCACAGTCTATGGAGAATATGTACAAAGTCCGATGGTCCTGTTTGCGCAAAAACTCCTCTCGGTATTGCCAGAAACACTGAACAACGTCTATTTCGTCAACTCTGGTGCAGAAGCGACAGAAGGCGCTTTAAAACTCGCCAAAAGATATACCGGCAGAAGCGGAATTATTTCCTGTTTCAATTCCTATCATGGCAGCACCCACGGCGCGCTAAGCGTCATGGGAAATGAGCATTATAAGCAAGCTTACCGCCCACTCCTTCCTGATGTGCAATTTATCCGCTTCAATGAAGAAGCAGAGCTTTCCATGATCACAGAGGAAACCGCTTGTGTGATTATGGAAACCGTTCAGGGAGAAGCAGGTATTCGCGTTCCCTCTGAAAATTACATGACCAAACTCCGCAACCGCTGCACCGAAGTTGGCGCCTTGCTGATTCTTGATGAAATCCAGGCTGCATTTGGCCGTACCGGAAAATTATTTGCCTTTGAGAATTTTGGTATCGTTCCTGATATTCTATTACTGGCTAAAGCCCTTGGAGGAGGTATGCCAATCGGTGCCTTTATTGCCGATAAAGAAGTGATGGGGGTACTTAAAGAAAATCCGATCCTTGGACATATCACTACATTTGGTGGCCACCCGGTCTCCTGCAGCGCAGGTCTGGCCAGTCTGGAGGTGATACTGGAAGAAGAACTTGTTAAAGACGTCAACAAAAAAGGAGAACTTTTCCGTACGCTTCTTGTCCATCCGCTAATTAAAGAAGTTCGCGGTAAAGGTTTAATGCTCAGCATTCAGCTGGATAGTTTTGAACAGGTAGAAAAAGTAAGTACCCTATGCAGAGAACGCGGTGTGGTGATCGACTGGTTTTTACATTGTGAAACCGCCATGCGGATCGCCCCTCCTTTAATTATTAAGGAAGAGGAAATCCACACAGTCTGTAAAACGATTATAGACGTACTGAATCTCTTATAAAATGACTTAACCCGCTACAGGCAAAGCAAAACAAAAGCGACTCCCCTCCCCTAAAGCACTTTCAACCCAGATCCTGCCTTGTTCAGCCTCAATAAAATCTTTCGAGATGGCCAGTCCAAGTCCGGATCCGGATTTATTCTTTCCATCAGTAGGTACCTGAAAATAACGGTCAAACAACCTTTGCTGATATTGTTCTTCAATCCCCTTTCCAAAATCACGAACCGAAAACTCAACTTCACTATTCTTCTCTAAAACCTGGATAACCAGCTTAGACTTCTCCGGACTATACCGAAGTGCGTTGGAAAGGAAATTAATCAGTACCCAGGCGGTCTTCTCTACATCAGCATTTACTTTTGGCAAGGAATTTTTACTCACCAGCTCTAAATGAATCTGCTTCTGCTCAGCCTGCAATTTCACAGAGTCTATCGCATAATCCACAATTTGTTTTGGATCTGATTTCACAAAATTGAGCTGCAGGTTTCCCGTCTCCACCTGCGCAAGGTCCAGCAATTCGCTCGTAATTTTAAGCAGACGGTCACTGTCTTCATTAATATGCTCCACCAATTCCTTCTGCTCCTTATTCATATCACCTACCCTTTCATCCTTAAGCAATTTAAGGCTCATTTTAATCGAAGAAAGCGGAGTTTTCAACTCATGGGACACCGTAGCGATAAAATTTGTCTTTGCCTGGTCCAATTCCTTAAATTCTGTAATATTTTTGAGGATATACACCTTACCCGCCGATTTCCCGGAAGCGAAAATTACATTATTCTCCTGGTCTTCAAAATTAGGGATTACAATTTCCCTGCTCTCCAGCTGGAAATGAGACTCCTTCTCATTGGCATAAATCTTCAGGTTCTGGTCTTTCCCCTGACCGTTCAAGATCCGGTTCAAAAGTTCATTCTTTTTCTGCAGATCAGCTGCATTCTGGCCAACCACCTGGGCCGGAGAAAGGCTGATCAATTGTGCGGCAACTTTATTGATAAACAAAACATCCTGTTTATCATTCAAACCTATAATCGCATCATCCATTTGTTCAATAATAGCCTCTATCCGCAGCTTCTCCGACTTCAGTTCTGCAAGATTGCTATTTTCCCATTTATTGAGCTGCAAAGCCATTCCATTAAAGGCGGCAGCCAATTCAGAAAACTCATCATTGTTATGAAATTCCAGACGCTGTTTATAATTCTTCTTACTGATTTCGCGTATGGCCTCTGTAAACTCCTGAAGCGGGTTGGCCACAAAACCGGGAAAATTCACTATAAAACTAAATAAAATCAAGAAACTGATGGAAGCCGCAAAAACCAGGTAGAGCGTAGCTTTAGAAACAGATGCCTGCGCTGCATCGTTCTTCCTCACAATCGCCTTCATGTTCACATCCTCAATCGTCCTTAGCTGTGCGCGCACCTTTCTTAAGGCTGTTTGTTGTACTACCGCAGCCACCCCGGTAGCCGTCATTTCCTGATAAGCCTGTTTTAATGCTTTTACAGCGGTGCCTTCACCAACCTCCGTTATATTCTTCTCTTCTCCTTGCAACTGCTGCTCAAAATCCTGTTGTATAACAGGCGTAAGCGGCAGATCGTGCTCATCCAGTAGTGTTCTCATGGCCCCCGTAAACTTCAGTGTTTTGTAATTGTCCTTCAGGATGACCTTTGCACTGCCGGAGATCTCATTCAGATAGAAAAGTGAAATGGAACCGAAGAAGAGTACCATCACGAACAGGAATCCAAATCCGAGACGGAGTTTTGTTTTAATCTTCATTATTATAGATATTAATTATTCTTTGCTGTTAACTCAAAATCACCAGATCAGTATCCTTCATGGCCAGGCTTCTCAAAAGTTGGTTAAAGATAGCTGTTCGCATGATCACCTGAAAGAGGTTCAAATGCGGCTTTCCGATACATATTGTTGTAATTTCTTTTTCTTCTGCAACTTTTATAATCGTCTGTGTCACCTGGTCACTTTTTATCTTTAAAACCTCTGCCCCAAGTTCAGTAGCCAGCTTCAGGTTATTGATCAAATGGCGCTGCTTATCCAGTTTAATTTTATCCCCGCTTTCATTGCTGCTCTGCACATATAATACGATCCATGGAGAACGATAATACGAAGCCAGTCTTGCCGTTTTACGGATCACTACTTTGGCCGTATCTGCATTCGAAGAAATACAGGCCAGGAAGCGTTCCGATCTTAATTTAATCTGCTTTGGCACTTCCAAACTTACCTTTCGCTCTACCTGATGGGCCACTTCCTTCAGTGCCAGCTCCCTTAGCTGCAAAATTCTTTCCGGCTGGAAGAAATTTCCGAGCGCTGTCGCAATCTTGCTCTTATCGTAGATCTTGCCTTCTTTTAAACGGGTAACCAGTTCATCTGCCGTTAAGTCTATATTGACAATTTCATCAGCAATTTCCAGAATTTTATCTGGTATCCTTTCTGTAACAGCAACTCCCGTAATATGTTCTATCTCTTCATTAATACTTTCCAGGTGCTGGATATTCACCGCAGAAATCACACTGATGCCCGCATCCAGTAAATCGAATACATCCTGCCAACGCTTTGCATTCTTGCTGCCCTCTGCATTGGTATGCGCCAGCTCGTCTACAATAACAACATCCGGGTGGATACTCAAAATGGAATTCAAATCCATTTCCTCCAGTTCCTTACCCCGGTAAAAAATCTTTCTCCTTGGAATCAGTGGCAGGCCGTCCAGCAAAGCATGGGTCTCCTCCCGCCTGTGCGTTTCGATATACCCGATCTGAACATTTACCCCGCCCCTCAACAAAGCATGAGCCTCCTGTAGCATACGATACGTTTTCCCTACGCCAGCACTCATGCCAATATAGATCTTCAGTTTTCCCCGTCTCGATTTTTTAACCAGCTCAAGGAACTTGCGTACAGAATCTTCTTTGTTGTCTTCCATTTTCTTCTTATTCAAAACAGCATAAAGAAGAATTTGCTTCTTTATGCTGCTATTTTTTTATTTATGTATTAGAACGATACCGCAATGCTCCCTGTAACCAGGTCATTGTAATTTACCAAATCCTGATCCCTTTTAAACACCTTATCTTTACTGTTGTATAATTTCCCTTCCAGCCTCAGCACTGCATTTTTCACAGGTGCATAATCCAGATTTAGCGAATACCCCGTTGTCTTGAAGCCTTGAGGCGTTCCAGTCGCTATGAATATTCCATTTTTATCATCATAATACTCTACTCTTCCTGCAAGAGCCCATTTCGGATCAAATTTATACTGAGCAATCGCCACCGGTGCAAAAACATGATTATGGGTACTGCTTCCCTTTGATGTCTGTTGGGTACCATAATCAACCCCCAGGGTCACACCAAACTGTTCATCCAGTTGGAAGATTCCATACAAATTGTGATACAGTCTCGTTACACCAACAGAATCCGCACCTTCTTTTCCCAAATAATTACTATAGTTCACTGTAATTTTTTCTGTTGGCTTCCAGGTCAGCTGGACACCACCGGCAGGCTTACGATTGCCATCCTGTCTGCTGATCCGCTGCCAGCCATTTAAATACAGAAGCGAAGCACTGAATTGCCCATCGGCCGTTGCATAACTAAGTTTTGCACCTGTCTCAAAATAAGGTGTATTCTCAGAAGAAATATTCCTGGTCAATACCCAGCAATCTTTCGAAATGGCACTTTCAAATCCAATATGGGAAGAGAATATACCTGCGTCTAACCATAAGTTAGCCGTCTTAGACAATTTAACACCGGCATTGGCCTCATAAATATTTTTCAGCACACCAGATTCCGCACTCATATTTGCATTGGCGTACGTACCTGCCATTACCGCGACATTTGCCCGGATATTCCCGTCATCGTAGGCTCCTTTAAGATAAGCTAAATTGATATTCACCTCATTGCTTCTGTTATGTGAGTAAATAAAACCCGGTCTGTTGTTGTCCGAAGGTTTGTTAAAATCGTATCCATAATAGGCCTCTACATAGCCTGAAAATTTCACTTTTGATTCTTCCTGTGCAAATAAATTGACGCTTGCAGCTAATCCTGCAATTAATGTGATTATTTTTTTCATTAATATTTTATGTCTTTCAATAGTAATGAAGCGATCATGAGCTGTTGTTATTTTATTTGGAAGCTCAGGATGGTTTCATTAATATTGTTGTGTAAGTCCTATGGAGCTACCCGGATCCTGCAACTTGGCAAACGCGTAGGATCGGGTAACTCTTGGGATGTTTTCTATTTCTTTAAATTATCCAGTGCAACATTCAATTTCAGTACATTCACTTTGCTTGGCCCAAAAAGGCCAAATAAAGGATGTTCTGTATTTCGGGCCACCAGATCAGCCACGGTTTTTTCATTGAGCTTTCTAAATTCAGCCACCCGTTTGATCTGGATAGCGGCGCCTTGCTCCGAAATATTCGGATCCAGTCCACTTCCTGAAGCGGTAACCATATCCGCAGGGATCTCCCCTTTTTTCAGGTAAGGATGATACTTCAATAAAGAATCCACTCTGTTCTGAACATCCTTTTCATAGTCAGGATTGGAAGCCGCTTTGTTAGAGCCTCCCGAACCCGCAGCATTATAAGAAACCGCTGAAGGACGTCCCCAAAAATACTGGGGTTTCGTAAAGGACTGACCAATCAGCGCGTAACCAACCACTTTTCCATCAACCATGATCTTCTCTCCCCCTCCCTTACCTTTGGAAAAACCACCAGCAAAAGAAAGAAATAAAGGATAAGCTCCACATAGCAATACCAACAGTACCACAGTGAGACGTATAGATTGTAATAAGTACTTTTTCATGATATATATAATTTTAAACGAACAGGCCAACAGCCAAATCAATGAGTTTAATCCCTATAAATGGAGCGATAACACCACCCAAACCATAAATAAATAAATTTCTTCTCAGCAAAGCACTTGCGCCGATCGGTTTGTAAGCCACCCCCTTTAGAGCCAGTGGAATCAGAATCGGAATAATGATCGCGTTAAAGATCACTGCCGACAGGATAGCACTTTCGGGGCTATGCAGTCCCATAATATTCAAACTCTCCAAAGCCGGAATAGAAGCAATGAACAAAGCCGGTACAATAGCAAAATATTTAGCCACATCATTCGCAATAGAGAAAGTGGTTAAAGTACCCCTTGTGATCAGTAATTGCTTACCAATTTCAACAATCTCAATCAGCTTTGTTGGGTCATTATCCAAATCCACCATATTCCCAGCCTCTTTTGCAGCCTGTGTTCCACTGTTCATCGCCACACCTACATCTGCCTGAGCCAAAGCCGGCGCATCATTGGTACCGTCTCCCATCATGGCCACCAGTTTCCCCTGCATTTGCTCCTCTTTGATGTAGTTCATTTTATCTTCCGGCTTCGCCTCAGCAATAAAATCATCTACTCCTGCTTTTTCTGCAATATACTTTGCCGTTAAAGGATTATCCCCAGTAACCATTACGGTTTTAACCCCCATTTTGCGCAGACGCTCAAAACGCTCACTAATTCCTGGTTTAATAATATCCTGTAATTCAATCACCCCAAGGGCTTTTTCATTTTCAGAAACCACTAAGGGTGTTCCTCCGTTGGAAGCAATGTTTTTTACCTCGGTTTCAATATCAGCAGGAAAATGATTTCCGGCTTTCTCTACAATATTACGTATCGAATCAAATGCACCCTTACGAATTCTTCTGCCATCAGGAGTATCTATTCCGCTGGAACGTGTTTCAGCCGTAAATTTAATGAACTGAGCGCCCTCAGGGGCTTTACGCAAAGCTGGCCGACCATCTGCGCTGGCCAGTTCGATAATGGATTTACCTTCCGGAGTTTCATCAGCAAGAGAACTCAATACACAGGCCTCCACAAAAGTATTCGGACTTACTCCCTCAGTGGGATGAAAGTTAGTTGCTTTACGGTTACCGATGGTAATGGTACCTGTTTTATCCAGCAACAACACGTCAATATCGCCCGCAGTTTCTACAGCTTTACCAGACTTGGTGATCACATTAGCCCTCAAAGCCCGGTCCATTCCCGCAATACCTATAGCTGAAAGCAAACCACCGATTGTGGTTGGGATCAGACATACGAATAACGAAATCAAAGCCGCAATGGTAATTGGAGTATTGGCATAATCAGCAAATGGCTTCAGCGTTACACAGACAATGATAAACACCAATGTAAAACTTGCCAGCAAAATGGTCAAAGCAATCTCATTTGGCGTTTTTTGACGGGAAGCTCCTTCCACCAAAGCAATCATCTTATCCAAAAAGCTTTCGCCCGGCTCGGTACTTACCTTTACCTTGATTTCATCGGACAATACTTTGGTTCCTCCGGTCACAGAAGACTTATCCCCCCCCGACTCCCGGATTACAGGTGCAGACTCTCCGGTAATGGCCGATTCATCAATCGTAGCAATACCTTCTATGATTTCTCCATCTGTTGGAATGATATCACCTGTTTCGCAAAAGAATACATCACCTTTTCTCAACTGGCTGGACGAACGCATTTCAATAGAACCATTGGCCAATACCAGTTTAGCAGGAGTTTCCTCCCGGGTTTTACGAAGACTATCTGCTTGTGCTTTACCCCTGGCTTCTGCAATGGCCTCTGCAAAATTTGCAAACAGTACCGTCAGCAGCAATACCAGAAATATGATAAAATTATACAATGCAGATCCCTGTCCGCTATGATTTATGGAGTAGACAGTTACATAAGCCATCACAATAGTGCCTATTTCCACTGTAAACATAACCGGATTACGAACCATTACCCGCGGATCCAGCTTAATAAATGATTGTTTTAATGCAGTTTGCACCAAGGCAGGTTCAAATAATTTATTTGAGGTTTTCATTTTTGTTATTTAAATAAGGTAAAATACTCTGCCAAAGGACCTAAGGCCAATGCAGGGAAATAAGAAAGGGCATTCAAAACCAGGATCACCGCAAAGGTCATCAAGCTAAATGTCAACGTATCGGTTTTTAAAGTACCCGCTGATTCAGGGATAAATTTCTTGGCACCCAATAAGCCAGCAATCGCTACAGGGCCTATAATAGGAAGGAACCTGCCCAGCAACAATACAAAGCCTGTAGAAACATTCCAGAATGTATTGCCATCACCCAGTCCTTCAAAACCAGAACCGTTATTGGCATTCGAAGAGGTCATTTCATACAACATCTCTGAGAACCCATGGAAACCAGGATTGTTTAACCAGGTCTTAGGCTGAACAGCCCAGGCTGCACCACCATGATTGGTAAATACATAAGCCGCAATGGCCGTACCTGCAAGAATCAGAAAGGGGCTAAGCAAGGTAATTAACGCAGCAATCTTCACCTCTCTGGCTTCCACCTTATGGCCCAGGAATTCTGGCGTACGCCCAACCATCAAACCAGAAATAAACACTGCAATAATCAGATAAATAAAATAGTTCAGCATACCGACACCACAACCTCCATAAAAAGAGTTGATCATCATACCCAATAGCTGCCATAAACCAGTTAAAGGCATTCCGCTATCGTGCATACTATTTACAGAGCCCGTAGAAATAATGGTAGTTACAGTACTCCAGTAAGCCGATGCTGTAGGTCCGAAACGCACCTCTTTACCTTCCATGGCGCCAGTTGCCTGCGACACCCCCATTTTCGCAATAGCCGGATTACCACCAAGCTCGCTGCTCAACGTTGGAAACAACAGCATTAACATACCAATGGTCATTACCCCAAAGATCATCCAGGCCAGCTTTTTGCGGCGGATAAAATACCCAAAGGCAATCACCATCGCTATAGGAATAATTACCTGTGCAATCATTTCCACCATATTGGTCAGGTAATTTGGGTTTTCCAAAGGATGTGCAGAATTAACACCAAACCATCCACCTCCATTAGTACCCAAATGTTTAATGGCAATAAATCCGGCGGCAGGACCTCTTGATACATGTACAGTATCTCCCTGCAGGGAAATAAACTGGTCTTTACCCTGGTAACTGGTGGGCGTACCACTAAACGCCATTATAAGCCCCATTAAAACAGAAAGCGGAAGCAATAAACGGGTAATAGATTTCACAAAGAACTCCCAGAAGTTACCAAGAGCGGTTGTTGTTTTATCTCTGAATGCTTTAAAGAAAACCACAGCTGCTGCAATCCCGGTGGCTGCACTCACAAACTGCAGGAACATCAATACAAAATGCTGAGTGAGGTAACTTACGCCAGATTCTCCAGAATAATGCTGCAGGTTACAGTTCACCACAAAGCTAATGACCGTATTAAAGGCCAGATCAGGTGACATTCCTGGATTACCATCCGGATTTAGTGGCAGTTTATCCTGCTGAAGCAACACAAAGAAACCATACACCAGCCAAACCAGGTTAATGGTCATCAATGCTTTCATATGCTGTTTCCAGTTCATCTGCTCTTTAATATTGATGCCTGAAAGTTTATAAATTCCGTTCTCCAGGGGTTTTAGAAAGTCCGTCCAGACCTTTTCTCCGGCAAATACCTTGGAAAGGTAAATTCCCAGAGGGATAGCCAAAACTACCGTTAGCAGGTAGGTTGCTATGATTCCAAATAATTCAGTGTTCATTTTTTAATTGTTGAAAAGCGATTTTAAAATTTTTCGGGTTTAATTAAGACGTAAACCATGTACAGGAATACGGCAATTGCGATGATGAATAATGCGATCATGTGATTTAGATTTTTTCGAACCAGTCGATTGATTTATAAAACACCCAGCAAAAGGCAAACAGGGCTAAAAGAAGAATAAATGTGACCATAGTTGTATATTTTTAAGACCAATAACCAATCTGTATACCACACTTAGGAGAAACTTATACAATATACTGATTATCAGACACAAAACGTCAAACAATTATTTTCGGAACTTTCTTAAACGCAAAAAACCCTTCCAAAATGGAAGGGTTTTTATCATATTGAAAAAGGCAATATAAAATTAGCTAATTTTATACTCCTCCATCTTCCGGTACAGCGTGGTCAATCCTATGCCCAGCAAGCGGGAAGTCTCTGTTTTATTTCCCCTGGTAAATTTGAGCACTTTGATGATGTGTTGTTTTTCTATGGCCTCCATACTCATGGAGTCATCTTTGGTACTATTTACATGAAATTCATAAGGCAGCAGGCTGGCTGTTAACACCTGAGTATCGGCCAGGATCACCACCCGTTCCATTACGTTTTTTAGTTCTCTGATATTGCCTTTCCAGGAATGCTGCTGTAAAAGATGAACAAAATCGTCTTCCATTGTAAAATCAGGTTTATTTACCTTGGCAGCAAATTCTTTCAGATAATGTTTGGCAATCAAAGGAATGTCTATCTTGCGCTGATTTAGAGGAGGTAACTCAATAGAAAAAACAGAAAGCCTGTAATACAAGTCCAGCCTGAATTTCCCAACTTCTGCTTCTTCCTTCAGGTCTCGGTTTGTTGCTGCAATAATCCGGACATTTACCTTCTTGGTCTGTGTATCGCCCACCTTAATATAAGTCTGGTTTTCCAGCACCCGAAGTAATTTAGCTTGCAAGTCCAGGTTCATCTCCCCAATTTCATCTAAAAACAGGGTTCCTTCATTGGCCTCTTCCAGTAAACCCTTTTTATCTTTTAGTGCACCGGTAAAGGCCCCCTCCTTATAGCCGAAAAGCTCGCTCTCCAGTAGTTCAGGGTTAAAGCCGCTACAGTTTACCGCTACAAAAGGTTTCAGGTTCCGCAAACTTTCATAATGAATAGCCTGTGCGAAAACCTCCTTACCTGTACCTGTTTCCCCAAGGAGCAATACCGTAGTATCTGTTGACGCTACCTTCCTGGCCAGCTCCAGTGCTTCTTTGATGGCCTTTGACTGCCCCAGAATTGCATTAAAATTGTACTGGCGGCTCACCTTATTCTCCAACTCATATACCCGAAGCTGCAATTTGGCCTTATCCATAGCTTTATACACCAATGGAATGATCTTATCATTATCATCTCCTTTGGTGATATAGTCAAAGGCCCCATTCCTCATGGCCATTACCCCATCCTGAATGGTACCAAAAGCCGTCAGATTGATCACCTCAGTGTAAGGCCTTAATTTTTTAATCTGTTTAACCAGCTCTACGCCATTAATATCAGGCAATTTCACATCGCTGATCACCACATCAATTTCCTGATTGGCAAGAAGTTTCAACCCTTCCTTTCCAGTAGCCGCCTGAAAAACCCTAAAGCCCTCGAGTTCTATAATGCGCGCCAAAAGACTGCAAATCTTCTTTTCATCGTCTATAATTAGAACGGTATTCTGCATAAACTGATAATTTAAGCAATATTAAGCATTAATATTTATCAAAATATAATTTGAATTTAAAGCTGAAGACTGATCATTTATCATTCTAGCTCCACCATAAACTGACAGAAAACATGATTTCTGACGGTGTTCAAAATTTCTCTGCGATTATAGCTAGGGGTAAACCTAATCTCCACCTTAAAAATACAAGTACATGGTGCTGCATGATCCAATGGCAGCGTCTCAATTTCTAAAACGGTCATTTTCACCGGATCTGGCAAATTTCCTTCTATAGGGAAGATATAGGTACAAAACCAATGAATATCTTCTATCGCTTCACAAATTGCATGATTATCTTTATTTCCGGTATTATGCCGCTTACGTCCATCTGATATGCAGTTTAAGACCATTGAATTTAAAAACACAGGTTTTTCTATATCTTCTTCTTTCAGAACCAAACATGGCTTATTTTCCATTAGATCCATTTAATTTTTTCTTAAGTCCATAAAAATTACCGTTGAACAGATACATTTTGCGCAACAGCTGATTGAGTTGCAGAAACCATCGGATCAAAGAGCATCGCCGTACAGAGACAATTGCATTTCCCCTTCCTTTCCAGAACATCATAGTTAACGCAACTCTTGCAACCTTCCCAGAAATCAGGCGCCTGCGCGATTTCTGAAAAGGTAACAGGTTGAAAACCCAAACTGGAGTTCATTTTCATAACGGTTAATCCTGAAGTAATGCTAAAAATTCTTGCTTCAGGATAGGTTCTTCTGGAAACCAGAAACACCCTTTCTTTAATGGCACGCGCCACGCCACAATTTCTGAAAGCCGGCGCTACAATCAAGCCGGAATTGGATACAAATCTTCCCCCATCCCATACTTCAAAATAGGCAAATCCTGCCCAAACACCTCTACTTGTCACTGCAATCACCGCCTTGCCTTCACAGATTTTTTTTGATAAAGATTCAGGTGAACGTTTGGCAATTCCAGTCCCCCTGGCCAGAGCAGAGGCCTCAGTTTCTTTTATGATTTCATCAACATACCTGATGTCGTTTATAGTTGCGATCCGTACAAAGATCAATTGATTTTCCATTTGAATATAATTTGATCTTCTGCTCTATTCAAAAGGAATGCCTGCCACATACAAAATCTGAAAAACCAAGTCTCACTGAGCCAAAAAGCCGAATTATTTCTTCCTGAATTTTTGACAAAAAAAATCCACCCTATCAAAATGGGGTGGATTATTTCATATTGGAAATAAATTATGTTATTCGGGGTCTATTGCTTTCCAAAGCATATCCTTGAGTTCCGTAAGTCCCTTCTGTGCTACCGAAGAGATAAATATAGATGGAATATGTTCTGGTAACTCTTTCTTCATCTCTGCCACAAGTTCTTCATCCAGCATATCTGCCTTGGTTACCGCAAGCAAATGAGGCTTTTGCATGAGTTCAGGATTGTATTCCTGTAATTCTTTTTTCAGGATCTCATACTCTTCTTTAATCGAACGGGTGGTATCTGCAGGTACCATAAACAGAAGAACAGAATTCCGTTCAATATGACGTAAAAAACGATAGCCCAAGCCTTTCCCTTTAGATGCGCCTTCAATAATCCCTGGAATATCTGCCATAACGAAAGATTTACCGCCTCTGTAAGAAACAATCCCCAGATTAGGTACCAATGTGGTAAAAGGATAATCCGCAATTTCCGGTTTAGCAGCAGACAACACAGAAAGTAAGGTCGATTTACCAGCATTTGGGAACCCCACTAAACCTACATCCGCCAGGACTTTCAATTCCAAAACCATCCATCTCTCAATTCCCGGCTCGCCTGGTTGTGCAAAACGCGGAGTTTGCAGTGTAGGCGTTTTAAAATGCCAGTTACCCAATCCGCCGCGGCCTCCGGGAGTCAGGATTTTGGTTTCTCCTTCTTCCGTAATCTCAAATAATACCTCGCCTGTTTCTGCATCTTTTGCAATTGTTCCCAGGGGAACATCCAGAATTTCATCCTTTCCGAATTTACCAGAAGAAAGTCCGCTGGAGCCGCAACCACCGTCTTCAGCAATAATATGTTTACGGTATTTTAAGTGTAACAAGGTCCAGAACTGCGTATTACCCCTTAAGATAATATGCCCCCCACGGCCACCATCACCACCATCTGGTCCACCCATCGCCGTCTTTTTATCGCGGTGTAAATGTGCAGAACCTGCCCCTCCCTTACCAGAACGGCAGCATATTTTAACATAATCTACAAAATTCGAACCTTGCGACATAATCTTTTTATTTGAGTCAGAATTTCTTCTGACGATTTCATTATAAATAAAAATAGCGGGAAGAACTTAAATCTGTCCCGCTATTTAAACAAATATTTTTATTAATACTGATCAATAACAGTAGACAGGTTTGCAAAGATATCATCAATTTTTCCGATACCATTTACTTTACTCAATTTTCCCTGCGCCTCATAATAAGGCAAAACATGAATGGTCTTGTTAAAATACTCTTCAATACGTTTCTGCAGTTTATCAGCCTGATCATCCACTCTACCTGTTTCTTTTTGACGCTGGGCAATTCTTTTCGTCAATTCTTCCTGATCTACATCCAGGGCAATTACACCTGCAATACTACTGCCTTTGCTTTCTAAAAATTCATCCAGGGCCTGTGCCTGAGGAACCGTCCGCGGAAAACCATCAAAAATGAATCCTTTTGCTTCAGGGTTCTTATCCACTTCCTCTTCCAGCATTGCAATCGTAATTTCATCCGGAACAAGTTGTCCGTCTGCAATAAGCTGACTCACTTTTTGACCTAGTGGAGATTGATTTTTAATATGTGCCCTAAAAAGGTCACCGGTAGAGATGTGGATTAACTGATATTTATCAATTAATTTTTCAGATTGGGTGCCTTTGCCTGCACCCGGTGGGCCAAAGAGAACAAAATTCAGCATTTGGGTTGTCTTTAAAAATTTAAAAGCCTTTCTGCCATCCGCAGTTAGGCTTTTCTCAGTTTTGAGATTGCAAAGTTACGTATCCGTAACCAATTTAACAAGAATTTAATAAAAATAGGACTTAAAACAGGATGCTATTTTACAGCCACAGAATCTCAGTACGGGATACACAAGACAAAGGGTCGCCTTCCTTCACATATCTTCCTACTTTCTTCGCATAAACCTCATACAAACATGGGTTAAAGTACTTTTTTGCGAACATGGTATGAAGAAGGTATGCAGATGATATCAGGATCTGGATAATTAAGTATATTTAATAAATGAAATAAACCAAGCGGTTATGGCAACAGTAGCACTTCAAAGCACAGAAGGCAAATGGATAATGGCTTCTACCATAATGGCCTCCGCTATGGCATTTATAGATGCTACTGCCTTAAATGTGGTCTTACCTTCCCTACAGCAAAGCCTGCATGCATCCGGACCTGACTTGTTCTGGATACTCAATGCATACTTGCTTATGCTTGCCGCATTGATCCTGATTGGCGGCACCATGGGAGATCACTTTGGCCGCAAGAAAATTTTCATGGGCGGAATTTTTATTTTTATTCTAGGCTCGGCTGCCTGTGGAATTTCCTCTTCAGCTCCTATGCTGATCATCCTGAGAGTTATACAAGGCATAGGCGGCGCTTTTATGATTCCGGGGAGCTTATCCATTATATCCTCCTCTATCCAGGAAAAAGAAAGAGGTAAAGCCATTGGAACCTGGTCTGCCGCAACCACATTAGTCACCATGGGCGGTCCTGCACTTGGGGGTGCCCTGGCTGATGCTGGTTTATGGCGTTATATATTTTTCATCAATGTACCTATCGGGGTTCTTGTACTGCTTATTTTAACCTTTAAAGTACGGGAAACAAAAGACAAGACCAGCCCAAAAAAACTCGATTTTGAAGGTGCAATAGCGATTGCTTTAGGTCTTGCCCTGCTCACTTTCGGATTTCTGCGTGTCCCAGCTGTAGGTTTCAATCATATACAGGGCTGTGGCTCTATCACAGCGGGTCTAATACTATTATTGGTCTTTGTTTTTATAGAATATAAAAGCCCCCATCCAATGATGCCATTGCGTCTTTTCCAAAGTAGAATATTTAGCGGGACCAATCTGCTGACTTTTTTCCTTTATGCCGGACTCGGTGCGGGAATGTTATTCCTTTCTTTAAACATGGTTCAGATACAAGGCTATACCCAGCTTCAATCCGGACTGACCTTTCTTCCATTCACCATTTTCATGGTCGTGAATGCTCGATTTGCTGGTAGTCTGGCAGATAAATATGGGCCCCGTTTATTTCTGATTACCGGACCGTTTCTTGCCGGGGCGGGATTATTGATGCTGTCTTTTGTGGGGCAGACCCGAGGTGCCTCAGATTACTGGATCAGTTTTTTCCCCGGAATACTTGTTTTTGGATTTGGCATGTCACTTACTGTTGCTCCACTTACCGCAGCAGTAATGGGTGCGGTAAGTGATCAATTTTCCGGAACCGCATCTGGTATAAATAATGCTATTTCAAGGATATCAGGCGTGTTTGCAAATGCGATTCTTGGTGCTCTGGCGGTTTTGTTCTTTACAGGAGCATTGCAAAAAGAACTGATCAGCCTCCCTCTTCGCCCACAGCAGAAGCAGGTCATTCTCGGCCAGGCCATTAATCTGGGAGACGCTCAAGTGCCACCAGATCTCCCCGCATCAGCTAAAAAACAAATAAAAACAGTTTATCAAACCAGCTTTATTAAGGCCTATGGGAAGATCATGAAAGTAGCTGCAGGACTGGCCCTTCTTGCCGCTTTGACGGCTTTCCTAAGCATTAAAAATAAGCCCGGTTAAATCCGCAAATCTTATTTGTCCGGTTCAAAATCCAGAGAAATGGAATTCATACAAAATCTTTTGCCGGTTGGCGGAGGTCCATCATCAAAGATGTGTCCTAGATGAGATCCGCATCTGGCACAAAGTACTTCAGTTCTCTGCATGCCATGCGAATTGTCTTCCCTATACATCACACTTTTCTTTCCTATGGGTTCAAAAAAACTTGGCCAGCCACAAGTACTGGAAAATTTAGCATCCGATTTAAACAATACATTTCCACAAACTGCACAATAATAAGTTCCTTTAGCCTCCTGGTTCCAGTATTGCCCGGTAAATGGCTGTTCTGTTGCCTGTTCCCGGGCAACAGCATACAATTCAGGCGATAGGATCTTTTTCCATACCGCATTGGAAACCTTTATTGACTTCGTATCTGTATTGGAATAATAAGGATTATTTTCGTGGCCTTTAGAAGATTTCAGGTGTTGTGCATAAACACCCGTAAAAGACAGTAAGCACAAGGCTGTGATTAAAATGAATGGTTTCATGGCCTGATCATTTATTTTTGATTTTATCTTTAAATACCTTTTTAAACTTTTCAAGTTCAGGCTGTATCACATATTTACAATAGGGTTCATTGCCGTTTTGGCTGAAATAGTCCTGATGATAATCTTCTGCTTTATAAAAAACTTTAAAAGGTACCACTTGTGTTACAATTTTGTTTTTATAAACTTTTTCCGCATTGAGTTTATTAACATAATAGACAGCTTTGTCTTTCTGTGCGGCATTGTGATAGAAAATAGCAGAACGATATTGTGTTCCCACATCATTCCCTTGCCTGTTCAACTGCGTTGGATCATGGCTGTCTCTTATACACATCTAAAAGGGGGGGGGGGGGGGGGGGGGGGGGGGGGGGGGGGGGGGGGGGGGGGGGGG